>CACWGK010000005.1 GCA_902760415.1 uncultured Lachnospiraceae bacterium
GATACTGAGGAGGGTGAATAGATGCCTAGTATCAACCGAATCAGAGTTAATAACGTAAAGTACAACTTCGGTACACAAGGGTATGATGATTTCTCTATGAGGATGTACGGACGCAATACACTCTACGACCTTGCGAATGGAGGTGGTAAGAGTGTGCTTATGCTGCTTCTTATGCAGAATCTGATACCTAATTGTACGCTTGATGATAAACAGCCTATAGAGAAGTTATTCCGTGATCCTAGCAATACAGTAATCCATAGTCTTATAGAGTGGAAGCTTGATCCTTGTGATATCAAGGAAGGCATGAGATATATGACTACTGGCTTCGCTGCCAGAAAGGCTGCGACTATGGAGACTGAAGGAGAAGAGAACTCCAGTCAGACTGCTCAGATAGAGTATTTCAACTACGTTATCTTCTATAGAGATTATAATAAAAATGACATTATTAACCTTCCGCTTGTGAAGGATAACGAACACATTTCTTACAAAGCACTTAGAAATTATCTCCACGATTTGTCTCGAAATGATAAGAATCTTCTTGTCTATATTTTTGACAGAAAGGGTGAATATCAGAGATTTATAGCTGACTACGGTCTATATGAGAGTCATTGGGAGATAGTCAGAGGAATCAACAGAACTGAGGGACATGTAAGAACATATTTTGAGACAAACTATAAGACTACTCGCCGTGTTATAGAAGACCTTCTTATCGAAGAGATTATTGAGAAGGCATATATGACAAAGACTGAGCGTGAGACAGGTAAGACAGAGAATACTGTATCACTGCTGATGACTATTCAGGAGGAACTTAAGAGTCTTGCTGAGAAGAAGAAGGGGATACAGACCTATGATCATGAGCAAGAACTGGTTAAGCTGCTTGTGGACAGAATAGATTCATTTATGGCTCTTTATACAGAGCAGGAGGATACTGCGAAGGCTGCAGGCCAGATCCTTGTAACTCTGAATAAAGAGAAAGAAGGCAGAGAGGCAAGACTTGAAGCGCTGACAGCAAATGTGGCTGAAGCAGAGGAAAAACTTAGAGATACTAAGGAACTTGTTGAGATACTGAAGATATATCGTGATATCGAAGAGCTCGAGAAAAGAAATGAACTGATCGAAGAAAAGGAAGCTCAGTCTAAGAAATTGACATCTGATATGGAGCTTCAGGATCAGTCCTATAGATATAAGTCAGCTATACAGTCATATCTTTCTCTTAAGAAGGCGAAGAGTGAACTAGGTCTACTTCAGAATGAGAAGAAGGATATTCCAAAGGGTGCCTCTGATGTATATACAGTTGTAGCAAATATCCGAGACAGAATGGATAATGCTCTGGCACAGATGGAGGAGAAGAAGCAGTCTGTTATAGAGAAGCAGACAGTTCTTAAAGAAGAGATAGATAGTCTTAATAAGGAAAAGGCTGAGGCAGAGACAGAAGTCGCTGTATCTAGCAGTAGACTTGATTATCTGGATAAGGATATAGAGGCTGAGAATAAGAATCTTGCTTCTATGCAGGACGAAGTTGATTATGCCCTCCTTATGGATCCAGCTGGTTCCATAAGAGAAGAGACGAAGCTTTTAAATGATAGCGAAGACCGTGCTGTAACCCTTAGAAAGAATCTTGAAGATATGGGATACGAGAAGGGTGAATATCAGACACGCATTGAGGATGTGACATCAAAGCTTCGTGACCTTGAGATGGAAGAAAAGAATCTGGAGAAGAAGGCAGAGGAATATAGAGAGTGTAAGGATAAGTTTAAATCACTATGCTCCATATATGCAGATGATGTTAAGGCTTCTCCTGAAGATGTAGAGAAGAGACTTACAGACAGACTCAGTGATACAGTGATAAATGTATATGAGCTGGGGAATGTACTCCGAAAGCTCGAAGATAGAGAAAAAGATATCCGAGAAGGCAAGCTGATAGAAGAGTCTGAAGGTGTAAAGAAGGTTATGGATTATCTCTTTACAAGACAGGGCAAGAGTTCTATGCATGGAATGGATTATCTTGCAGCACTGCCTGAGGATAAGAGAGAAGCTCTTCTTATGAAGACACCCGGTATAGCTTACGGAGTTGTAGTTGAGAATCTTAAGGAACTTCTTGAAGATCCAGGACTTATGGAACTTGGACTGAATGAAGAAATATATCTCTATGATAGAGACCGTCTAAATGAAGCGTCTATACTTCTAGGAGATGGAGTAGAGGCAGTAAGACCAGCCCGTGAGTTCTTTGTTGATCCAAAGTTCATGGATCAGAAACTTAGACTTCTTGGAGCGGATCTTGATAATAGACAGGAAGAACTCAGGAATAGTGAAGTAATCTTAGAGACTCTTAGAGAGGATCTTGACTTTGTGAAACTCTTCCGAGAGAAGGGACTTCCAAGCGCTGAGGCTGAGTATGCTGAAGCTAAGGAAAAGAGTAAGGAAATCAGAAGCGAGCTTACCAGCCTTAAGGAAAAACTCGGAGCGCTTGAACTTAGTATAAATGAAACTGAAGGAAAACTTCTGGATACTGAAAATGCAATAAAGAGATATCATACTGAACTGATCAGTCTAAATAATATAGTATCCATTCAGGACCGTATCTCTCAGCTTGGCCGTACAAAAGATAAACTGAAGAAAGAGCGTAAAGAACTTCAGGGAAGAATTGAGAGTATCGTCTCTACACTTAGAACCAAAGATCTTAGTCTTCTGGAATTAAATGCTGAACTAGAAAGTATTGATAAGGAAAAACTGAGTACTGAGCATAAGTGGGAAAACAAGTATGCAGTATACTATATGGAATCAACTCCATTTCCGAGACTGGATATGGACGAGGCTCAGCTAGAGAAGGCATTTGAAGTAGCACTCGCTGGTAGTACAGATAGCAGAATGGCTATGGAGAAGGAAAAGCTTCTTCAGGATACTCTGGCAAGTACTATAGAGCGTGAGACTAAAGCTATAGCAAAGCTTGGTGTAGATATCAGTCTTCTTGCTGATACAGATAAGAAGGAGGGACTTACTGCAGCAAGTGAAGAAGTCTTAGAGGCTACAAAACAGGAACTCGATAGATTACATAGAGATAGAGATAGTATCGAAAAAGAACTAAGTCTTATAAGAACTGAGAAGGCCAGAGTTGAAGGTAGTATAGAATATGCCAGGGAACGTCTGGGACAGGAGTTCGGAGAGACGGCTCTTGTCAGACTATCTGAGACTAAGGATATACAGGATAGCCAGAAGCTTCTGGATGATACGATCCTTATCAATAAGCAGCAGAGACAGGAGCTGGATAAATTAAAGGCAGAGCTTAAATCTGCTGAAGGAGCGGCTAGAGGAAATGATGATCTCATCCGTCTTGCTACTAGAATAGTTGAAGCAAATGCTATCGATATATCGGGACTTACACCACTTGAAAGTGTGGATGATCTAGGCGATAAGTTTGATAGCTATCTATCAAGATATGATAAATTATCTAAGGATATAGATAGAGCAAAGGCAGATATGCTGAAGGTGAAGATGAGTGTATTTGAAACTCTGAGTACCATGGGCGTAAATGAGCTTGCTATGTCTATAAGAGATGATGTAGTTATTCCTGAGAATAGAGTAGAGGCAGAGAAACTGCTGTCTCGACTAAGTGAAGTTATTAGTATCATTTCTCTTGAAAGAGATAGAGTGGAGAAGACTCTTGTCAGCATGCAGCAGCTGAAGGACAGCTTCGTAGATCAGTGCGTGGAGCGTTGTCTAGACGTTAAGTCTGAGCTGGATAAGCTTACAAAGCTTTCAGAGATTTCTATGGGTGAGAATAAGGTTCAAATGATACGACTCACAATTCCTTATGTGAAGGATGAGTTTATCAAGGACCGTATGTCTGACTATATCGACCAGATCGTTGAAGAAGTCGATAAGAAGGAAAGTGATGCAGAGAGACAGAAATTCCTGGGAAGCAGTCTTGCTATGAAGAAGCTCTTCTCAGTTATCGTTACTGATATGTCAAAGATTAAGCTTCTGCTTTATAAGAGAGAAAGAATTAAGGAACAGAGCCGTTATCTTAGATATGAAGAGGCTGTTGGCAGTACAGGACAGTCACAGGGTATCTATATACAGTTCCTTATCTCTATAATAAATTATATAGCTGGTATGTATGCAGTGGCTGATAGCGGAGCAAGGTCCAAGACACTCTTCATAGATAACCCATTTGGAGCGGCTAAGGATATATATATATGGGAGCCAATCTTTACGTTGCTGGCTGAAAACTCATGTCAGCTGATAGTTCCTGCCAGAGGAGCAACTCCTGAGATTACAGGACGTTTCGATATCAATTATGTATTGGGACAGCAAATGACAGGAGACAGAACTACAACTGTTGTTGTGAACTATAGCAGCAAGACAAAGGGCGAGGAGCTTGAATATCGCGACCTTGATTATCAGCAGCAGACCTTTGATTTTATATAACTCATTTAGAATAATACGATACATCTACAAAAGGGCTCGAAATGTACAAAATAGAAAGTAAAAATATACTCACTCCACAGAATGGACTGAATATATATCGTGGACGAACTGAGGACTCTATATTACTTACAGAGATTCCGGGTGGCGATTCCATGGATATTGGTGTAAAGGTTGACGCCGCAGATCAGCTGGACACAGTTCTAAAGTCCAGGAGGAGCAAGAGTATCATATTGATGGGAAACCTTGGGGATCCTTATAACAAATATGAGGAAGAATATTGCCTGACCAGAAAATGTCTTAAGGTTATTGAGAATAACGACTACGGAGTTGTGATAACGACAAAGCAGTCACGTATCCTACGTGATATGGATATCCTTCAAGGAATAGCGCGTAAGACCAAGTGTGCGGTTGAAATCAGTATTCCTACACTTGATGATAAGAAGCTTAAGAAGATTGAAGGCGAAGAGGTTATCTCTATAAAAGAAAGATTTGAACTGATCAAGGAACTGACTAAGGAAGGAATAAGCATTTTGATTCAGCTTGCGCCTGTCATAACCTATGTAAATGATAATGAACTTATGGACATAATAGAAGAACTTGCACAGTATGATATACTAGGTGTTGACCTTGGTGACCTGAGGCTGGCGATTAAGAAGTCTGTGCGTGATTTCTTCTATATGGAGTACCAGAAGAGATTTCCTAAGGAGTATCAAGCGTTTGATGAGGAATACTCCGGAAAGCCTGGAGAACTTACGCCAAGGGATTACAAGAAGGTACTGAGTGATATGACAGAGTTTTGTGACGAGCGAGGTATTATATCTTCATCCAGCAAGATAAAGGCATGGAAGAGACAGTACGAGAATAAAACTGAAGGGGAACAACTTTCATTTGAGTTTACATAATATATGAATCTGAGATTCATTTGATATTATAGAAAATACATTTAGATTTTTATTAATGGAGGAATATAAAAATGGATTACAATGCAGCAAGTTTAAAGATGCACGAGGAAGCAGGTGGAAAGCTTGAGGTTGCACTCAAGGTTCCAGTAGAAACAAAGGATGATCTCTCAACAGCTTATACCCCAGGTGTTGCAGAACCATGTAGAAAGATCGCTGAAAACCCAGATGATGCTTATAAGTACACACTTAAGCAGAATACAGTTGCAGTAGTATCTGACGGTACAGCAGTTCTTGGTCTTGGAGATATTGGTCCTCTTGCAGCTATACCTGTTATGGAAGGAAAGTCAGTTCTCTTCAAGAGATTCGGAAATGTTGATGCATTTCCTATCTGTATAGATACAAAGGACACAGAAGAGATTATTGAGACAGTTAAGAGACTTGCTCCATCATTTGGTGGAATCAACCTTGAGGATATTGCAGCTCCAAGATGTTTCGAGATTGAAGCAAGACTTAAGGAAGAACTTGATATTCCTGTATTCCATGATGATCAGCACGGTACAGCTATCGTAGTTGCTGCAGGTCTTACAAATGCTCTTAAGCTTATTGGAAAAAAGTGGGAAGATTGTTCAGCAGTAATAAGTGGTGCTGGTTCAGCTGGTATCTCTATCTGCAAGCTTCTTCAGAGCTTTGGACTCGGAAATGTAGTACTCGTAGATAGTAAGGGTGCACTTGTTGATGGTGATCCTAGACTTAACTCGGCTAAGCAGGAGATTGCAGCTGTAACTAATAAGAATAAGGAGTCAGGAAGTCTGGCAGATGTTATCAAGGGTAAGGATATCTTTATCGGAGTATCTGCTCCAGGACTTGTAACCGCAGATATGGTTAGATCTATGGCTAGTGATCCAATCGTCTTTGCTATGGCTAACCCAACTCCAGAGATTATGCCAGATGAGGCAAAAGAGGGTGGTGCAAGAATCGTTGCTACAGGACGTTCTGACTTCCCTAACCAGATTAACAATGTTCTTGTATTCCCTGGTATCTTCAGAGGTGCCCTCGATGCAAGAGCTAGAGCTATTACAGAGCCTATGAAGGAAGCAGCTGCTAGAGCTATCGCATCTATCGTAACTGATGATGAACTTTCAGAAGAGTACATCATTCCAGATGCATTTAACGAAAATGTTGCTAAGGTTGTTGCCAAGGCTGTTGCTGATGAGGCACGTAGATCAGGTATCAGCAAGCTGTAAATATAAACTGATAAATGTAGCATTTAACATATGTCCATATTAGGAAGAAGGGGAAAGTATGTCTTTTGTTCTATATGATAAAGCGAAGAAAATGGGGGCTAAGGCTTATAAGAGAGCTGTTGCTGATGGACGTTACCCATTTCTTCCGGTGCTTGATGACATTATCGATAAGGATAGTATCGCAAAAGAGATGAATCTTGGACTAGTGGATATACCACTTTCAAGAGTTGTCGGAACAAGTAGTGCTGGAAGAACTCAGGCCTTTGCATCTAACTTTATGCCACTTATGCAAAATGGCTCAGAGTTTGCAAGCAAATGGTCTATGCTTTGTGATGCTCACGTTGATGAGGGTATCAGGGATGCAATCAAGGTATATGAGTACTTGAACTTTTACTATGTCGTAGAAGGTAACAAGCGAGTTAGTGTTCTTAAGTTCTTTGGAGCGGATTCGATTCCTGCATTTGTAACCAGAAAGATTCCAAAGCTGACAGACGATGAACTTGTTAAGGCCTACTATGAATATATGGAGTTCAATAGAAAGACAGGTGTTAATTATATTCGTTTCACACATGAGGGCGAGTATAAGAGACTCATGGATCAGGTCAGAATTGCTCCAAAGCATGGTGGTGAATATGAGGAACATGAGACAGTTTCTGAGCTTATAAATGCAAATGATACGGCAGAGGGAGTAAGCTCTGCTATCAGAACTGACTTAACTAAGATATGGAGCGATGATACGCTTCTTGAGTTAAAAGCTGCATATAAAAGATTTGAAAAAGCCTTTCGAATAAAGGGAGGAGTGGATCTCCATGATGTAAGTACGGGAGATGCATTTCTTGCCTTTATAGAAGTTAAGGGATTTGATGAAGTGTGCGATATGAGTCTGGGTGAGATTCAGAATGGTATCGCTGCTATGTGGGAAGAGTTTCTGGTTATAAATGAGAAATATGAGGTTGAGGTTTCACTGACACCTCCGGAAGAGAAGAAGAATGTTCTGTCTTCGATTCTGTCTCCTAACTATTCGGCTGCAAAGCCTCTTAAGATAGCATTTATCTATGATGGTGATCCATCTGAATCTGATTGGAGATATTCTCACGAACTGGGACGTAATTATATTAAGGAAGTCTATGGGGAGAAGCTTGTGGCCCTTAAGATTACTGGTGCGAGTACGGAAGAAGAGATTATCAAGGCTATAGATGATCTGGTTGAAAATCATGGTGTTGAAGTTATCTTTACGCTTAATGCGCAGGCGGTTAATGCCAGCCTTAAATGTGCTATCAAGTATCCGGAAGTTAAGATACTTAACTGTTCACTGAATACTTCTCATAGATATATAAGAACCTATGATGCTCGTCTCTATGAGGCAAAGTTCCTCTCGGGAATGGTAGCAGGTTCCCTTACTAAGACAGATAAGGTTGGATATATCGCGGATTATCCGATCTATGGTGTAATAGCCAATATTAATGCATTTGCAATAGGCGCACGTTTAGTAAATCCAAATTGCAAGGTATATCTACAATGGACTTCAACAAGGAAGGACCAAAATACGGATGTATATAACTCTCTTAAGGAGGAGGGCGTAGATATCATAGCTGATCAGGATATGATCACACCTAGTCGTGCATCTAGAAAGTTTGGTCTGTATAGAATTACAAGTAATGGACCAGAAAATCTTACAATGAGCGTATATAACTGGGGCAAGCTATATGAGAGAATTATCAATCTTGTGATGCAGGGAGCCTATTCCAGTGCGGATGCAGATAGCGAGAGCAAACCAATAAATTATTGGTGGGGTCTTTCTGCAGGGGTGGTTGACATAATTCTATCTGAAAAGGTGCCTGCAGACACTAGACGACTTGTTAAACTCATAAAGAAACTTATCATGAAGGACCAGTTCTCTCCATTCTGGGGTGAGATATATTCTCAGGACGGTAAACTCAGAACCGAGGAAGGCGTCGATATGGATGCTGATGATATCATTAAGATGAACTGGTTAGTTGATAATGTAGTAGGAGAGATTCCTGGCATCGATGAATTGGATGAATCAGCTCGTGAATTAGTTGAGATGAAGGGTGTATAACTGAATGAAGATTCTTGCGCTGGCAGATGTTGAATCTAGATATCTGTGGGATTTTTTTGAGAAAACTAAATTAGATGGTATAGACCTTATTCTTTCAGCTGGCGATCTGGCTCCTCAGTATCTGGAGTTTCTAGCTACTTATTCGAAGGTTCCGATACTTTATGTTCATGGTAATCATGATGGCTGTTACAATGATACTCCTCCAGGAGGTTGTATCTGTGTTGATGGTGATATATATGAGTATCAGGGCCTAAGAATTATGGGACTGGGCGGTAGTATGTGTTATAATTATAGTGGTTTTCAGTATACGGACCGTCAGATGACTCAGAGATATCTAAAGATGAAACCTAAGATATGGAGAAAGAAGGGAGTAGATATACTTCTTACTCATAGTCCTGCGAAGGGATTCCATGATGGCTCAGATATGCCACATATGGGTTTCACTTGTTTTAATACTATACTTCAAAAGTATGAGCCAAAGCTTTTTGTTCATGGTCATGTTCATATGACCTACGGACGTGACTTTAAGCGTGAGGCTATGTATAATAATACCAGAGTAATAAATGCATTTGAGAGATATATTATCGAAATATAAGGAAAGATTAATTCAGTATGAATATAGAGGCATTCGAAAAGTTTAAGGAAAATGAAGAATACTACACTAAAATGTGTGATATTCATGGAAAGATAGATCAGGGACTGTATACTAAGTACGACGTTAAGAGAGGACTTAGAGATTCAGATGGTCGCGGTGTGCTTACAGGACTTACTGAGATATCTGATGTATCAGGATTTAGAGTTGATGAACAGGGGAATCGTACTCCTATTCCTGGAGAGCTTCATTTCCAGGGATATGATGTTAAGAAGCTGGTAGAGGGCTTCAGAGGAAGTAAGCATGGATTCGAGGAGACTACATTTCTCCTTCTTTTTGGTAAGCTTCCAACAGAGCAGGAGCTGAAGGACTTTATGGAGATAATCAGTGCCTTCAGACCGCTTCCTGAGAACTTCAACCGAGATGTTATAATGAAGGCTCCTAGCAGAAATATTATGAATGTTCTGGAGAGATGTGTACTGACGCTTTATTCGTATGACGATAATCCGGATGATATCAGCGTATCACATGTTCTTGCGCAGTCACTAAGTCTAATAGCAAGATTTCCTGTCATCGCTGCTTATGGATATCAAAGCTATCGCCATAAGTTCCTTGACTCGAGTCTTGTAATACATAGACCAAAGCCAGAGCTTTCAACTGCCGAGAATATACTTCGACTGCTTAGATCGGATCCTTCATTTACGGAGCTTGAAGCTCAGGTGCTTGATATATGTCTCGTACTTCATGCAGAGCATGGTGGTGGAAATAACTCCACATTTACGACTCATGTTATAACAACTACTGGAACAGATACATATTCTACCGTGGCAGGTTCACTAGGTTCTCTTAAGGGCCCTAGACATGGTGGTGCAAACCATAAGGTTCAGCAGATGATTGCAGATCTTAAGGCAAATGTTGCAAATACCGAGAGTGATTCTGAAATTAAGGCATATCTTTCTAAGGTACTGAAGAGAGAAGCCTTCGATAAGATGGGACTCATTTATGGTATGGGACATGCTATATATACACTCTCTGACCCAAGGGCAGAGGTGCTTAAGGAATACGCTAGGAAGCTTTCTGAAGCAGAGGGCTATGCTCAGGAGTTTGCTTTATATGAAAGAGTAGAGCGTATTGCAAAGGAACTGATCACTAATAACCGAGATGTACATAAGCCAGTGTGCGCAAATGTCGACTTCTACAGTGGTTTTGTATATTCGGTTCTAAAGATTCCTGTAGAGCTTTTTACGCCTATGTTTGCTATAGCACGTATATCGGGATGGTCAGCGCATCGTATAGAAGAGCTGGTAAATGCTGGCAAGATTATACGTCCTGCATACAAATATGTTGGAACTCATCGAGAATATCTTCCTATCGAAGATAGAAAATGAGTCACTTATTACGTCGAACGTGGAAGGTGACTCAAAAATGAGTCACTTGTTACGTCGGACGTGGAAGGTGACTCATTTGTATGAGGAGGTAGTGATATGTTTTGTACTAAATGTGGAAAAAGTGTAGCAAATGGTTCTTTGTTCTGCGAATACTGCGGAAGTCCAATCAAGCAGGTTAGTCAGCCAGCACAGCAACAGATTCAGTATAATGCGCCGGCACAGCAACAGATTCAGTATAATGCACCTGCAAAGAGTGGAAAGGGACCGCTTGTTCCGGTTCTTTCGGCTTGTGCTGCGGTTATTCTCATTTCACTTGTGATTCTTTTTGTTGTAATCATGAAGAACAGATCGGGTAGTAAGACTGTTGATCTTGATATGAGTAAGTATGTCAAGATTGAGTATAATGGTTACAATGGTATAGGAACCGCAAGCGTCTCATTTGATCAAGATTCGTTCTATGATGAATATGCAGATATCATAAAGTATTCGAAGGATAAGCCGCGAGATGCCGACGAATATTATGATGCAGCTGAGTATATCTTATATGGATGCGTAAGTGGAACTCTTGATAAGACAACAGGTCTTAGCAACGGCGATACTGTTACTTATATTTGGGATGTTGATACAAAAAGCATAGAAGAACATACAAATGTAAATCTAACATATGAAGATATTCCATTTGTAGTTAAGGATCTTATCGCAGTTGGTCAGACGGATATTTTCCAGTATGTAACGGTTACATATAGCGGAAAAGACGGAGAGGGCACTGCAACTATCACAACTACGAGTGGTACACCAGTTGAAGGTTGGACCTTCGTAGCAGATAAGATGGAAAATCTCAGCAATGGAGATACTATCCTTGTTTCTGCAAATGATGATGGAACACTTGTAGATACATTTGTAGCGGATACTGGTATGGCCCCAGTATCAATTACTCACGAGTATACTGTAAGCGGTCTTGAAGAAGATACTGCTAAAGATGATGATGATGAGCCAGACGATGATGATTCAAGCGCACAAAACAATGGTTCATCTAGTGCTTCACCATCAGGCGGTTATGATGGAATGGTAATACCTGATAGTGATACACGTACACTTACTGAAGCTGATGTTCGTCGCATGAGTCAGGATCAGATTCAGACAGCGATAAATGAAATCTATGCAAGACATGGTTATAAGTTTAAAGATCAGGGAATCTTCAACTACTTCAGTCAGTTTGATTGGTATCATCCTATAACAACAGATCAGGAAGATGCAAAGAGACAGTTTAATTCAACTGAGAATTATAATGTAGAACTTCTTCAGAAATATCGTGATCAGTAGAACTTCTTAATATAGTGAATCATATGAAATGTAATATTAAAAAGATAATTACATATATGTTTGTCACTGTGTTGATCTTCATCTTGGCGGGATGTGGTAGTTCCTTGTCAGATGACGATTCAACAGCTTCACGTCGCGATGACTGGGGGACGGAAGCTGCTGATGAAACTACAGAAGTGACTACAGAAGTAACAACTGAGAAAAAGACTGAAGAGAAAAAAACAGAAGAAAAAACAACAGAGTCAAAAAATGAGAGTAAAGCGAGCTCGTCCGATGCTGATAAGTCGGATGATCAGGCGGATAGTGGTAGCACATCTAGTTCGTCGGGAGGAAAGCTGATCGTACTGGATCCAGGACATTCCAATGTGGTAACTGGTAATACAGAGCCCCTTGGTCCTGGTTCAGGAGAAATGAAAGCAGCGGACTCCGCAGGTACACACGGAACTACCAGTGGACTTACAGAGATTCAGCTGAACTTTCAGATTGCGACGAAGCTAAAAGCCGAGCTTGAAGCTCGCGGCTATACAGTTCTCATGACTCGTTATGATAATGATACAGCTATATCCTGTAGTGAGAGAGCTAAGATAGCAAATGATGCTGGAGCAGATGCATTTATCAGAATCCATGCTGATGGGTCTGAGAGTTCTTCCAGCAGTGGGGCAATGGCTATATGCATAACTCCATCTAATCCGTACACGGCCGAAACTTATAATTCGAGCCGCGCTTTGTCGGATGCAGTGCTAAATGCATATGTTGCGTCTACAGGCTTTTCTAGCAGAGGCGTGTGGGAGACTGATACTATGACAGGTAATAACTGGAGTACAGTTCCATGCACTCTTTTAGAAATGGGATTTATGACGAATCCTAACGAAGACTCGCTTATGGCTGATACCGCCTTCCAACAGAAGATGGTTACAGGTATAGCAAATGGTATAGATGATTATTTTGAGAATTAAAATATTAAGGAACGCAAGATATGATATTAGCAGACAGATGGAAAGATTATGAAGTGCTAGACTGCACAGATGGAGAAAAGTTAGAGAGATGGGGGAAATATATTCTCCTAAGACCAGATCCTCAGGTTATTTGGAGTACAAAACATATATCTAAGGAATGGAAATCTCTAAATGGTCATTACCATAGAAGCAGTAAAGGCGGAGGAGAGTGGGAGTTCTTTGATCTTCCAGAAGAGTGGCAGGTTGAGTACCATCTTCCAAGCGAAGGTGTAAATGGAACGGATAAGATGACATTTAATCTAAAGCCATTTTCCTTTAAGCATACCGGAATCTTTCCGGAGCAGGCGGCTAATTGGGACTATATATTTGAGACGATTAAATCTGAGATACAGACAAGAGAGTCGAAGGGAGTAAACTCCGAAATAAAGGCGCTGAACCTCTTTGCTTATACTGGCGGTGCAACACTAGCAGCTGCTATGGCTGGGGCTAAGGTAACGCATGTAGATGCTTCCAAGGGTATGACTGGATGGGCAAAGGAAAATGCAAAGTCTTCTGGTCTCGAAGAGGCTCCTATCAGATGGCTCATAGATGACTGTATCAAGTTCGTAGAGCGAGAGATAAGACGAGGCAATAAGTATCATGTTATCATCATGGATCCACCATCGTATGGAAGAGGACCTAAGGGTGAAATGTGGAAAATGGAAGATAACATTTTCGAACTTATCCAGTTGACCAGTCAGATACTTGCGGATGACGCAATCATTTATCTGATAAATATGTATACTACAGGACTATCACCTGCAGTACTTAATTATATGATAGGGGAAACAGTAATTAAGTCTCATGGTGGAGTAGTAACATCAGAAGATATCGGTCTTCCGGTTCGTGATACAGGACTTATTCTTCCTTGCGGATCTACTGCTAGATGGACTCCATAAGCGAGGATTCATATATCAAAAGTCTTTCTTATGACACAAGTGTAAAGGTTAAAGAGATTATAATTTTATAATTTTAAAATATCTAGATAAAATCTAGATGAAGTTAAAAATATTTATTGACATAACTGTAACAATAGTGTAATGTAGGAAGGTGACTTTGTTACCGAAATAATTTGGGCAAAGGATGATGTGGTATGAATAAGAAGAAGGTTGTAATAGCAATATCTGGAATCATTCTAGTTGCTATTGTTGTAGCATTAGTTCTATTCCTTACGGTCTTTAAGAAAGATGCATACCGTATCTTGAAAGTGTTTGAATATTCCGGTAAAGGAAATATCACAAGAAAAGATATAGGCGATATAGAGCCTTATAGCAATATGGTACTTGAGTCAGGAGATACTGTATCACTCGATGAGGGTGCGATGGTACTTCTTGCTGATGAAGATAAGTACATTCACTTAGAAGAAGGCACCGAGCTTGTTTTAAATGCAACTGGAAAAAGTGATTCCAGCAAGACAACTATAGAACTAAAAAGCGGTGCTATCACAAATGACATTCAGAATAAACTTTCTGAAGATTCTTATTACGAGGTTAATACCCCGAATTCAACAATGTCCGTTCGTGGCACAATTTTCCGTGTTGAAGTTTATGAAGAAAATGGAATAAAGTACACCAGAGTTTCTGTATTTGAAGGTAAGGTTGCTTCACGTCTCATTTATAAGAATGGAGATGTGGCTGATAAGGAAGTAACTATCGAAAAAGGCAAGGAAGTTCTTATCTATGAGGATGATACTACAGTAGATTACGTGTCTCCTCCTAAGGATATAGATTATTCAGACCTTCCTGATTCTGTAAAGGAACTTCTTGAAAAAGCCATAGAGGATGGCCGTGATCTTGATATCACTAAGGAAGAGCTTGAGAAGTACTTAAGCAGCGTAGTAACAGTAACATTTACTTACAATGGAAAAGTATTTGGTACTCAGACTGTTACAAGAGGAGATAAGGCTACAGAACCAACACTTGCTCCAGCTGCTACGGGAAGCTGGAATTGGGATTTCTCTAAACCTGTTAATTCAGATACAACGATAGAGTGGAAGTAAGGAGGACGTGAATATGAAGATTAGTAATACAAAAAAATCCCATAGAATTATAAGCGTTCTGCTTGCTTTTGCTATGGTGATAGGTGGAATAGTAAGCGAGAAGAGTTCGTTTGTAGTATTTGCCGCTGAACCATCTGGCTATGCATTAATTAATGATGTGGAAGGTGATTACTCGATAAGTGCTCTAAATCAAGGGGAGACCTGTACTGTCATACTTAGCGGTGGCACGCTTTCTTATGTAAGATTCGTAGAGCCTGATGCGGATAATCCAGAAGGCGGTTCTGAAACAGTTACAATAAATGATGCATCTGGTAAAAATATTTATTTGGGTCCAGGTGCGACTCTTATCCAGGACGGAAATAGTAATAATAGTATTACGATTAATGATAATACGGCTAAGCTTTATGTAGAAAGCACTGTTTCTACTAATAATCTGACTATAACTAATAATGTCGGTTATTGTGAGATAAATGGAACATGCCAGGGAGATATAATTAATCTCTTTGGTAATCTAGTTATAAATGGATCTCATTCTGGAGAAATTGATAATGGTAATAGCTTTGATCTTGAGGATAATAACGCAAGGCTAATAATTAATGGAACTAATTCTGGAACAATTAATAATTATTCTGATATGACGATCGGGACTTCTGCAAGTGTTACTGTTCCAACAAGTGACATATTTACGAATTATAAAAATCTATCTGTGACTACTTTTAATGGGGTTAGTTATGGAAATAGATTTGTTAATCTTGGAAAAATAACTGGTGCAAATATCATACTTGACTCAAATATGGGATATGATGCTTCTGTAGCAGTATATCAAGTGACTTCATCTTTGGATATTAAGATAAATGATATAGCTGGAATAGGTTCTGTTATTGCTTCTCCTGATGCGATTATTCAGCTCTCTGATATAGTATCAGGATATAGTAAATATGTATCTTTTAAACTTACTACAGGAAGTGTAACCGATAAAGAAGTTACAATATCAGACGACTTTGAACCCAAGACAGCAAGGTATCTTGCAAAAGATATTCCACATATTAGTTGGGTTGAGGGGTTACCAAATCCACTTTTTTACGGAGTAGATTATGATGTCAAACCATTTATATCTTGTGATTCTGATGGTCCCATTACAATAACATATAGTGATATGTATGGTGATTATCAATCTCCGCCAACAAGCGTTAAACCAACTGAAGTTGGTGAACATAGAGTAGTAGTAAGTGTCCCGGAAACAGATACATTTAGAGATGAACAAGACTACGGACTTCATGATTATAACATCATATATCTTACTAGAAGTTATGATTCATCTATGGGAGCAATCCTTGATGCAGATCTGATAAGTGATGGTGGATATTATTATACTAATTCACCTGTTAAAGTTGTCGGAAATGAAGGCTTCCAGGTTTCAGTTCATTCTTATGTTACAAATGAAGATTCTGACTTCGCAGATAGTGTAGTGGTTGATGAGGATGGATATTATAATGGTACATATGCTGCAGTTCGTCGTAAGAGCGATGGCGCCACATCTGATTACTATTTTGTGGATTCTGCGGCGATATATATCGATCAGAAAGCTCCAGAAGTAAATCAGTCTTCAGTTGTTGATCAGGATGGTAATACTCCAGATGTAAGGGTTGAGGATGGAGCTAAGATCCATGCTTCTCGTCTTGAGTTTGATATAAATGATGTCTGGGATAATGATAATCCTATATATTATGCAGCTCTAGATTCTGTTAACGTAAATGGTGAAAATGTTGATGTTGACTGGAATACTAATTCAGCACATGTAGTTCTTTCAACTCTAAAAGAGAGAAAAACATACAATATAGTTGCAAAAGATAAGGTGGGTAATACATCCGAGTTTTCTGTGGCTATAGATAATCTAGATATACCTGAAACATCTATTAGCATGCCTGCATCTTACTATGGTGCAGAGGTACCTACACCGACTGTAACTACAACATCCGATCAGGATTCTTCTAATTATGAGTTCTTGTATAAGAAGAAGGGAGCTAGTGATGACACATATTCATCAGTTAAGCCTTCAGCTATTGGAGACTATACAGTAAGGGTAAATATACCTTATTCATATAATTATACTGAATCTATGGCAGAAAGTGATTTCAGTATATCTTATCTTCCGGCTCCGGCAGTTCCATTTACGGTTCTTGGAGTAGAGGGTGAAAATGAATACTATAAGAGTGATATTACATTAGCTGCACCAGAAGGTTACTTAATATCAAGTTCGACAAGTGATGATTCCTTTGGTTCTTCTATTCAGTACAGCAGTAACCTTAAGTCTGTATATTTAAAGAGAATTGCAGATGGTGCAAGAACAAATGCTATAGAAGTTAATTCATTTGGAATAGATAAGGATGCTCCAGTCTTTTCTGAAACTGCCATAGACGCAGCAGGAGAGAGCCATGCATTAGTAGATGGAATTGGAGTTGATACTACTAGTCTTAGTTTCAATGTCACAGATGCAAATCTTTCTTCAGTCACTGTAAATGGTGAGTCAGCTCTCATAGCTGGAGGAAAGTCTGATATAGTTCTTTCAATCGATGCAGGAACAGAGAAAGCATTTAAGGTTATCGCTGAAGATATCGCTGGAAATGTATCAGAGATAAATGTAACTCTTCGAAATCTACCTACAGAGGAAGAAACTCCTGCTCCAGGTCCTAAGCCTGAACCAACTCTTACTGTATCATTAGATGATCAGTATTATGGCGTGGATTATGATCCATCAGCTTCCACTGATTCAAATGGAGCTGAGGGAATAAGTTTCTCATTTAGAAAAGATATTGAAGGAAGTGAATATGAGTCAGTTAAACCTGTTGAGCCAGGTAACTATGTAGTAAAGGCCACACTTCCAGAAACAGATCATTTCCAGGGGAAAGAAGCAGAGACTAAGTTTTCTATATCATATCTTCCTGCTCCATCAGATGCATATACCGTGTCTGGTACAATAGGCAAGAAGGATTACTATGTAACAGATGCAAAGATTGTCGCTAAGGATGGTTATTCCATATCTAATAGACTAAATGGTACATATGCTTCAAGTGTAACCTATACAGATGGAATGACAGCTGTATATCTGAAACGTAATAGCGATAATGCAAAGACTTCAGCTATCACAATTAAGGAAGAGATTAAGGTAGATAAGATAAAGCCTGCGCTAAGTACTTTCGGTAAAGATCAGGATGGCAAGACTGTAGATTTATCTTCGGCCTTCTATGCGGATACAGTAACATTTAGCATCTATGATGAGCATCTAGAGACTGTTTATCTAGATGATGAAGAAGTTGCTATAAAGGATAATACTGCAACTATAACAATAGATGCTGAGGGCGGTAAGAAGGGCTGTACAGTAAAGGCTTACGATGAGTCCGGAAATGAATACGTACTGAAGATTAATCTTATGGCAACATGGATGTTCACTAATATAGTTCCAGTTGGAAATGTGCGGCTTGAAGCGGGAACTGCTTATAAGTTTGGTTCAGGACATTATAAGTTCAATAATGATGCTACACTTTATAATGGTAGTAGTGGAAGCTTCTATGTTAAGAAGTCTGGTAAGTATAACGTTGTCGGTGTTGACTAATTACTTAAGAAACTAGTGATAGCTTGTGGGGAGTTGTATGGAGTCGAAGAAGAAAAGTAATTTACTCATTATACTTGAGACTTTGCTAGTCGGAGTATTAACATTTATCCTGATATTTTCAAATAGTCTTAATCTGCTTGATCTTATGGCCCGAGATAAGCTGTATCAGATACCTCGAGGTATTGATAGCAAGATTAAGATTATAGGAATAGATGAAAAGACCATGAATGAGCTCGGACCGATTCAGACATGGTCGCGTTCAACATATGCAGATCTGCTGAATAAGCTCACTGAAAATGAAGATTCGAAGCCTATGGTTGTAGGCTTCGATATTCAATTTTCCGGAAATGTCGATGATGGCGATGCGGCATTTGTAGAAGCAGCTAAGCAAAGTGGAAATGTTGTAATCGTAAATCATCTTATATATGGAAAGAAACTTGAACCTAATGAACGGGGACTTCTTGTTGCTCCTGTTACTGACGTTGAAGAGCCATATGATGAGCTGCGAGAAGTTTGCTCTATCGGATTCAGTAATGTGTCTCAGGATTCAGATGGTACAGTACGAAGGATCATTCCTGTTGAGAAGTTTAACGGAACTAATCAGAAGATGTTCTCCAGTATCCTGTATGAAAAGTACTGTGAGTATTCGGGTGTAACGCCTAACACAGTTCCTACTGATAAGTATGGCCGTTCTAATATCAACTATTCTGGTCGCCCGGGCGATTACGAATATATATCAATGATCGACATGCTAAATGGCACGATAGACACCAGAGCATTTAAGGACAGTATTGTTCTGGTTGGTGCCTACGCTCCAGGAATGCGGGATAGCTTTAAGGCTCCTACAAGTGGAAGCCAGCAGATGTACGGAGTTGAGATCCATGCAAATATTCTGCAATCATATATTCAAGGACGTTTCTCTGTGAATGGTAATAGAGTGGTTTACATAATTCTCGTTGTAATTATAGCCATGCTGCTTCATTTTCTTTTTAGAAAACTGAAACCGTGGCAGTCGCTTATCCTTCTGCTTGTTACTATTGGAGCTGAGGTGGGTATACTTATGGCCATCAATAATAGCGGCCACACTTATAGTATTATCTATCTTCCGGTTATATTAGTTCTTTCATATATATACTCGCTTGCTATGAATTACATATATGAGAAGGCAAGAAAGAAGAAAGTGCTGAACGCATTCAAGAAGTATGTAGCTCCTGAGATTATTGATGAAATATCAAAGAGCGGTGATTTCCAGATAAAGCTTGGTGGTGAGAATCGTGATATAGCAGTTCTCTTCGTGGATATACGAGGATTTACAACTATGTCAGAGGTTCTTGAGCCAGAACAGGTTGTAGAGATATTAAATGAGTACTTATCGCTAACAACCAAGTCGATATTCGATAATTCTGGAACTCTTGATAAGTTTGTAGGGGATGCAACGATGGCAGTCTTTAATTCTCCATTTGATCTTCCGGATTATGAGTTTAAAGCAGTGTGTGCTGCTATGGATATCGTAAATGGAGGAAAAGCTCTTGAGAAGACGCTTATGGAGAAGTACGGTAGGACAGTAGGCTTCGGTGTTGGTGTTAACGTCGGCCCAGCTGTCGTAGGAAATATTGGCTGTGAGTTTAGAATGGACTTTACAGCAATTGGTGATACAGTTAATACAGCAGCCAGACTCGAGGCAAATGCAAAGAAGGGTCAGGTTCTTATAAGTGATGCATTATATGAGCGAGTTAAGGATAGAGTTGAAGTGGCTGAGATAGGAGAGATTCCACTTAAAGGAAAGAGTAAAGGTGTATTTGTATATGAGGTAACGGAGGTGCATAGAGAGAATGCTTAGATTCTTTGGACGTGGCTCAGGTTTCTCTGATGAGCATAATGGAGCGTATTTTACAGTTGGCAGTCAGCTTATACTAGTTGACTGCCCGCTTGTTACATTTAAGAGACTTAAAAATGATGGACTTGAATATTATTATAATAAAGCAAATCAGGTTGATATAATTCCGGAAGAGAAAACATCAAAGGTTGACATAATTCCTGATGAGTCTGTAACAGATATTGTTATAGTAATAACTCATACGCATAGTGATCATATCGGAGGACTTGCCCTTACCATTCATTATGCAACATTTATATGGAAGAAACATATAACGGTTGTTGCACCTTCAGAAGAGGTTAGAAAAAATCTGGAGTTTGTACTAAGTGAGCTGGACGGTTGTGACAGAGGCACATATTCTCTGGTTACTGCTGAGTATTATATAGGAGAAGGTGAATCGTGGCTTAGAGCGGCTATCCCAACAACACATGTTCCGGCCCTTGAAGGAAAATGCTTTGGATACTGCTTCAATATAGAGTCAAGAGCGGTTGTCTATACAGGCGATACCAATACTCTAGAACCATTTCTTCCTTATATATTAGAAGAAACATCCACGAGACATATATTATATACAGAGTGTTCCGCCTTTGATACAGGGGTTCACATGTTTGTTGAAAAACTACTAGACTATTCTGAGATTTTTAGAGATAATGGGATAGAAGTCTATCTGATGCATCTTGATGATGTAGAGAAGATAGAGGAAAAAATACATGGAACAAAGTTTAATCTTGCGCCGCTGGCGTAAGAATGAGTCACCTTTTACGTCCGACGTAACTGCTGACTCATTTAAGGTCAAGGGGGCCACATATGAATCTGAATATTAATATAGAAGAAAATACTCTCAAGGAGATTTATGACATTAGTTCTAAACTATATACTGAGATGTGCAGCGATAAGGAAAAGGATCATGCTGCAATCTTCGAGTATATGACAGAGCTTGGAAGAACTATGGCTGATGCTGATAGAGCCAGCTTCTGGAAATGGGATAGACACAAGAAGGAGCTTTGGACCACATCAGCTACCGGCGTAGATAAGATAGCAATTCCTGATAATACCGGACTTGTAGGCCGTGCCCTTCGTGAGGGTAAGGTCGTTGTGACAAATGATCCTTATAATGATCCAGATTTTAACAAGGATGTTGACTGGATGACAGGATACACAACTAAGTCCGTTCTGGTAATGCCTGTTGCAGATATCAATGGCGAGTTTATCGGTGCATTTCAGATAATTAATAAAAATGGAGATGGCGGCTTCGATGAAAAGGAAGATGTAAGAAAGCTTTCTATGGCTGCACTTATCTGTGGACTTGCGATGGAGTCAGAAACATTTTATGAAGAATCTCATCATGATAAGCTGACCAAGCTAAAGAATCGAATGGGATTCTACAGTGATTTTTCTCGTAAGTATAACAAGGCATTAGATGAAGGAAAAAATATCAGCCTCTTTATATCAGATATAGATAAGTTTAAGAGGGTAAATGATACATATGGCCACAATGCTGGTGATGATGTACTCTCAACAGTTGCTTCCATAATGGAAAGTAGTTGCGGTGAAAATGAAGCAGTTTACAGATGGGGCGGAGAAGAGTTTGTGATGATGATTATCGGAGCAACTCTAGAAGATAGCGTAGAAAAGGCTGAATCCCTTCGTAAGAAGATAATGAATACTTCTATTGAAGCGGATGGAAACACCCTTAAGGTAACAATGAGTTTTGGATGCAGACAGTTCGATCAGAATCTATCTATAGAAGAAAATATCAGCAAGGCTGATGAACATCTCTATACAGCAAAAGAGAGTGGTCGAAATTGTGTAATATATTAAAATGATGCTATGAGTCATCGGCTGAAAAGCTGGTGACTCATTTTGTTAAAAAAAGTGCTTGCATTTAGTTGATGGCTATGATATATTATCTCTTGCTGTGACATTGATAGCGAAGAAGCGGTAGTTGCTGCTGCAGGAGCAGGTAATATCGTGGAGCGAATGTCAAGATCAAAGAATCTGGCGACAAGTCACTGTACTAAAAACCATCTGACAACGGTCAGAGATGACGGATGTAAGCGTCTTTTCAAGAAAATCATGTCGGATTAATCCGACATTTTTAAAGAAAATACCATGATACACCCGGGATAGTTGTACAGTCACCACTTGTTCCGCATTACAAAATGCAAAAAAGGAGGCGGCTTTTTTTATGGCTAACACAATGAGAATTACACTAAAGGCATATGATCATGAACTTATCGATCAGGCTGCAAAGCAGATCGTTGAGGCAGTTAAGGGTTCAGGAGCTCAGGTAAGTGGACCAATTCCTATGCCAACAAAGGTAGAAAAGATTACAATCCTTAGAGCTGTACATAAGTATAAGGATAGTAGAGAGCAGTTCGAGCAGAGAACTCACAAGAGACTCATCGATGTTATCGCACCAACACAGAAGACAATCGAAGTTCTTCGTAAGATGGACATCAGTGCTGGTGTATACGTAAACATGCGTACAAAGTAATCTAATTACTACAAAATTAAGAGGAAAAATAATAACAGTATACCTAATTGACTACATTAACAAAATTCCTGCATATAATAATGTAGAAGATTTAGTAAGACCACACGGTGGTGCAAGCACCGACAAAAGATGGTCCGCTGTAAATTATTTAGAATGATTTCCTGGTAATAAGGAAATCCGCTGTAAATCAAATTAGGAGGAATCAGAAATGAAAAAGGCAATACTTGCAGAAAAAGTCGGAATGACTCAGGTCTGGAACGATCAGGGACAGCTCATTCCAGTAACTGTACTTGCTGCTGGACCTTGTGAGGTTCTTCAGGTTAAGACAGTTGAAAATGATGGCTACGAAGCAGTTCAGGTTGGCTTCGGAGATATCAAAGAGAAGATAATAACAAAGGATGGCTCAGGCAAGAAGGTTGTTCACAACCCACACGGAGCAACTAAGGCTGAGGTTGGACATGCAAAGAAGGCTGGCGTTGACGCTAAGAGATTTGTAAAAGAGTTCAAGTTTGACGACATCACAGCTTATGTTCCAGGTGAGACAGTTATCAAGGCTGACATCTTCGCAGAGGGTGACAAGGTTGATGTAACTGCTAAGTCAAAGGGACATGGATACGCTGGTGGTATCAAGAGACACGGACTTAAGTCAGGTCCTTCAGGACATGGTTCAAAGTACCATCGTCATGCAGGTTCTAACGGTTCTGCATCTGATCCAAGTAGAGTTATGAAGGGCAAGAAGATGCCTGGACATATGGGTACAGATCAGGTAACTATCCAGAACCTTGAGGTTGTTAAGATAGATGCCGAGAATAATATAATTCTCGTTAGAGGCGCAGTACCTGGCCCTAAGAAGTCACTCGTTGTTGTAACAGAGTCAGTTAAGGCTAGAGCATAAGACTAGACGAAGGAGGATTAAGAAATGGCAACAGTATCAGTACTTAACACCGACGGAAAAGAAGTTGAAAAGCTCGAGCTTAGCGACAAGATTTTCGGTGTAGAAATAAATGAAGCAATTGTCCATAAGGCTGTTGTAACTACACTTGCTAACAGACGTCAGGGTACACAGAGTGCACTTACACGTTCAGAAGTAAGTGGTGGTGGTAGAAAGCCTTGGAGACAGAAGGGAACAGGTCATGCAAGACAGGGTTCTATCAGAGCTCCACAGTGGACAGGTGGTGGTGTAGTATTCGCACCAAAGCCAAGAGATTATTCAAAGAAGATTAACAAGAAAGAAGCACGTCTTGCTCTTTTCTCAGCTCTTACAGCTAAGGTTCAGGAGAACAAGCTCATCGTTGTTGACGAGCTTACAATGAACGAGCCTAAGACAAAGGATTTTGCAAAGATCCTCAGCAACATAAATGCTACTAAGGCACTTATCGTATTAGAGGGTGAGAATAACGGCGTAGTTCTTTCAGCTAGAAATATCCCTGATGTAAAGACAGAGACAAGAAATGCTATAAATGTATATGATGTTGTGAAGTATGACAGTCTCGTAATCACCAAGGATGCAGTTAAAGCATTAGAGGAGGTATACGCATAATGGCAGATTTAAAGTATTATGATGTTATATTAAAACCAGTTCTTACTGAGAAGAGTATGAACATTATGGCAGACAAGAAGTATACATTCCTTGTACATCCTGATGCTAACAAGTCTCAGATTAAGGAAGCTGTAGAGAAGATGTTCGATGGCACTAAGGTTGCTAAGGTTAACACAGAGAACTGCAGCGGTAAGACAAAGAGACGTGGCATGGTATTTGGTAAGACAGCAAAGAGCAAGAAGGCATACGTACAGCTTACAGCTGACAGTGCAGACATTCAGCTTTTTGAGGGACTGTAAGAGGTAATTTGAAAGGAGAAACAAGATGGGAATCAAAGTATATAATCCATATACACCTTCTAGAAGGAATATGACCGGTCTTGATTTTGACGTAATCACAACAGATAAGCCTGAGAAGTCACTTCTTGTATCTAAGAAAAAGACAGCAGGACGTAACAACCAGGGTAAGATTACTGTCAGACATCACGGTGGTGGAAATAGACAGAAGTATAGAATAATAGATTTTAAGCGTAATAAGGATAACATTCCAGCAAAGGTTGCTAGTATCGAGTATGATCCAAACAGAACAGCTAACATCGCTCTTCTTGTTTATGAAGATGGTACTAAGTCATACATCCTTGCTCCAGCAGGACTTAAGGTTGGTGACAAGCTTATGAACGGATCAGAGGCAGAAGTCAAAGTTGGTAACTGTCTTCCACTTGCTGATATACCAGTAGGTACAGAGATTCACAATATCGAGCTTGTACCTGGTAAGGGCGGACAGCTTGTTCGTTCAGCTGGTAACTCAGCACAGCTCATGGCTAAGGAAGGAAAGTATGCAACACTTCGTCTTCCTTCAGGCGAGATGAGATACGTACCAATCAATGGTAGAGCAACTATTGGTTCAGTAGGAAATGGCGAGCACAGCCTAGTAAACATTGGTAAGGCTGGTCGTAAGCGTCATATGGGCATCCGTCCTACAGTTCGTGGTTCTGTTATGAATCCTAATGACCATCCACACGGAGGTGGTGAAGGTAGAGCACCTATCGGTAGACCAGGTCCTTCAACTCCTTGGGGTAAGCCAGCACTTGGACTTAAGACAAGAAAGAAGAAGAACAAGTCTAACAAGATGATCATTAGAAACAGAGCAGGTAAGAATGTTAAGTAAGGAGGAAAAGTAATGGCTAGATCACTTAAGAAAGGCCCATTCGCAGACGCAAGTCTACTCAAGAAGATAGATGAGATGAACAAGAATGACCAGAAGGAAGTTGTTAAGACATGGTCAAGACGTTCAACTATCTTCCCTTCATTCGTAGGACATACAATTGCAGTACATAACGGCAGAAATCACATTCCTGTATACGTTACAGAGGATATGGTTGGCCATAAGCTCGGTGAGTTCGTTGCAACAAGAACTTACAAGGGCCATGGTAAGGACGAGAAGAAGGGTAGATAAGGAGGAGAGTAGAAAATGGCAAAAGGACATAGATCTCAAATTAAAAGAGAGAGAAATGAAAAGAAAGATACTAGACCTTCAGCTAAGATTTCTTACGCTAGGGTTTCAGTAACTAAAGCATGTTTCGTACTAGACGCCATCAGAGGTAAGGATGTTAACGAAGCTCTTGCTATCCTGAAGTATAACAACCGTAAAGGCTCTACAGTTATCTATAAGCTGCTTCAGTCAGCTATAGCAAATGCTGAGAATAACAATGGTCTTAAGGCTGATAACCTTTACATTGCAGAGTGCTTTGCAAACAAGGGACCTACAATGAAGAGAATTCATCCTAGAGCACAGGGTAGAGCTTACAGAATCGAGAAGAAAACAAGCCACATTACAGTAGTGCTTGACGAGAGATAAGGAGGAAGCAATGGGTCAGAAAGTTAATCCACATGGACTTAGAGTTGGCGTCATCAAGGATTGGAACTCAAAGTGGTATGCAGATACCAAGGATGACGAGTTTGCAAACAACCTTGTTGAAGATTACAACATTAGAAAATATCTTAAGAAGAGACTATATGATGCTGGCATCTCAAAAATCGATATCGAGAGAACAAGAGATAAGGTAAAGATAAGCCTCTTTACAGCTAAGCCTGGTATTGTTATCGGTAAGGGCGGAGCTGAGATAGAGAAAGTTAAGGGCGATGTTCAGAAGCTTACAAAGAAGAAGCTTATCATCGACGTTAAGGAAATCAAGAAACCAGATATTGATGCACAGTTAGTAGCTGAGAACATAGCTAAGCAGCTCGAAGAGCGTGTATCCTTCCGTAGAGCTATGAAGACCTGTATGGGTAGAGCTATGAAGGGCGGCGAGGTTCTTGGAATCAAGACCAGTGTGTCAGGACGTCTTGGTGGTGCAGATATGGCAAGAACAGAGTCATACAGCGAGGGTACAATTCCTCTTCAGACTCTTCGTGCCAACATCGACTATGGTTTTGCTGAGGCTGACACAACATACGGAAAAGTTGGTGTAAAGACTTGGATTTACCATGGTGAAGTACTTCCAACTAAGAATAAGAAGGAAGGAGCGAATTAATCATGTTAATGCCAAAGAGAGTTAAATATCGTAAGCAGCAGCGTGGATCTATGAAGGGTAAGGCTACAAGAGGTAACAAGCTTCATCGTGGCGAGTATGGTATCATTGCTATGCAGCCAGCATGGATCAAATCAAATCAGATCGAGGCTGCCAGAGTTGCTATCACACGTCACCTTAGACGTGAAGGTAAAGTTTGGATTGATATGTTCCCAGACAAGCCAGTTACATCTAAGCCTATCGGTGTTCGTATGGGATCCGGAAAGGGTGCTGTAGAGTACTGGGTAGCAGTTGTTAAGCCAGGTAGAGTACTTTTTGAGGTTGCTGGTGTACCTGAAGAGAAGGCTAGAGAAGCTCTTCGTCTTGCTTCACACAAGCTTCCAATCAAATGTAAGATTGTATCAAAGGCTGAACTTGATGAAATCAATGGAGAAGGAGGTAACGAATAGTGAAGACTAAGGAATTCGTAGAAGAGTTAAAGACAAAATCAGTTGATGAGTTAAATGTCGATCTTGTAGATGCTAAGAAAGAACTATTCAACCTCAAGTTCCAGAATGCTACAAATCAGCTCGAGAACACAAGCAGAATCAAAGAGGTTAGAAGAAACATTGCCCGTATTCAGACTGTTATAGCTGAGAAGGCTAACGCTTAATCGTCGGGAAGGAGATAAACAATGGAAAGAAATTTACGTAAGACACGTGTAGGTCTTGTTACAAGCGACAAGATGGATAAAACTATTGTTGTTTCAATTATCGACAATGTTAAGCATCCACTTTATGGCAAGATCGTTAAGAGAACATACAAGCTCAAGGCACATGACGAAGAGAACGCATGTAAGAAGGGCGATAGAGTAAGAGTTATGGAAACAAGACCTCTCTCAAAGGATAAGAGATGGAGACTTGTTGAGATTATTGAGAGAGCTAAGTAAGGAGGTCGGACAAAATGATACAGCAGGAATCAAGACTTAAGGTTGCCGACAATACAGGTGCTAAGGAACTCCTTTGCATCAGAGTACTTGGCGGTTCAACTAGAAGATATGCTAATATCGGTGACGTTATCGTAGCATCTGTTAAGGAAGCTACACCAGGCGGCGCTGTAAAGAAGGGCGATGTTGTTAAGGCTGTTGTAGTTCGTACAAAGCATGGCTCACACCGTAAGGACGGAAGCTACATCAGATTTGACGAGAACGCTGCAGTTATTATCAAGGATGATAATAATCCAAGAGGAACACGTATATTCGGACCAGTTGCAAGAGAGCTTCGTGATAAGAAGTTCATGAAGATCATCTCACTTGCACCTGAGGTACTTTAAGGAGGTAGCATCGTGGCAACATCAAAGATTAAGAAGGGTGACCTTGTAAAAGTTATCGCCGGTAAGGATAAGGATAAAGAAGGCAAGGTTCTTAGTGTTGATCCTAAGAACGGCAAGGTGCTTGTTGAAGGTGTTAACATGGTATTCAAGCACAGCAAGCCAAGCTATCAGAACCAGAATGGTGGTATCGTTGAGAAAGAAGCACCTATCGATATTTCAAATGTAATGTACCTTTACAAGGGTAAGGCCGTAAGAGTTGGTTTTACTGGTGAAGGTAAAGATAAGAAGAGAGTAGCCAAAGTTAATGGCAAGCTCGAGAACATAGACTAATCTTGGAAGGAGGAAAAAGCATTGAGTAGATTAAGAGAAGATTACGAGAACGACATTAAGAAAGCTTTAACAGAAAAGTTCGGCTATAAAAATGTTATGCAGGTTCCAAGATTAGAAAAGATTGTCATCAACATGGGTGTTGGTGAGGCTAAGGAAAATAGCAAGATCATGGAATCAGCAGTTAAGGATCTGACAACAATTTCAGGTCAGAAGCCAGTAGTTACCAAGGCTAAGAAGTCAGTAGCTAACTTCAAGATTCGTGAAGGCATGCCTATTGGATGTAAGGTTACACTTCGTGGTGAGAGAATGTATGAGTTTGCAGACAGACTTATCAATCTTGCACTTCCACGAGTTCGTGACTTCCGTGGTGTAAGCGCTGAGTCATTTGATGGAAGAGGAAACTACGCTCTTGGTATTAAGGAGCAGATCATCTTCCCAGAGATCGAGTATGACAAGGTTGACAAGGTTAGAGGAATGGATATCATTTTTGTAACCACAGCACAGACAGATGAAGAGGCAAGAGAATTACTTAGACTCTTCGGTATGCCATTCAAGAGGTAAGGAGGAAGAAACTATGGCTAAGACAGCTATGAAAGTAAAGCAGCAGAGAAAGCAGAAGTTCTCAACTAGAGAATATTCACGTTGCAAGATCTGTGGTAGACCACATGCATACCTCAGAAAGTATGGTATCTGCAGAGTATGTTTCAGAGAACTTGCTTACAATGGTGATATTCCAGGCGTAAAGAAGAGCTCATGGTAAAGTTCACGATTTGCTGTTATAAAATTAATGGAGGTAATTAAAATGGCAACAAGCGATCCAATTGCAGATATGCTTACAAGAATTCGTAATGCAAATACTGCGAAACATGATACAGTAGATATACCTGCATCTAAGATGAAGCAGGCGATTGCTAAGATCCTTCTCGATGAGGGATATGTTAGTGCCGTTGAAACTGTTAAAGAAGGTAACTTCGACGTTATAAGAATTACACTTAAGTATGGTAAGGATAAGAACGAGAAGGTTCTTAGAGGCCTTAAGAGAATATCTAAGCCAGGACTTAGAGTATATGCTGATACAGAGAATCTTCCAAAGGTACTTGGAGGAATGGGTACAGCAATCATTTCAACAAACAAGGGTGTGCTTACAGATAAGGAAGCACGTAAGGAGAATGTTGGAGGAGAGGTCCTCGCATTTATCTGGTAATTATATTATAGGAGGAAAGGCAAATGTCACGTATCGGTAAAATGCCTATCGCTGTACCTGCAGGTGTAACTGTAGATATAGCAGAAAATAATAAGGTGACGGTCAAGGGTCCTAAGGGTGAGCTTTCACGTGCTCTTGCTCCAGAGATGGAGATTAAGATGGACGGTGATGTTATCACAGTTACAAGACCTAACGATCTTAAGAGAAACAGAGCTCTTCATGGTCTTACTAGAACACTTCTTAACAACATGATCATTGGTGTTACAGAGGGATATAAGAAGACTCTTGAGGTTAACGGTGTTGGTTATAGAGCTTCAAAGCAGGGCAAGAAGCTTGTACTTAACCTTGGATATTCACATCCAGTAGAGATGGAAGATCCAGAAGGACTTGAGACAACAGTAGAAGATAACAAGATTGTCGTATCTGGTATCGATAAGGAGAAGGTTGGACAGTATGCTGCAGAGATACGTTCAACAAGAGCTCCAGAGCCATATAAGGGCAAGGGTATCAAGTATGATTATGAAGTAATCAGACGTAAAGTCGGTAAGACTGGTAAGAAGTAAGAAAGGGAGAGTAAACTATGATTAACAAGGAATCAAGAAATGTTATTCGTCAGAAGAAGCATTTAAAGATTAGAAATCGTTTCAGTGGTACTACTGAAAGACCAAGACTTGCTGTATATAGAAGTAATAATCATGTGTATGCTCAGGTTATTGACGATACCGTTGGTAAGACTATCGTTTCTGCTTCAACAGTTGAAAAAAGCATTGCTTCAGAACTTGAGAAGACAAATAACATAGATGCAGCAGCATATGTTGGTAAGGTAATTGCTGAGAGAGCACTTGCAGCAGATATCAAAGAAGTAGTATTTGACAGAGGTGGCTTTATCTACACTGGTAAGGTTAAGGCCCTCGCCGAGGCAGCTAGAGAAGCTGGCCTTGTATTCTAATAAGGAGGACGTCGTAATGAAGCATACAAAGATAGATGTAAGCCAGATGGAGCTCTTTGATAATGTTGTTGCTATCAAGCGTGTAACCAAGGTTGTTAAGGGTGGACGTAACATGAGATTCTCAGCACTTATCGTTGTTGGTGATCGTAACGGTCACGTTGGTGCTGGAATTGGTAAAGCAGCTGAGATTCCAGAGGCTATTAGAAAAGCTAAGGAAGATGCTATCAAGAAGATGGTAGCTGTTCCTATAAATGAGAATGGAAGTATCCCTTATGGATATACAGGCGAGTTCGGAAGTGCTAAGGTTCTTCTTAAGTCTGCTCCAGAAGGTACTGGTATCATCGCAGGTGGTCCTGCACGTAGCGTGCTTGAGCTTGCAGGATACAAGAACATACGTACTAAGTCACTTGGTTCAAACAACAAGCAGAACGTTGTTCTTGCTACAATCGAGGGACTTAAGGCCATTCAGGATCCAGAAGAAATCGCTAGACTTCGTGGTAAGTCTGTAGCTGAGATTCTTAACTAGGAGGTAGAGACAGATGGCAGATACATTAAAAGTAACATTAGTTAAATCACCTATAGGCTGCATTCCAAAGCATAAGCGTACAGTTGAGGCTCTTGGCCTCAAGAAGGTTAACAAGACTGTTGAGCTTCCTAACAACGCTGCTACAAAGGGAATGATTAAGCAGGTAGAGTATTTACTTAAGGTAGAAGAATAGGAGGACCCGCAGGATGAATTTATCAACTCTCGCACCAAATGAAGGTGCAGTAACACGTGATGACTTCAGACGTGGACGTGGTCACGGTTCAGGAAATGGAAAAACAGCCGGTAAGGGACATAAGGGTCAGAAAGCACGTTCAGGTGCACCAAGACCTGGTTTCGAAGGTGGTCAGATGCCACTCTTCAGACGTATTCCTAAGAGAGGCTTCAAGTGCAGAAACTCTAAGTTCATCATCTCAATCAATGTTTCAGATCTTAACAAATTTGAGGATGGTGCTACAGTAGATAATGCAGCACTTAAGGAAGCTGGTCTCGTAAAGAATCCTAGAGACGGTGTTAAAGTTTTAGGAAATGGAGAACTCACAAAGAAGCTTACAGTCAAGGTTGCTGGTGCTAGTAAGACAGCAGTAGAGAAGATTGAAGCTGCAGGCGGTACATTTGAGGTAAACTAATATGTTTAAAACCATTAGAGATGCGTTTAAAGTTAAAGAGATTAGAAATGGTCTGATATTTACATTTTTTATTCTCATAGTTGTAAGACTTGGATCACTTATACCTACACCAGGTGTAGATACATCTAAGCTTTCAAACTACTTTGCAAATAATCTTGGTGATGGTGCTAATTCGCTTCTTGATTCATTTACTGGTGGATCATTCCAGAGAATGTCGATATTTGCACTTTCTGTAACGCCATATATTACTTCATCCATCATTATACAGCTCCTCACGATTGCTATCCCAGCACTTGAGGAGATGCAGAAAGATGGAAATGAAGGACGTAAGAAGATGACAGCCATTACTCGAGTTGTTTCAGTTGCTCTTGCTATTATCGAGGCACTCGGACTTTCAATCGGTTTTGGCCGTTCAGGTCTTCTTTATGAGTACAACTTCCTGTCAGTAGCAGTTATCGTTATTTGCTTAACTGCAGGTAGTACATTTATTATGTGGCTTGGTGAGAGAATCACTGAGAGAGGTGTTGGAAATGGAGTATCTATCATACTTCTTATCAACATCGTGTCACGTATGCCTAACGATTTCGTTAACCTTTTCAATATGTTTGTTAAGGGTAAGGCTGTTGTGAATATGATCTTCGCAGGTGTTATTATCATCGCAGTTGTTGTTCTTACAACAATACTTACCATTCTTCTGAATGATGCTGAGAGAAGAATACCTGTATCATATGCACAGAAGGTTCAGGGAAGACGTCAGGTTGGTGGAAACACATCCCATATTCCACTTAAGGTGAATACAGGAAACGTTATGCCTATTATCTTCGCATCAACGCTTATGTCAATTCCATCAATCGTAACCAACCTTTTCAATGTAAATATTAAGAATCAGGTTGTTGCAAAGATATTTGAAGGACTGAATACAAATTATTGGTTTAGACCTGGATATCCATGGGCTTATATAGGACTTGTTCTTTATGTAGCACTTGTTATCTTCTTTGCATATTTCTATACATCTATTTCATTTAATCCAATGGAGATTGCAAATAACCTGAAGAAGCAGGGTGGTTTTGTTCCTGGTATCAGACCAGGTAAATCAACACAGGATTATCTGAATAAGATACTTAACTATATCGTTATAATAGGTGCTATCGGACTTATTATCGTAGCTATAATCCCAATCTTCTTTAACGGAAGATTTAGTGCGGATGTTTCATTTGGTGGTACATCACTTATCATTATCTGTGGTGTTATCATTGAGACAATTAAGCAGATTGAGTCTAAGATGATAGTACGTAACTATTCAGGTTTCCTTAACAGTTAACAATATGATGTGTCAATGGGGGCTTTCCCCCACTGACACATTTTGCAGTAGAAAGGAGCAAACTATGAAGATAATTATGCTTGGAGCTCCTGGTGCCGGTAAAGGTACACAGGCTGATATGATCTGTGGCAAGTACAATGTACCTCATATTTCAACTGGAGATATCTTCAGAGCAAATATCAAGAATGGTACAGAACTTGGTCAGAAAGCTAAGGGTTATATGGATAGAGGAGAGCTTGTTCCTGATTCACTTGTAGTTGATCTTGTTATCGACCGCATACATCAGGATGACTGTGCAAACGGTTATGTACTGGATGGTTTCCCAAGAACTATTCCACAGGCAGAGGCTCTTGATGCTGCACTTGCTGAAGCAGGTGAGTCAGTAGACTATGCTATAAATGTAGATGTTCCTGATGAGAATATCGTAAACCGTATGTCAGGTAGACGTGCATGTGTAAAGTGTGGTGCTACATATCACATTAAGTACAATGCACCTAAGACAGAAGGAATCTGTGATAACTGCGGAAGTGAGCTTATCCAGAGAGAAGATGATAAGCCAGAAACTGTACTTAACAGACTTTCAGTTTATCATGAGCAGACACAGCCACTTATTGATTACTATGACGGTAAGGGATTAGTAAAGAATATAGATGGTACAAAGTCACTTGAAGATGTATTCGCTGATATAACAGCAATACTTGGTTAAGAAGCTTATAGCTTTAAGCTACTATATAAAAGGAGTAAACATATGTCCAAAACTGACGAAATTGAGTGCGAAGGCGTAGTATTAGAAAAGCTTCCGAATGCCATGTTCAGGGTAGAACTTGAGAATGGTCATGAGATACTTGCTCATATAAGTGGAAAGCTTCGTATGAACTACATCAAGATATTGCCAGGAGATAAGGTAACAGTTGTTTTATCACCTTATGATCTATCAAAGGGCAGAATAACTTGGAGAGCAAAGTAATTTTTTTATAATTTACTTTAGAAAGTCCTTGCATTTAGCACTGAAAAATGTTAGAGTAGACATTTGCAGGACACTTTTGGAAAGGAGAGTATTTTAATGAAGGTACGCGCATCAGTAAAACCAATTTGCGATAAGTGCAAAATCATTAAAAGAAAAGGCAGAATTCTTATTATCTGCGAAAATCCAAAGCACAAACAGCGTCAAGGATAATAATTATATTACGATTTTGACAAGGAGATTAGAAAAACCGGTGTTTAGCCCACTAGGAGTTTAATTTCCTGCTTTGTGCGTTTGCTACCTGGTCTATGAAAATTGGTATGAGTATCTACATATCTAATACATGGATGTAAGGTAGGTTAATTTGTATCATATATGGTGGTACGGACAAAACGCGGCTAATCAGCGCGTCTAATGCTGATTAATTTATCTCGGGTTTCTCGAGATAGCGGCTGACAGAAACAGTAACATTTATTTTATTTGGAGGTAGAATTAATGGCTCGTATTTCAGGAGTAGATTTACCTAGAGACAAGCGTATCGAGATTGGTCTTACCTATATTTATGGTATCGGTCTTACAACTTCTAAGAAGATTCTTGAAGCTACTGGAGTTTCTCCAGACACTAGAGTTAAGGATCTTGCTGATGACGAAGTTAGAAAGATGAGTGACTATATCAACGAGAATCTTATGGTCGAAGGTGATCTCAGACGTGAGACAGCGCTTAACATTAAGCGTCTGCAGGAGATAGGTTGCTATCGCGGCATACGTCATAGAAAGGGTCTTCCAGTTCGTGGACAGAACACAAAGAACAATGCTCGTACACGTAAGGGACCTAAGAAGACAGTTGCTAACAAGAAGAAGTAGTATCGTAATATATTAATTTGGAGGATATAAGTTAATGGCTAAGTCAGGAGCTACCAAAAAGGTATCTAAAAAGCGTAACAGACGTAGTGTGCAGCATGGACAGGCACACATTCAGGCGTCATTTAACAATACAATCGTAACATTAACTGATGCCGAAGGTAATGCACTCTCATGGGCAAGTGCAGGTGGTCTTGGATTCAGAGGATCTAAGAAGTCTACACCATACGCTGCTCAGATGGCAGCTGAGACAGCTGCAAAGGCTGCTGCACCTTACGGACTTAAGACAATCGATGTTATGGTAAAGGGACCTGGTACAGGTCGTGAGGCAGCTATCAGAGCACTTGCTGCTTGCGGTCTTGAGGTTCAAACAATTAAGGATGTTACTCCAGTTCCACACAATGGATGTCGTCCACCAAAGAGAAGAAGAGTCTGAGTTAGGAGGAGATTATTATGGCAATTAATAGAACACCAGTTCTTAAGAGATGTAGATCACTTGGACTTGAGCCTTCTTATCTTGGAGTGAATAAGACATCTCGTAGAAAGAACTTAAGAGGACAGAGAAAAGTAAGTGAATATGGACTTCAGCTTCGTGAGAAGCAGAAGGCTAAGTTTATATACGGAGTACAGGAGAAGCCTTTCCGTAACATGTTTGAGAAGGCAGAGAAGATGCCAGGACTTGTTGGTACAAATCTTATGCAGCTTCTTGAGCTGAGACTTGATAACATTGTTTTCCGTCTTGGTTTCGCTAGAACTAGACGTGAGGCAAGACAGATCGTTTCTCATAAGCATGTAACAGTAAATGGTAAGGTTGTAAACATTCCATCATATAAGGTTAGTCCAGAAGACGTAATCGAGATTAAAGAGAAGAGCAAGTCTCTTCAGAGATTTAAGGATATTGCTGAGGCAAATGCTAACATCGCTGTTCCAGCATGGCTTGATGTTGATTCAGATAAGCTTAGTGGTAAGGTATCACAGATCCCTCTTAGAGAGCAGATTGATGTTCCTGTAAATGAGACACTTATAGTCGAGCTGTATTCTAAGTAATTCTAGCGCATATCTTATACGATATGCCGCCAGAATCGCCAGATTATACAGTATATATATATTTGGAGGTTATGAATGTTCGAATTTGAAAAGCCTAGAATAGTTATAGACGAGATGTCAGAGGATAACAAGTATGGAAGATTCGTCATTGAGCCACTTGAGAGAGGTTATGGTACAACTCTCGGTAACTCACTTCGTCGTGTTATGCTTTCATCACTTCCAGGAACAGCTGTAAGCTATGTCAAGATTAAGGGCGTGCTTCACGAGTTTAGTTCAATCCCTGGTGTTAAGGAAGATGTAACTGAGATAGTTATGAACATTAAGGAGCTTTGTATCAAGAATAATTCATCAAATGATGATATTAAGATCGGATACATTGAGGCTTCAGGGGATAAAGTCGTAACAGCAGCTGATATCCATGTTGATGGAGATCTTGAGATTCTTAATCCTGATCTTGTTATCGCTAATCTTAATGGTGCTGATGCACGTCTTGAGATGGAGCTTACTATCACAAATGGCCGTGGTTATGTAAGTGCTGACAAGAATAAGGAACGTGAGCCTTCTATAGATGTAATCGCTGTTGATTCCATTTATACACCTGTTGACAGAGTTAACCTTACAGTAGAGAACACTCGTGTTGGTCAGATCACTGATTATGACAAGCTTACACTTGATGTTTTCACAAATGGTACTCTTGCTCCAGATGATGCAGTAAGTTATGCTGCAAAGGTGCTTAGTGAGCATCTTGGCCTCTTCATTAACCTTTCTGATAATGTTAAGGATAAGACAATCATTATCGAGAAGCAGGATGAGGTTCCAGAGTCTACAGCTAAGGATATGTCAATTGATGAGCTTGAACTCAGCGTTCGTTCTTACAACTGTCTGAAGAGAGCTAATATCAATACAGTTAAGGAGCTTTGCAGTAAGACTCCTGATGAGATGATGAAGGTTCGTAACCTGGGCCGTAAGTCACTCGAGGAAGTTCTCGCAAAACTTAAGGAACTCGGCCTTTCACTTAACGAAGGCGAGTAATATAAAGCGATATATATCGCAGTAACCACTCACGCGGAAGGCGCCTTGATACATTTTGTTATATAGGCGGATACAGTACGCACAGTGAAGACCGCGGGTTATCCCGTAGGTAAGGAGGAATAAAAAATGGCAATGTACAGAAAGCTTGGTAAGAAGGCTGATCAGAGAAAGGCACTTCTTCGCAGCCAGGTAACACAGCTTATCTACAATGGTAAGATTAAGACAACTGATGCAAGAGCTAAGGAAGTTCGCAAGATCGCTGAGCACCTTATCACACTTGCAATCAGGGAAAAGGATAATTACGAGGAAGTAACCGTTAAGGCTAAGGAAGCTCGTAAGGACAAGGACGGTAAGAGAGTAAAGGAAGTTGTAGACGGTAAGAAAGTTACTGTTTATGATGAGATAGAGAAGACAGTTAAGAAGGATAAGCCTTCAAGACTTCATGCTCGCCGTGAGATGCTTAAGGTTCTTTATCCTGTATCTGAGATACCTGAGGATGCTGAAGGTAAGAAGAAGGCAGCTAAGAAGGTTGACCTTACAGAGAAGCTCTTTGATGAGTATGCAGTAAAGTATGCTGATCGTAAGGGTGGATACACAAGAATAGTTAAGATTGCACAGCGTAAGGGCGATGGTGCACTCGAAGTATTCCTTGAGCTTGTATAATAGAGTCATAATCACCATTTGGGATTTATCCCAGATGGTGATTTTTTTATGCAACGAGGTATACTTAATTTATTGACACATTTTTTAATTATAGGTACAATATTCTTCGTGCGACAATAGTCGAGAATTACATTGTTTTATTCATTTATGGTTAGTAATAATATTTATTCTATAGGTTAACATAAAGTTTATGGTTCCATATATTAAGATTAATCAACTTAATATGAAAAATGTACCTGGCAGCAATGTTTCGCTAAGTGTTCAGAAAGGCGAGATCATTGGTATAACAGGTCTTAATGGTTCTGGAAAAAGCACTCTTGCCAGATATCTTGCAGGTATTATTCGTCCAGATGTTATGGGTAAGATTCTGATTAATGGTTTAGATCCTTATTCTCATCTAGATAGAGAGAAGATATCCAGACAGGTTGGAATAGTATATCAGGATCCTGGTACCGCAGTTGTCTTTGATAGTATAGGACGTGATATTGCATTTGGTGCTGAAAATCTTGGAGTTCAGAGAGATAAGGTTATCGCTAGAATGAATGGGTATATTAAGCGATTTGGCCTTTCTGGAAGACGGAAGAGCAGTATATCAATGCTAAGTGGTTCCGAGGAACAGAGGGCAGCTATATCGGCTGTTTTAATGATGAGACAGGATATACTTATATTGGATGAACCATTTAGTATGCAGAGTGAAGAACATGCGAAGAAGTATCTTGGTATGATGATTAAGACAGCTCGTAAGAAGGGGCAGACCATGATCATATTCTCTAAAATGAGTTTTGTTATGGAGGCTGTCGATAGGGCTTATCAGCTTATGGAAGGTGATCTCTATGAGATAGATGCCTATGGTATGCCAAGGGATATATCTGATGACAGTAACAGTCCTCAGTATGTTAGGACTGGAGATCATTTTGAACGTGGACAATATATAGATGTTAACAGAAAGATATCTGTAGAAAGCTTTATTCAGGGAAGTCAGTCCAAGGGTGAAAATGGAATCAGTTTACATAATATTTCATTTGCGTATGGTAATAGACTATTGCTTGATAATGTAACTGCTAGATATCTCGCAGGTTCTGCTTATAGAATAGTTGGTGAGTCTGGTTCTGGTAAGACCACATATCTTCAGGTTATAGCAGGTTTATTAAAACCGTTTGAAGGTGAGATATTTATTCGTGAAAATGCAAGGATAGGTTATGTGTTCCAGTATAGTGAGGATGGTTTTGTTGAAAACACTGTTTTGGAAGATGTTATGTTTGGACCTATCAGTGATGGTCATTCGAAGAAAAAGGCTAGAGCTATGGCACAGTCCGTTCTTAACTTTGTTGGAGTTAAGCAGTCTCTTTGGAATACTTCGCCGCTGAATCTATCGATGGGAGAACAAAGACTTGTATCTATAGCAGGTGCACTTGCACTTAATCCAGATTTTCTATTGATTGATGAACCGTATCTTGGACTTGATATAAAGAGTCGTGAACATATACGTGATATCATAACTGCTTTATGTCTAGAAGGAAAATGTGTAATAACTGTTGAATAGTTAGTTTTAATGATTAGTGAGTAAAGATGAACAGAAGATTTTCAGTGCTCAGGTCCTATGATCCGAGAACAAAACTTCATATACTGCTTATGTATCTTGTAGTTACTGCAGTGGCGTGGAATGCACCTGCAATGGCTCTATCAGTGCTTATAGCAGCGCTTGTCATATACATGTCACGCGAGAGCCTGCGTCCTGTTGTTAGTATGTCACTCTTACTGCTTCTGCTGGATATAATAATTGGTGTAGTTTGCATGATAGCTATGCCTTTCAAATACGGATTTTATACAACCGTAAAGCTTCTGCTTTTGACATTTGTCTATCTTCTTATTATGAAGAGTATGAAACCAGGCGAACTTTTAGATGGTTTAGCATTAGGATTTGGTCTTAGAGCAAAGACGACTAAGGTGCTTCTCATTATTCTGGATTTTATTCCAAAGGTCTATAGAGAGAAGAAGCGTGGTAGAAAGGCACAAAAGGCAAGAGGTATCAGTCCGGATGGTATATATTCGAGACGAGTATTCGTACGAATTGGAAATAAATCATTTAGACAACCGGATGTGAGACACGTCTTTAGCCGTATAAGACAGGAAGCGTTGCTTGCTATTCCAAATGTCAAATATGCTTTTACTCGTTCTAAGAGACAGTCGGAGGCAATGACTAGACGTCAGTATCTTTCGACGATTAGACGTAATCCAGTATATGAACTGAAACTTACAACGGTTGATAAGGTCTCAACTATCATATATATGATACTAATGCTTGTAACGATTGCATTTACATGCTTTTTTTAATCTTATATGAAATGAATAATAGAGAATGATTCATTTGAAAATCATTCGTTAGGATATAACCAATATGGCGAGAATCATGATGCGCGTTGCGTATGACGGAACAAAATATAGTGGATGGCAGGTTCAGCCAAATGCGTTAACTATAGAAGGAGTGCTTAATGCAGCGCTAAAGGAGCTAACGGGAGAAGATATACAAGTTATCGGAGCTAGCCGAACAGATGCTGGAGTGCATAGTCTTGGAAATGTATGTGTATTTGATACTACTTCTAGAATCCCTGCCGAGAAGATGTGTTACGCTTTAAATAATCTGCTTCCTGAAGATATTCGGGTTATAGAATCGGGACAGGTGGCAGATGATTTTCATCCGAGACATTGTGATTCGGTGAAGACGTATGAGTATAGGATATGGAATGATAAGTTTCCTAGTCCAACGCTTCGGCAATATTCTCATTTTACTTATAGGAAGATAGATATAGATAAAATGAGACTTGCAGCGGATAAACTTGTAGGTGAACATGATTTCGGCGCTTTTTGTGGATCTGGTTCACAGGCTGAAACGACGGTAAGAACGATATATAGCATAGATATTTCTACAGAAGATAGAGAGGAATCTGTATCTGAACATATTGAACTTGGCGCAAAAGATGATACATATAAATATGGTCGGATGATAAAGATTCGTGTGATAGGAGCAGGATTCTTATATAATATGGTACGCATAATAGCGGGCACACTTCTTGATATAGGCAATGGACTTCTGGATGTCGATGTGATAGATAAATGTCTTGAGACTCACGATAGAGCAGATGCAGGGCCGACTGCACCTGCCTCAGGACTTACTATGATTGGTATAAAGTTTAAAGATTTTACGCTTGACAGGGATAGATAATTAGAGTAGAATATGTTTCTGTGACTGCCTAGGTCACATTTAGCTTAGTTGGAGCTGAAATCGGTGAGAATCTAAACCGGACATTTAGATTGATTCACCTGAGTAAGCTACTCTGTAGATAAACTACAGACGAGTCGGGTAATCGTGAGGTTATCCAAGAAAAAGGAGGAACAAAACATGAAGAGCTTTATGGCTAGCCCATCTACCATCGAGAGAAAATGGTATGTGGTTGATGCAGAGGGACAGACACTTGGACGTCTTGCATCTGAGGTTGCAAAGGTACTTAGAGGAAAGAATAAGCCTATCTACACACCTCACATTGACACAGGTGATTATGTAATCATCGTAAACGCAGATAAGATCAGAGTATCTGGTAACAAGATGAATGATAAGGTATATTATCATCATTCAGGCTATGTTGGAGGAATCAAGTCTTCAACTCTTAAGGAGAAGATGGAAAAGAACCCAACATTTGCAGTAGAGCATGCAATTAAGGGAATGCTTCCTAAGGGACCTCTTGGAAGACAGATGTACAAGAAGCTTTTTGTATATGCAGGACCAGATCACAAGCACCAGGCACAGCAGCCTGAGAGCCTTGAGATCAAGTACTAAGAAGGAGGTAACTTAAGATGGCTAAATCTACAAGATATTACGGAACAGGTAGAAGAAAGAGTTCAGTTGCCAGAGTTTATGTAACACCTGGTACTGGAAAGATTACAGTTAACAAGAAAGACCTTGAAGATTACTTTGGTCTTGAGACACTTAAGGTTATCGTTAGACAGCCTTTCGCTGCTACAGGAACAGAAGGAAAGTTCGATGTTCTCGTTAACGTATATGGTGGTGGATTCACAGGTCAGGCTGGTGCTATCAGACACGGTATCGCAAGAGCTCTGTCAGAGGCAAGTGCTGATTACAGACCAATCCTTAAGAAGGCAGGATTCCTTACAAGAGATCCTCGTATGAAGGAGAGAAAGAAGTACGGTCTCAAGGGAGCACGTCGTGCACCACAGTTCTCAAAGAGATAATAATTCTTATAGAGATATTGAAGAAGCTCAGATTGTCTGGGCTTCTTTTTTAGTGTTTATATGATTGCGAAAAAAAGTTAAACATATTATAATTATAGTATCTTGGAGGGGAGACATATGAAAGTAGATAAGCATAAAACTGTAGGTCTGTTGGTTAGTACATTTATGGGGTTATCGATCAGCTTAGTTTTATCAATTGTAGGACCTGCAAGTTCTGGACATTTTGCAGTTAAAACCGTATTAGTTTCATTTTTTTGTAGCTCTATAATCAGTGTTATAATATCGATCTTGATTCCAATCAAGAGAATATCAGATGCAGCTTGCAGCGGTGTACATCTTAAAAATGAAAGCCTTGCTGGGCGTTTGTTTTCAACTTTTGTAAGTGACTTATGTTTTACACCTATTATATCAACGCTCATGGTTTTAATGAGTTATATCAGTGCGAAGCGTCATGATCCACATTTTAATGTTCCATTTGGAAGAATGCTTACGAGTAATTTGATAATAAGCTTTATAGTTGCATATTTCATAATATTTATCTTTTTGCCACTATTTATTAAGCTTTCTATAACCATTGTAAAATCAATGAGTGCTTCTGATGAAGAACAGGAAGAAAACAGATAAAGTTTTTTGAAAAAAATTGAGAATACTTCTTTACTTTAACGCGGTAAAGTGATATTATAATCGGGACGTACGGAAATGTACGTCCTGTTTTTGAGACAGGGGTGATATATTCCTGTCTATAGATAACCTTAAAATGTAGTACCGGAGGAAAAAACATAATGGAAATGACAATGGAGTTCGTTAGAAAGCTCCCAACCCCACTTGAGATTAAAGAACAATATCCAATAGATGATCGAATTAAGGATATCAAGGAAAAGCGTGACCAGGAGATACTAGATATCTTCAGCGGAAAGTCCAACAAGTTTCTGATGATAATCGGACCTTGCTCAGCTGATAATGAAGAGGCTGTAGTTGATTATATGCACCGTCTTGCACGTGTTCAGGAGAAGATAAGTGATAAGATCTTTATCATCCCACGTGTATATACTAATAAGCCTCGTACAACAGGTACAGGTTACAAAGGTATGCTTCATCAGCCAGATCCAGAAGGCCATGAAGATATGCTTGCAGGTATCATTGCTATCAGACATCTTCATAAGAGAGTAGTAGAAGAGACTGGATTTACATGTGCAGAAGAAATGTTATATCCATCAAATCATAGATACTTATCTGACCTTCTATCATATATTGCTGTAGGAGCTCGTTCAGTAGAAGATCAGGAGCACCGTATGGTATCATCTGGTGTTGGTATCCCAGTTGGTATGAAGAATCCTCCTAGTGGAGATATATCAGTAATGATGAATGCTATCACAGCAGCTCAGTCAAAGCAGGACTTCATCTATAGAGGATGGGAAGTTAGAACAAATGGTAATCCATATGCACATGCAATCATGCGTGGATATATTGGAAATGTTGGACAGAGCCAGCCAAATTATCATTATGAGGATCTTATGGCTGTATACGAAGCTTATCAGGAGCGTAACCTTAAGCATCCAGCGATTATTGTAGATACAAACCATGCTAACTCCAACAAGAAGTATCTTGAGCAGATCCGTATTGCTAAGGATATCATGCACAGCCGTAAGTTATCAGATGACATTCGTGGAATCGTTAAGGGTCTGATGGTAGAGAGTTACATCGAAGATGGAGCTCAGAAGATCGGCGATGGCGTATATGGTAAGTCTATTACTGATCCATGTCTTGGTTGGGCTAAGACTGAGAGACTTCTTCTAGATCTTGCAGAGTTATTATAAACAAAAGATTTTATGAGTCACCTTCCTATGAGCTGGTGACTCTTTTTCTTATTAACTCATTTTGCTTTACTATATTTTATGTTAGAATGAATATATTATGGATTAAAGGTAAGTTTTATGAAGAAGGCTGAGATTACAAAACTTAAGACTCCGTATGTAAATGTTGAAGGTTCCTTTGGTGGAAATCAGGGATGGTTCAAACCTAAGGAAGGAGCTACAGGAGTTGACTCAAGAGGACTTAGTGTAAGAAAAGCTAAGACTCTGGAGGGATTTGGTTGCGGCCTTATAGGCGGCTCAGATATACTTCTTCATCTTTTTGGATTACCAACAAAAACTCAAAGTAAAAATGAGGTTTACATAAGTCGAAAGGAATATGAAGATTATATTCTTCAAATGGAAAAGAAGTTTTTCCATATCTTACCTAAACTAGGAATCTCAGGGGTACTGCTTGCATTTAATTTTAATCTTTATTTTTTGCTTAATAGAAGAAAGATAAAGGAAAAAACTGGAAGCACGTACTTCGCCAGATGGGCTGTTCTTCCAAGAAATATAATCCCTAAGATTAAAGAGATGCTTTCAAATGATATACCAGTCATTATAGCTATTGGACCAGGCTTTTTCCGTAAGAACAAACTTAACTTTTATAATAAACAGGAGAATAAGCCTTCGCTTATCTTTAAACCTGTTACTAAGACAAAGGATCACTATGTTACCGTTACGGGAGTAGAAGAGTATCCGACTACAGACGGAACAAAGATAATGCTAGAAATCTCATCTTGGGGCAGAAAATATTATGTAAACTATAATGAATATCTTGAATATGTAAGGAAGAATGATAATTTCTACTTTAGTAACATTTTATATATCAAAAAGAAAATTAAAAAGAAATGAATTAATAGGACAGTGATTTTATGATAAGAAGACATATGATTATATCTGGAGACGTACAAGGTGTTGGCTTCCGATACCGAGCAAAATATGCTGCTGTGTATTTGGGTCTAACAGGTTACGTTCGTAATCTATATGATGGAAGAGTTGAACTAGAAGTGCAGGGGGATAGAGAACTCATTTCTAGATTTCTTATGGAAGTTGAATCGGGAAGCTTTATAAATATAGAAAATATAGAATCAAAGGATATTCCTGTGGTTGAAGAAGAGAGGAGCTTTTCTGTTAGACATGACGGATAGCTGGGTGTATCTACAGTTTATTACTCAAAATATAAGGGGCCGGTACATTATGTACCGACCCCGATATTAGTTAGTAGTAAATGAATACTATCAATTACAGCATATGTGCACGTATATCATCGCCACTAAGTGGAGATAGAAGAGCAGGAGCAACATCGAATACTGTCTTAGCACCCTTATCGCCGGCCTGATTCATTCTATAAGCTGCTCTAGCGTAAGCTACAAGAACAGAACCAGTGAACTCAGGGTTAGAGTCGAGCTTGAGGCTGTACTCGATAACGTGAGTATTAACCTTAGATGTTGTGCCGTCTGCATTTTCATTTCCACCTGTAGTACCTGAGTAGATAACAGAACCGCCGTGTGGAAGACCACTATGCTCAGCCTTCATCTCTTCAGCTGAAATGAAATTAACAGTTGTATCGTAATCTGCAAAGTAGTTAGGCATTGTTACGATTTCCTTCTCGATGCGAGCCTTATCAGCACCTTCTTCAGCAACAACGTAGCATACTCGAGTGTGCTTATCACGAGTTGTAAGCTCTGGATTCTCACCAGCACGTACTTTATCAAGAGCTTCTGGAACAGGAACTGTGTACTGACGAGCATCTACTACACCTTCGATACGTCTGATAGCATCAGAATGTCCCTGACTAACTCCCTTGCCCCAGAATGTATAATCCTTACCGCCTGGGAGAATGCTGTGTGCATAAAGACGATTAAGTGAGAACATACCAGGATCCCATCCGCATGAGATAATTCCAATCTTTCCAGCTTCCTTAGCTGCTGCATCAACATTTGCAAAATGAGTAGGGATGTTTGCATGTGTGTCAAATGAATCGATAACATTGAAAAGCTTTGCATACTTAGGTGTCATCTCTGGAAGATCAGTAGCAGAACCACCACAGATTACAAGTACATCAATCTTATCAGTCATGTTAGCGAGATCATCAACGTGATACACATTTGCACCACTATCAACCTTAACTGTAGAAGGATCACGTCTAGAAAAAACACCAACGAGTTCCATATCGTTTGAAGCAATAACTGCTTTCTCAACACCGCGGCCAAGATTGCCATAGCCGAGAATACCAATTCTTATACTCATAACTAAAACCTCCATATATATCAATATAAAAACATCGATAATTATAATATTAGTCGAAGTATCTTTCAAGTTATAGATTTATAACTTGAGTTTACATAGTTGATTAAAATAATATAAATCAAAACTGCTAAAAAAAAGAGAAATAAAGAGACTTCAACAAAATATGGCGTTCAGTAGACTATTATTTAAATATATGTTGTGGTATACATAATGTTATAAAATACATAAAAGAACAACACTTCTTTTGGTAAAAATGCACAAACGAGTTGTGCAACATAACGAAAACATTTAGTTCACAGTGTTTTCACTTGAATTATGTAAATTGCGTTGCTAAACTGAATAAAATACCTAGTGGGATTGGGCGAGCTATGCCCTTAAACACTAGATATTTGAGTAATACATCTTATCAAAATCATCGGGGAAATGAAGGAGAGAGCGTTTCCTCAGAGGGGAGAAAGATCTATGAAAATGAAAAACAAGATTTCTAGAAGGGTGTGGGCATTTTTACTTGTATTTGTTATGCTGGTTTCGTTGTTGCCTAGTAATCTTAAAGCTGTACAAGCTGAAGAAATTTCAAGTTACCCAGTAACAGTAAAGTTTTTTGATTATGACGGTACTACACCAGCGACAGATTATCCAAGTAGCGGACAGTATTATATCTTAGCTACTCTAACTTGGAAAAATGATTCAGCAGATCTAGTTCATGTTGCAGGTGATGTTGCTGGTTATGGATTTGTAACGTTGAATAATGGATTTACATCCGCGGAAGCAACTTACAATATTGATCATTTTTTTGTAAAAGATGAATCAACACAGATGTACGAATCAGTTACCAGAACACCTATGGCTTATGATAATAGTCTATATAATATCTCGACTCGAATTTATAAAGCAAATGGTGGTGCGCCTGGTAATTATGATAATGGTACAGCATATAATTATTTGGCAAATGGGGATGATATAGTTGATGGATTTGCTTTCGTAACAAATGATGGCTCAACTATTACGGCTAAGAAAGATTATACGCATAATTTGGTTATAAGATTTACTGCGGATAGTGATGTATCATTTAGTGAATCTGATAATCTGTTTTTGTTGGTTGATATAGATCATCATAGTAGTGGACATACATATTATGTTCAAAATCTTGCGAATTCTTCGATAACAAAAAATAATCCGTTGGATATTCGTATCACTGAATGGAAAGATCAAAATGGTACAGTTCTGTCAAATGAAAAGTATACGGGTAATGAACGTGATTTATCAGTAAAGCTTATAAAAACTTCTTCATCTAATCCAAATTTTACAGAATTGGTGAACGGTAGCTCTAGAACTATTTTAAAGGAAAATGATATTATAAAAGCTAATAAGATTCACTATGTCGGATTAGATAGTAATTTAAAGACTACTGATGATTCTAATAAGACGACAACAGAATATGATGTTATTAACTTTAATAAGATTATTGATGAGAACTACGACAAATATACATTTCTTGATGTACTGGGTGCAGCAGTTAACTATGGACTGGTAGCAGATAGTATCACTCAGGAAAATCATAGTGAAACCAATCTTGTAACTAATACATTGGCTGGAAGTAATGATGGAGTTGAACCAGATCTCTCACTGGATAGTGATGGGAATCAGGCTCCTGGTGATTTTTATGTTGGTAATATAACTCCTAAATTAAAAATAGGTAAAAAGACACCGACTGCTTTAAATATTTATACACCTAGTACTAATTTCGATTCAATTGAAGATGATACAAATGGATATGTTAATAAGGTAGATACAAGTGCTAGTACCATTAGTACAATGATAAGTAATATGGTATCAAATATATCGACGTATTCAAATCTCATGATTTCTAAGGATAATATGGTTACTCCAGTGACTTCTGGTTCAAAATGTGTTATTAACACTTTTGATTATCCGGATGATGCAGTCATTTATGTAGATGCAGATGATTATAGATCATATATTTCTGGAGATTCAAACTTAATATTAGAAAAAAAGAGAAACCAACTGATTGTATTTAACTTTAAAAACCAGTATCCTTCGACAGATAAATTAGTTATAGGAAAGACTGTAATAAGAGAACTAAATAATACTGGTGCTGTTGACAGAGAATATACAACAAATACATCTGGTTCTGGAGATTGGAATAATGCCTTAAATCGAACTGCTGATGAAGCAGCACAGCAAATTGTATGGAATCTTAAAAATGTTAGTAAATGTGAACCTGAAATAGCTGGAGGAATGTTTATTCAGCCAACGGCTGGTACTGAATTGACACTTGGTCATACAACATGTGGATGGGGTGTCAGCGCTGGACATATAACTATGGGTAAAGATGGAGAGTTCCATTTTGTTTACAAGGGTGTAACAAGTTCAACTGCTAAGCCAAAAGGATCTATATCTATTTCAAAATCGCAGGTTGATAATCCAAGCAATGTAATAGATGATGATACATTATTTACATTTGTTGTAAGCTTTTCTCATAGTAACACTTCGGTTGATCTTTCTGGAATAAAGTATTTGCCATCTACAGCGAATGTTACTAAAGCTACAGATTCGTATACATATACGGTAAAAACTACAAAAGGAGCTGCTAACTCGGTTTCGTTTAGTGGATTACCAGATGGAACAAGTTATTCTGTAGAGGAGATAGTAACTGCTCCTTATGTATTTAATAGTTGTACTCCATCAGAAGGTTCGGGAGCAACTGTTGATGCGAATAATAGTAAAAAATATACTGGTACTATAGATACATCTGTGACGGCGAAAAAAGATATATCTTTCAATTTCGTAAACGATATGAATGGTCCGGATGTTGATATCAGTAAGAAATCTGTTTCAGGTTCTGAAGTTGTTGGCGCTTCTATAGAGATTACACGTACAGATGTTAATGATTTCAAGTTTACAGCTGCTAATGTAACATTTGGAGAGGGTGCTACAGATACTAACCAGACTGATCTTGAGGCAACGGGTGGTTCGTCGAAGATTTCTTTCAAGTCTGGAACAAAAGATACTGTATTACATAATCTTCCGGATGGAACATACAAGATGCATGAAGTGGTTGCACCTGATGGATATCTGGTTGCTACTGATATTACATTTACTGTTGAAAATGGTGCTGTTGTAGCTTCAGGTACAAGTGTTAAGGCTGCTGTAACAGATGAACAGGGTAATGTAACTAATAATGCTAAAGTTACAATGCTTGATGATGTTGCAGGTGATATTACAATTACAAAGAAACTTGTTGGTGCTAGCTTAAGTGATTTGGGTGACATCACATTTAAAGTTAAGTATCCTGATCAGTCTGAAAAAACAGTTACGCTTAATAGTACAACTGCTGAAACTTCTGAATGGAAATTAGTAAGTGGTTCATATGTACATACAATTAAGAATGTACCGACTGGGAATTATACTATTACCGAAGAGAATGCAGGGGCTAAAGGGAAGTATAGCTTAAAGAGTACAGTTTCTTTGCCAAGTAATAATACAGTAACAGTAGGTGCTTCAACTACTGGAAATATTACATTTACAAATACATATGATGAATCAGCTTCTCTTAAGGTAAGTAAAAGCTTTAGAGCAGATAGCGATCCTGTACCTAACGGAGATGCAGATAATAGAAATTATGAATTTACTTTAACGCTTAAAAACTCTGATGGAACGGCGTATGCAAATAAAGAAATTGGTTTACCGGTTGGTCCTTCTAATACATCAACAACAGATGCACAGGGTAAAGTGTCATTTAAACTTAAAAAGGATCAAAGTGTAACTATTACAGATATTCCTGTAGGAGTTAAATATACTGTAAGTGAAACTGTAGATAATAATGCTATAAAATACGGTTTTGGTTTTGCTTCTGAAACGCCTGAAAAGTCGATTGTAAGTGGAACAAATACTGTTGTAATGGAAAATACTTACAGTGAAAAGAAGACTAAGATAGTAGTTGAAAAGGAATGGAAAAATGATGACATCAATGGTCGTCCTGCTAGTATATCAGTTCAACTAAAGAAGAATAGTTCAAATGAAGGAGCTGCTGTTACTCTAAATGAAGCAAATAATTGGACGAAAGAATGGTCTGATTTACCTGTTTATAGCTGTGATTCATCAGGTAAATGGACTGAGAATCAGTACTCTGTTGATGAGACAGCTGTTCCTGATGGATATGTAAAGACGGTGTCATCTAGTGATATAACAAATGGTAAAAAAATCACTATTACTAATACAAAGAGTGATGAAACGGTTGGTTCTCTTCAGATTACAAAAACAGTTAATGATGGTGATTCAACTAAGCAGGCTCCTGATGCTGCTGCAAAGTCATTTGAAATAGAAGTTACATTTAAGGATGGAACTACAGCTTATAGTAGCAAAGATATTAACTTAACAATTGGTTCTACTGCTAAGTCGGTTAAAACTAATGCGGATGGAAAGATTTCATTTGAATTAAAATCTGGTGAAACCGCTTTGTTAGGAAATATAAAAGACGGAGTTTCATATACTGTAAAGGAATCAACTATATCAACTGAAGATCAGAATCATGGCTATACATATGATAGTACAGCTGTAGGAAATGGTTATTCAGGCAGTGTGGATGCATCATCTGCTACTCCTTCTTCTGTAACAATAAAGAATACATATAATGAGAAAAAGGTATCTGTTACAGTAAATAAAGTATGGGATGATGAAAATGACAAGGCAAATGCCAGACCATCAAAGATAAGTGTTCAGTTGAAGAAAAATAATGTTGTTAGTGATACTGCTGAATTAACAGCTACTGGCAACTGGACAAAGACATGGGATAATTTGCCAGAGTATACTTATTCTAGTGGTACTTGGACTCAGAATGTTTATACGGTTTCTGAGACTCAAGTTTCTAGATATAAAGAACCTGTTATCGAACAGCCTTCATATGTTAATACCAGTGCTAGTGGTGTAAAACAGTATACAGGAAATATTGTAAATAAAAAGGATGTTGATAAAGGATATATTAAGCTTACTAAGACTATTGAAGGACCTGTAACAGATAATGACTTTGACAACTTAACATTTACAGTTAAGGAAAAGGGTTCTTCAGAGGCTGGAAAGACATATAAGTTTGGTGATTTTACAACAGTAACATCATCAACGGGTATTAAACGTGAACTTGTTATTGAAGTTGCAGATGTTACCAAGCAGTATGATGTGATAGAACATCTAACTGATGTTGATGGAACAAATGTTGAAGTTAAATACACTATTGGAACAGGCTCCGAAACAACGGCTGCTGTTTCGAATAAAGATGCAACAATATCTGGTGTTACTCCAAGTTTATCAAGAGATAATGCAACATCGGTATCAATTAGAAATATCTATACTAGTCAGCCTGTTAGCACAACTATTACTGCAAATAAGACTCTATCGGGAGAAACTCTTGCAGCAGGAAAGTTTAGCTTTAAATTAACAGAAACTACATCTGGAGCATCTTATACAGAAACAGTTACAAATGCGGCTAATGGAACAGTAACATTTTCAGATATTACTTATACAAAGGCTGGAGTATATACATATACTGTAGAAGAGGTAGGAAAGACTGATACAGATAAGTATGAATATTCTGATAAAGTATATACAGTAACAGTAACTGTTACAAATACAAAAGGAGCTCTTAGTGTATCAAAGGCTTATTCTGATGGATCGACATCCGTGAATGCTTTGGATTTTGTTAATACAAAGAAGGGTACTGCTCCTGATACTGGATATATTGATATTACAAAGACAATTAAGGGTGATGTTACAGTTGAAGATTTATTAGGCCTTTCATTTACTGTTATTAAGGTTGGAGAAACAACTGGAAAAACATATACTCTAAAAGATGATTTTACAAGAAATGGAAAATCATTTACGCTAACTAATAAGATAGTGGCTAATGTAGGAGATAAGTACATAGTACAAGAAAACCTTGTGAAACTTAATGGTTTTACTGAATCAGTTTCTTATGAGATAACTGCTGGAGATGGTAATAAAACAGACGGAAAAGGCACAACAACAGGAGAGCTGAGCGTCGTTAAAGGCAAAACTACAACAGTTGCTTATGAAAATGATTATACTAAGACGCAAAATGTTTATAAGGTTCATATAAGTAAAATTGATGCTGTAAACAAGAAGGAAATTGCTGGGGCTAAGCTTGAGCTTTATGCAATTGATGCTAGAGGCAACAAGATTGTAGGTGGTTATGATAAAGAATGGATTTCTGAGGAATCAGTAAAGACATTTGATGACATTACTGCAGGTGATTATGCTATCAAGGAACTGGTTGCACCTACTGGATATGAATTAGTCGAGACATTATTTAAGTTTAGGGTATCATTTGATGCTTCTGGTAAAGCGAGTGTTACTTCTCTTGGAACAGATCTTCCTGGAAACTATGATTCTACAAAGGATTTGATAACGTTCGAAAATGATCCGATCAAAGTAACTGGTAAACTGTCAGTTCATGTGGTTGAGGAAAAGACAAATCGCGATGTTCCTGATGCTACAGTTCTTGTTGAAGCTCCTGATGGAACACAGAAGACATATAAGACCAATTCAAAAGGTGAAATCGTTGATGAAAATGGTAAGACACCTATTGATGTTGCTCCAGGAAAGTATAAGATAACTGTTACTCAGGTTCCTGAAGGATATGAGGTTACAGTTGGTGAAACAGCCGAAATAACAGTTCCAGAGAATGGAGAAGCTAGACATGAAGCAAAGATTCTTCCTAAATCTGGTGGATTAAAAGTAAAGGTTGTTGAAGAGGGAACTAATAGAGAGGTTCCAAATGCTACTGTTGAGATTGAGGCACCAAGTGGAACAACATTCCCTGATGGATCTACAAAGATTATTGTTACAACGGACGAACATGGAAATGTTACAGGTTATAAGGATAAGAGTGGTAAGTTTATTGATCTTACAACTGGCCTTACACCTGGTGATTACAAGATTACAGTAACTAAGGTTCCTGAAGGATATAAGGTAACTACCGGAAAGACTGAAGTTGTTACAGTTAAGCCAGGTGAGGTTGCTGAACATCTTGCTCTTATCGGAACTGCAGAGAAGAAAGATGAGCAGACAACCGAGAAGACTACTGAGACAACAACTCAAAAGCCTTCAGATACACCTTCAACAGAGGTTAAGAAGCCTAATACGACTACTACACCAAATGCTCCTTCAACACCTCAGAAAGATACAACGGTGGTTAACACGGGAGATAGCACAAATGTAGTACCGATCATAATAGTTATGATCATTTCACTTATCGGAATCATCTTCCTTGTTAGTCGTAAGAGAAAGATGCGTTACGAGTACTAAAATGAATCAAATAGTCGGAGGGACATAAGTCCTTCCGGCTATTTTTTTGCGTCGAAAATACGTCATTTGTGTGTCTTTTCTGTGTATTAAATATCTGTCTTTTGTGGCATTTTCTATTATTTAATGGATGCTTTTTACCTTTTGTTGTGCAATGTCACGATTCTGTCATTTATTGCAAATAATTGCTTGTATTATAAAGGCTATCTTGTTAGACTAGACCATGTTGGTGCATTCTACGCACCATGGGGAAAAGGAAGAATTAAAAGAATCTATATTACACTGTTTTTTTTGAGAGAGGTCTTGTTATGTTTAAAAACAAAATCAAGAAGGCATTATCCCTTGCACTCGCAACGACAATGTCCTTCGCCATGACGCTTACTGGTGTTGGCAGCAACATCGGTGTAGTTAATGCGGCTGAATCGACAAATGGACTTGATTCTGCTACACAAGTAAACTATTCGACTATTCTTGGTCGTGGTGTTGACTATGGTATCATAGCTGAGAATTATCAGCAGAGAGATCATATTCAGTCGACATTTGCGGTAAAGAACTATTCTAGAAGTAGCAATTGTGATGCTTTTGCTACTGTCGACTTGATACAGCAAGGTGCGGCTGCACAGATTCTTGTTGGCAATATCGATATGTCAAATCCCGAGATTATGGGTCGTGCTACAAGAGGACCAGAATATCTTAAGTTTGATGGAGATGTAGCTGGTGCTTATATCGTTGAGGTGGGTGATGAAAAGATTTATGAAGGAAATAATATATTTTTCCAGACTAAATCAGAAAAGGTTTTAAGGGTTAACCCAGATACTGCCTCTAACGTTGAAGATATGTATAAAAGAGTTTATACATATTCAGAAGATATGGCTGGCAAAGGCTTAACTCATGGAATCAATTATAGAGATTATTATAAATCTAATGATTCAAGAGCAGAGAATAAAGCTTGTATAGATCTTACAGCGGGCGATTTTGCTGATAAGGTTGTATATATAAATGCTGATCAGGAATTATTGACTACAGTAGCAGAGAATGGAAGACTTCATATTATTAAAGATCCTTCAACTGTTGTAGTATTTAATATAAATGATAATTCAGGCTCTGCAAAAATATGGGACAATAATGGAAATCAGGTTGAGTATTCAGCATTTATTGCAGGTTATACAGTTTCTACAGATGGCGGAAAGACTTGGATAAATCCAACAGCTTATTCTTGCCATGATAGTGAGAAGGATTCTAATCCTGAAGCTTATGCTGAGAACAGAAAAAATGATGAACAGCTTTGTCAGAAGATTATATGGAATATTAGATCCACTGGTAGAGTTGGAGTTCAGAATACTTCTGGTCTTTTTATCGCACCTAATGCTTCTATATTTGAGGTAGCTGGTACAAGTGCTGGTTGGGTAGTTGCAAAGAACTTTGCAAATACTTCTGGTGAGTGGCATTACATTTATCATGGTGGAGACCAGTCAGTTATTGATAATGGCGTTGGTGAAGTTAACTTCGCAGTTAATAAGAGAATTACACATAAGTGGGATGGTACAAATACAGTTCAGGATTCTTCTGTTGAAGTACCAGAAGATGCTTATTCATTCTATTGGTATGATAATGATGATGCTTATAGCATTACAGATCCTTCTACATTAGATGAGAATGAAGTTAAGATAGTAGGTAATAACACTACTTCAAAGGTACATTTTCCAAAATTAAAGTTCTATACTAATAAGAGCGAAGCAAAGAAAGCTGGAGAGCCTGATCATTATGTAGAGAAGGACGATTCAAAAACTTTCTATTATACTATTCGCGAGGTTGGTGCAGGTACAGCTGATGATAAAGGTATTATGCGTTCAACTGGTTACGTGAATATAGAACTTACAGTTAAGAATGTTGATGGAATACTTGAGTTCTATGGTAAGACATCTACATATCTTGGTGATTCAAAACATACTCTCTTTAGTACAATTAGTAATAAAAATGGTGATGCAATTCGTTTTACAGATGTAGAACTTCTTATTGGTGACTTCTTTAACTGTGATGGCGAAGAGGTTGCTAGTGGAGCAGACGTTCTTATTAGCAAGCAGGGAGTTGGCGGTGGAAATGAACTTCCAGGAGCTACATTTACACTTACTGGTAAAGAATCTGCAGATGAAAATGCTGATGATATATTATTCTCAGAAGATAATAGTAGTGAATATACTCCAGTTGTTGTTTCTAAAGATCAGAAGTCATTAAGCTGGGAAACTGGTAGTGTTCCTACAGAGATTAAGAATCTTCCTGATGGTATTTATACACTTAAAGAGACAGCGGCTCCTTATGGATATGATATCGCTTCTGCAGTTACATTTACTATTAAGGATGGAGTTGTTACAGGTTCTGAGAATTCTGTAATACCTGCAGATGACGATAATCCAGCTATTGTTAGAGTATTTGATGATTTATATAAGACAGATGTTACTCTTAGCAAGAGAGATATTAATAAGAGTGGCGAGCTTGAAGGTGCAAAACTTGCTATAGCTTATGATGAAAAAGCTAAGAGTATAGTTAATGATGCAAAGACTGGTGAAAGACTTGAGTGGATTTCAACTGATACACCAAAGAAGGTAAGTCTTCTTAATGGAACATATTTCATGGTAGAGCTCGTTGCTCCTGGTGAATACGATATTGCCGAGAGTATTGAGTTCGAGGTTAAAAATGGAGTTGTAATAAGAGATGGTGTTGGTGGTAAAGGTGCCATCGCCTTTTGGAAGAGCGATGTTGACGTGAGTGCCATCAACGGAGGCCTTGCCAGTGAAGGTAACTAATTTGACAGTGCTGGCGGCTGGGGTGGTATAAGCATCGAATTCAGTCGCGGTGAAATCGGAGTCAGCGACAGCTGGAAGGGCGATTTCAGCGTGGTCGATCTTAGAGATGCCAACAGCGACCTTCTTCGCGGTGCTGTCAAAGCAGGTGAACTGCCACCAGCGTTCATCGGTAGCGGAAGCCTTGTAACGGGTTGGGGTACCGGTGACACGGACATAATCGCCAACAGCGAGGTTTAAGGATGGGTAGTCTTCAGCGAATTTCTTGTCATAGCACTGGATAAGGGCGGTTCCGTCATAGATGACTGGACCGTTGTAATTCATGTTGACGACGCGGCCTTCGATGGCGACTTTGTTCGGATAAGTAGCGTTTTTGCCATCAGTGCCATAAGTAGGAGCGG
>CACWGK010000006.1:0-54215 GCA_902760415.1 uncultured Lachnospiraceae bacterium
TAACAGCTTAGGAAATCTTATAGCACTTCCGCTTCAGGGGGGAGCTCTAAAGGATGGGAATAGTGCATTTGTTGATGAAAACTGGAATGCATATCCAGATCAATGGTCACAGGTTTATCGTGATGATATACGACTATCAATTGATGATATAAACCGATATATGGAGAAATGGCAGGCGGAGTTGGCTTCAAATAATCCATATTCTGTTTTATCTGATAGTCAGGACAAAAGAGTGAAACCATGGAAGAAACACGACAACTTTGTTAAGGAAGATGTGGTTGGAATACTTCATATTACTCTATCGGATGGAATATATGTAGATACACTGAATATTGCTCCAAGACTGCAGAATCAGATAAGAAGTCTGGCTGCATTTGATAATCCAGAATATATAAAAAGGCTTAGAATGCATAAGTCAAATTATTATCAGTTTCAGGCAGTGTATCTGGGAAAAGATATAGATGGATATATAAAGCTTCCTAGAGGATTATATGAAGAGATAATATCAGAATGTAAGAATTCGGATATTCCTTATGATTTAGTAGATGAAAGAGAAAAAGGTATTCCTATCAATGTAGCCTTTAATGGAGAATTAAAGGAAGAACAGAAGGTAGCTGTGGAAAAACTACTTTCTTATTATAATGGTGTACTTAGTGCAACTACTGCATTTGGAAAGACGGTCGTATCTAGTTATATTATTGCAAAAAAGAGAGTAAATACGCTGATAATTCTTCAAAGTAAAGATTTACTTGAACAGTGGGTAGAGTCTCTTCATAAGTTTCTGGTCATTGATGAGGAACCTCCGATATATAAAACGAAAACCGGACGCGAAAAGAGAAGAGATGACGTTATCGGTCGATTAGCTTCTGGAAAAGACGCATTAACTGGAATAATTGATGTAGCAATGGTGGGTTCGTTATATGCTAAAGGGAACTACCATAAGATGCTAAATAAATATGGACTGATTATATACGATGAATGTCATCATGTGGCATCAAATACCGCTACGAATGTTATGCAGAAGGTCAATGCCAGATATGTATATGGTGTTACAGCTACACCTAAAAGAAGTGATAATCTTGATAAAGAGATATTTATGTTGATAGGTCCTATTAGACATTCTTATACAGCTATTGAAAGAAATCAGAGGTCAGGTATACCACACATTGTCATTCCAAGATACACAAGGACAGTTAGAATAAATGAAGATAAAAATGATGTAAATGCTCTATATAAGCTTGTGAGCAACTCACCTGATAGAAATGATATGATAGTTTCTGATGTGAAAGAAGCAGTTAAAGATGGAAAAACACCTGTTATTCTTACGCGTTTTAAAGAACAGGCAAAGATGCTATATGATAGACTATCTGCAGAAGAAGAGAATGTTTTCCTAATGTATGGAGATAATACAGATAAAGAAAATACGGAAATTAGAAATAGATTAAAAACTGTCTCAGATAAAGAGAGGCTTATTCTTATTGCTACAGGCCAGAAGATAGGAGAAGGTTTTGATTTTCCGCGTTTGGATACGTTAATGTTAGCTGCACCGGTATCGTTTGATGGAAGACTAGAACAATATCTTGGAAGGCTTGGCAGGGATTATCCTGGAAAAGAATCGGTGGTTGTTTACGACTATGTGGATTCTCATATAGGTATGTTTGAACGAATGTATTCAAAGCGTCTTCGAGCATACAAAGAGATTGGATTCACTGTTGAAACAGATGTGGTACATAATAAACAAAGTGTTAATTCTATTTATACTTCTGATAATTACATAGACATCTTTGAACGTGATCTTGTTGAAGCAAATGAGAGAATTATTATATCCAGTCCTGATATAGAAATTAGGAAGATTGATAGACTACTCAGCATAATCAAGAAAAGACAAGAGATTGGAGTTAAGGTAACTGTAATAACAACAAATCCTGATGAGGTTAAGTTTGGAAAATCATTTTTCTTTTCAAGTATGATTACTACTTTGATTGCATCGGGAGTAGAAGTCGTAGAAAGAGATGAGGTAGAAGAACATTTTGCGGTGATAGATAGTAATATAGTATGGCACGGAGGGATGAATCTTCTTGGAAGAGATGATGCATGGGATAATCTAATGCGAATCAAATCAGAAAAAGTAGCGTCTGAACTTTTAGAAATTGCGTTTAAACATCAGAAATAAAGTGACTTTAACGCTTTCTTTTGAAATAATAATAGGTGAGAAAATGTCATAGAAATTTCAGAGACATCAGTTCAAGAGCTACTTCCGTCATATAATATGGAATCATTTATAGAGGAGTATGATCCGGAATAAAAAAAGTTGATATCGTAACTTAAATATTTTATAATATGCCCAACAGAACCCAGCACGCCTCTCAACGATGCGTACCACGCTGGGTCTTATAATTTTATAGGGATAGATATGGAAGAATTGAAAACACACCAGCCTTCAATGACTATAGATGAACAGGTTGAAAACTTAAAAGGAAAGGGGCTTGTGATTTCCGATGAAGAATATGCTAAGAAAGTATTGAGTGAAATATCATATTTTCGACTAATTAAAGCGTATAGTTTGGGATTAAAAGAGAAAAATGGATACTATCATAATGATGTTTCATTTGAACAATTAGTAGAACTATACTATTTTAATGCTTCTTTTAGACAGATTACATTCAAGGAAATAGAAAAAATAGAAGTCGCTCTCAGATGTAGGATAAGCAACTTTATTGCTGATACATACGGTGTATTGGGATATTGTGATGAGAAAAATTTTAAAGATAAAGAATATCATGCTACATTTATAAATGATGTTAAGGAAGAGATAAGCAGAAATTCGAGAGCGCCGTTTGTAAAGAATTTCAAAGAAAACTATGAGGGAGGACAACTTCCAATCTATGCTTTGGTGGAGATTCTAAGCTTTGGAACGCTTTCTAAGTTTTATAAAAATATGAAAAATGCTGATAAAAAACAGATTGCTAGGAGTTTTGGAATTGGCTATACATATTTTGAAAGCTGGATTGAAAGCATTTCTTATGTAAGGAATATTTGTGCTCACTATGGAAGGATATATAATGCAAAGCTATCAAAAACACCTATGATGTATAAACAGTATTCTGAAGCTGGAATCGGAAACAATAGGATATTTGCGGTTTTACTTTGTATAAAGAGTATTTTAATATCGGATGAAAGCTGGAATCATTTTGTTGATAAATTGCAGAGTATGATTGATAAATCTAATTATGTGGATATTAGTACTATGGGATTTCCTGATGATTGGATAGATTATTTGAAAGTATAAATATCATGAAATGGTCTATTATAGTGTTAGATAATTGCTTATCGTAATACACATATAGTATACATTACCTCCAAGAACCCCGTATCTATGCCGAACACTGATTTGAAGCAATGATAGCTCAAGGTGTTTGTACATAACAAACTGAATTGAATTTAAGATAAGATATAAAGTCCTGTAAACCCAGTGTTTATGGGACTTTTCTTTTTTGTAAGATACTTGGGGACGAATCCCCAAACCTTTGACTATAAAATGAAGATCTAACTGTAAAGGAAAAAGAATTATGGTATAGTAAAGAAATAAATAAACATTTATCACGATGATTATCCGGAAAAACAGTTTCTTTACAGATTGATTCTGGAGGAACCTGATCCCGAATACGCAATGCAGAACTATCGAAAGGGTCTCGAAATGATCAATTCGGAAGAAACATATAATGCATTTCTTAATTCCGGATTTAATATAATACTTCGAGATGAAAACAGAATAATAGATGAAACAGTTGCTTTGGCTGAAGAAGCATTTGGATTGTGTGTTTCATTGAAGAAAGATTAGATAATATCGGATATTTAAGAGCTATGGATAAACTCGAATTTATAGAAGACAAGTCAACAGGTATTGAAATAGTGAGTATGGAGCATGTGAAAATATCTTATCCGCGTCATACTCATATAGATCATTATGTCTTCGGGATAATTACAGAAGGCGTAGTATCAATTGGTATCGGATCGGAGGATTTTGAATGTCATGAAGGGGAATACTTTACTGTGGCACCTGACATTGTCCATTCCATAAATCCTGTAACTGAGTATTATTCAATGATTACAACATGCCTGCCGGTGGATGGAGATATAAGCGGTGAGCTTGATATTATTAAGAACGAGATAATAGGTAATCCGGAGCTGGAGATAAGTATTGAGGAAATGTCTAAGAAGGTAAACATTTCTTCTTATCATATGATTAGAAAATTTGCTTCGGAAAATGGGCTTACTCCGCATAAGTTCCAGATGCAATGCCGGGTTCGGAAAGCTCAGGAACTTTTACGAGATGGTTATAAAGTTATAGATGTGGCGCATATGGTCGGCTTCTGTGATCAAAGCCATTTGGACAGGGTGTTCAAGAAGCAGGTTGGAATATCACCGGAACAGTATATAAACTCCGCAATTTTATCCAAGTCATAACATGATATTTTTATTATGATCATTTCATCAAAAAAGAGAGGTGATCATTATGGAAAACAGATTATTTGAAGCATTTAATCAGGGAAGATTTTTAGTTCCAGGGAGGACCGTGGATTTTGGCAATATCCCATGGTCTAAGCATCCTACATTTGAGGGAGTAGAGTTAAAGCATATTTTAACATCCGCGGAAACCGGTGGTGCATATAGTTATCATCTTGTAAGAATAGCTCCGGGGAAGAGCATATTGGATCATATACACGATCCTCAGCTCGAAACTCATGAGGTTATTGCGGGAAGCGGATACGCTCTGAACGACGGAGCAAAGATTCAATATGAGCCGGGAGTAATATCCGTTATGCTTGCTAAAGTTCATCATGAAGTGCATGCAGGAGATGAAGGGCTCTATCTGTTTGCCAAGTTTATGCCGGCGCTTTGTTAGGTTATTAATTCAAAATGGTTGATTAACGGAGAGCTGGTTTATGCCTGCTCTCTTTTATAATGGATTATATTTGGATTCAGTTTTGTATATATGATATTATAAGAGGAACATTCGCAGTGCCTGTATAACTTAAGTAGCAGAAATGCTACTACAGGTTAATGTTATGAACCGGAATAATCTTGTATGATAATTTCGGAGGTGATGAAAAATGGTATTTTCCGAAAAATTACAAATACTAAGAAAGAATAAGGGCTTAACTCAGGAGGAGTTAGCCGAGAAATTAGGCGTTTCCAGACAGGCTGTTGCGAAGTGGGAATCATCGCTAGTTTATCCGGACATTTACAATCTTATCCAGATAAGTAATCTGATGAATGTCAGTGTAGATTATCTGGTGAAAGATCAGGATTGTGCGGTTAATATTTCTGCGGAAGAACAGACTGATATCGATGAACTGATAGAGTTTAGGCTGAAGGCAAATGTAAATACCTATGCCGGATTTATGAATGAAGTGGATGCTACAAGACCTGCATCCCATGACTTCAGATACGAAGACGGTGATTACATGTATCATGATACCTATGTGGGCGGCGAAGAGTTTGCCGGAGAAGAAGCTGTCTGGAAGAATGATGTCACTGTTTGGGCTATGAACTATATCGGCAGAGTTTTGGATGACAGATTCAGCGGAGATTTCTTAAAGGAAGCTCTGCGTGCGGCAGATAAGAAGATGCCTTACAGAGGTCCTGAAATCTATCAGTCCGGTGAATATACATACAGGTGTAAGGTGACAGGAGATTTTACTTGGTTCCAGGGATTTGAAGAAATATACATGAATGATGTTAAAGTATATGAATGTGTATTTCATGGAGGAAAGATAAGATAATATCGGATATGGGGGTAATGTTTTTATTCTCGAGTTTATATATAATAAAAGATGAGGTTGATAAAAATGGAACAATAAGATAATTTCATATTGTAGAAGACCTTATCACAAAGGCGTTTATTAAATCAGCAAGGGCGTTTGGAAGCTGAACTAAGGGAAAATTGGTATGAAGTATAGAGTAGTAAATGAAAATGATATTCCGGCTCTGGCAGAAGCTATGTCCAGCTCATATGCAGAAGAGCCATGGAATGAAAAATGGAAAAGTGATAGAGCCGAGAGACGAATTAGATCAATTCTGGTTGGCTTTGAGTCATTGGGAGTGGCTGCATTTGAAGACGATAAGCTAATAGGTGCAGCTCTTGGCTTTGTGGATCCTTATGCAGATGAAGACTTCTTTTTTATATCAGAACTTTTTGTTATTCCTGAGTGGAAGAGGCATGGAATTGGAAAACAACTTCTTGCAGAAATTGAAATTAATCTGAAGGAGAAGGGAGTCAGTGTAGTGGAGCTGATATCCATCAAAGAGAACTGGGAGTTCTATGCTAAATGTGGGATTTTTAACGATGAGGGTGTAACAGTTCTTGGAAAGCAGATAGAGGTATAAAGCATGAAGGTTAAATTTTTTGTATTGTTTGGCTTTGTAAACGAATCGTAGAATGCCCGTGAAATGGCGGTTTTAGGCCGGTAAACGATACGTCGGTTGCTTTTTCTATTGAATGATCATAGGATGGCAATTGAAGGAGGTGAAAAAATGGATGCAGAAAAATTTGGTCACTTTGTAGCGGATAGAAGAAAAAAACTTAATATGACTCAGAAAGATTTAGCTGCAAAAATACAGGTGACAGATAAGGCAGTCAGTAAATGGGAAAGAGGTTTAGGATTCCCGGACATAAATACAATAGAAGTTTTAGCTGATGCTTTAGAGGTATCCATTACAGAACTTATGAAGTCAGAAACAACAAATGCGAACACGGTTGCAGAGGAAACGGTAGATAACGTTATTCAAATCGCCAAAACAGATATTGAGGAAAGACACAAAATAATTATTTACACCTTTGCGGGAACCACTTTATTAATTTCGATTTTGGAAATACTGCTCGGTATGAATTGGAATGCTGAAAAGCTACAGATGCAAGTCGATATTCCTTGGGTAGCCATTATTCCAGGACTGTTACTCATCATATACGGCATTATCTGTAAGATAAAGGGTAAAAAAACTTTTGGAGCAGCTGCTATCGGAGTATGTCTGCTATTGATACCTGTTATACTTATCGGAGGTGCATTTCTGATTCTGGGCATATTGAAATAACTACAACATAAACTCGTATTCATTTTATTATGGATGCGAGTTTTTTTTATTTTTACTATAAGTGAAATGACATATGATTTTCTATATGTTACACTCAATTTTAAGTATGCTTATAGTATAAAAGATTAGTAGGAGGGAACACGAAATTATATATGAATAATAGACTCAAAAATGTTGCAATAGTAAGCCTTTCAAGTGGTTTGTTGGGAGAAGATTTTATAAAGCAGGTGATCAGATTTAATAGCTAGGGTAAGGATAATCTTTTCGCAAAGGGAGAAATAGGATGAAAGAATATAATTGTGGATTTACCAATGACAATAAATGGTTTAGGTATCGTGCAGCTGCAATCATCGTTGAGGACGGATGTGTGCTTTTTGCGGGAAATGCTATAGAAGATTATTACTACTCTATAGGCGGCGCTGTGCACATGGGAGAAACAGCTGAAGAGGCTGTAAAAAGAGAAGTATATGAAGAAACAGGTGTTGAGTATGAAATTGATCATCTGGCTGTAATTCATGAAAACTTCTTTAATGAAAACCAAGGGGCGTTAAAGGGGATGGATTGTCATGAGATAGCACTGTATTTCCTGATGAAACCAAGAGGAACAAAAGAACTTCATAGTGAAAGCTATACTCAGGGAGTAAAGGAAAATATGTATTGGCTTCCGATTGCTGAGCTGGACAAATATAAAGCTTTTCCGACTTTTACGAAGGACTATCTTCAGAACGAACATAGTGGTGTAGAGCATATTATAACTGATGAAAGAGAGGAAAAATAGTTGAGGAATATAACTGATTTACCAGCCTGGGAAAGACTTTTTAAGAAGATAGTGTGGAAGCAACTGGGGGATATAGGTGGTAAATATATATTGGATTTTGGAAGTGGCGAAGGAATCACAGCGGATCATTTTGCTAAGGCTAATAAGGTAACAGCCATAGAACCCTGGGATGAAATGCTAAAGGATGCCTGGAAGGATAATGAATATACGCAGATAGTTGGCAGCGTGGAAGCGCTTTCGGAAATTGAAGAAGATACATTTGATGTGATAATCTGTCACAATGTATTGGAATATATAGATGATAAATCCGAAGTCCTCCGAGAGCTTTCGAGAGTTTTGAAACCTACAGGATATATATCAATTGTAAAGCATAATCGTTATGGAAGAGTTATGCAAATGGCAGTCTTGCTGGATGATTTTGAGAAGGCAAATGCGCTTTTAGATGGAGAGGATTCCATAGCTTCCAAGTTCGGAAAAATCAGATACTACGATGATGAGGATATATTGAAATGGTGTCCTGGACTGAGTATCGAGAAAGCCTATGGTATACGCACATTCTGGGATATGCAGCAAAATCAGGAAAAACATTCTGATGAAAGCTGGCAGGATGAGATGGAGAAACTGGAAATGAGAGTTTCGGAGATAGATGAGTTTAGGAGTATAGCATTTTTCCATCATCTTATAGTAAAGAAGAAGGGTATATAACAGGAGAAATAGTCTTTGATTGACTTTCTTAATAAAATATTGTAAGTTTTGTATAAAATTCTAAGAAGGAGGAACTTTTGTATGACTACACCTGAGTTTTGCGCATAGCATTGGCTATAGCGATTTGAAAATATAAATGATTTCGTAATAGCCGATGCTCCCTAAAAGAGAAAATATATTTTAGGAGGCGCATGAATGGGCTATTTGAGAGCGGAAGAGGTACTTCCGCGTGAACTTATAGAGATGATCCAGCAATATACAGATGGAACTAATATCTATATTCCGCGTAGAGAAGAAGTTAGAAGTGGCTGGGGTGAGAAAAACCAGACCAGAAAGATACTTCGTGAGAGGAATGAATCAATATATAAGGCTTATCTGTCTGGCTGTAAGATGACAGAACTTTCTGAAAGATTTTGTTTATCAGAGAAAAGTATATGGCGTATTGTTGGACAGGAAAAGAAAAAAGCGGTATAAGATGGAATCCCCAGGATGTTTTGTCCTGGGGATTTTTGTCTCAAGTTTAAATATAATAATAGATGAGGTTGTTAGAACATAATAGATAGTATAAAGTTTTTGTATAATCAAGAGAGGAAGGAAAAACAAATGAGTGAAATAAAATTTTATACATTAAGAGAAAAATCAAAACTAAAAGAAAAGGCTGCTGAATGGTTCAGTAGTAAGTGGGGTGTGCCGAAGGAAGCGTATCTCGAGTGTATGGAAGCATATCTTAGCTCTGAAACCGAATATGGATGGTATATTGCTATGGACGGTGATATGATTGTAGGTGGTCTGGGAGTTATCGAAAATGATTTTCATGACAGGAAAGATCTAAGTCCTAATGTTTGCGCAGTATATACGGAAGAAGATTATCGCTGCCGCGGCATTGCAGGAAATCTACTGAATATGGTAGTAGATGATTTAAAGTCCAAAGGAATATCTCCAGTATATCTTGTAACTGATCATACTGGCTTTTATGAGAGATATGGCTGGGAATTCTTCTGTATGGCGCAGGGGGATGATGAGCCTGAGATGACAAGACTATACATTCATCGCTAAATGTATGGGTGATCTACCTGTAAAGAGTTCGGTATTTGGGAGAAGTATTGGGAGAATGAATTGCCATGAGAATAGAAACAGAGAGAATTATTATACGGTCAATTGAGCGCGGGGATGAAATGGTATTTGCTGAGATGGCGAAGGATGGAAGCCTGCACGATATAGGCTTCGATGCAAATGTTCCATCCTGGAAGACTGCGGAAAAGGCCGGATTTGTATTAGAAGAGAAGCGTATGTATAAAGATATAGACGATAGTGAAGAGCAGTTATACAGATTTTACTCAATAAAAAGATAGAGAGAATTATTATTGAATTATAGAATAGTTAAGTCCTGTAAATGAAATGTTTACAGGACTTTTTCTTTGAAAGATAAAACTATAAAGGAAAAAATAATTATGTTATAGTAAAGTAGTAACTTATAAGGAAAAGCATAGAAATTAAAAATGGATACTAGGGCATAAATATTTTGGACTAAAAATGAGGAAAAAACTTATGAAAAAACATGTCGTTGTACAAACTTATGATGAAAATTGGAAGAAGGATTTTGTCGATATAAGAGACGAACTTAATGTAGTTCTTAATGGTCTTGTTCTCGGAATTGAACATGTAGGAAGTACATCTGTGGAGGGACTTTCAGCAAAACCGATTATAGATATCGATGTAGTGATTCAGGATAGAACAAGTTTACCGAGCGTAATATCAGCCCTTCAAAAAATCGGGTATATCCATGAAGGTGATCTGGGTGTTCCGGGGCGTGAAGCATTTAAATATAGCGGAAAAGAACATCTAAAGAAACACCATCTTTATGTTTGTGCTGAGGATTCAGCAGAATTGAAAAGACATATTGCGTTTCGGGATTATCTTCGTGAAAATCCAGATGCGGTGGCTGAATACAGCAGGATCAAAGAGGAAGGTGCCAGGATGTATCCTTGGGATATTGATAAATATATCGAGCACAAGACTCCATTTATTGAAAAGATTTATAAATATATAGGTTTAGAAACTAACAAGTAATAAAAATATCAAATGTAGAAAGGGGACTATTGCAATATGATTAAAGTGTATTGTTATTCAAAATGTTCAACATGTAAGAAGGCTTTAAAATGGCTGGATGAAAAGGGAGTAGAGTATCAGCTGATAGATATCAAGGAGAAGCATCCTGATGAAAAGACTCTCAGAGCTCTGCATAAGAAGAGTGGGCTTCCATTAAAGAGATTTTTTAATACCAGTGGAATGCTTTATAGAGAGCTGGAACTTTCAAAGAAATTACCAGATATGAGTGAGGACGAACAGTTTAAGTTACTTGCTTCAGATGGCATGATTGTGAAGAGACCATTACTTATAACAAAGGATAAGGTTCTTACTGGATTTAAAGAAAATGACTGGGAAGAAGCTATAGGTAATTATGGAAAAGAATTATAAAAAAACACTAAGGGCTTGCTATTTTGGTTTCATAACACAAGCTATAGTCGCCAATTTTACGCCTTTATTATTTCTAAAATTTCATACGGAATATGGCATACCGCTTGGTCAGATTGCTCTTATATCCACTACCTTTTTTTTCACACAGCTGATTGTAGATATCCTGTGTGCAAAATATGTAGAACGTATCGGATATCGTAGGGCAGTAGTGGTATCTGAAGCTGCGTCAGCGGTAGGACTAATAGGACTTGCTTTTTTACCAGATCTGCTTCCAAGTCCGTTTGCTGGTATAATCGTCAGTGTTATTATATATGCAATAGGAAGTGGTCTTATAGAAGTACTGGTAAGTCCTATAGTTGAGGCGTGCCCTTTTGAGAATAAGGAATCGGTTATGAGCCTTCTTCACTCTTTCTATTGTTGGGGAACAGTAGCAGTTATTCTTATATCTACACTGTTTTTCAATGTCTTTGGTATATCAAATTGGAAATGGATGGCTTGCATATGGGCGATATTACCTCTTTATAATATCTATAACTTTATGACATGTCCCATTGAATATCTTGTGGAGGATGGACAGGGGATGTCTGTTGGTGAACTTCTTAAATCTCCACTTTTCTGGACTGGAATTATACTTATGATATGTGCAGGAGCATCCGAAATATCTATGTCACAGTGGGCATCAGCATTTACCGAATCTGCACTTGGAATTGAAAAAAGAATGGGTGACCTAGCTGGACCTTGTATGTTCGCTGTAATGCAGGGAGTCAGCAGGGTAATCTATGGAAAATATGGAAATCGGATTGATTTGACAAAATACATGATGGGATCAGGTGCTTTATGTCTGATATGTTATATACTGGCGTCAGTATCTCATAATCCGCTTCTGAGTCTGGTGGGCTGTATTATGTGCGGTTTTTCTGTAGGTATCATGTGGCCTGGGACAATCAGTATAATGTCAAAAAGACTTCCGGTTGGTGGTACAGCTATGTTTGCACTACTGGCAATGGCAGGAGATATAGGCGGTTCTGTAGGACCAGCCGCAGTCGGTATAGTTACTCAGTCGGCAAATGATAACTTGCAGGTGGGTATGTTATCTGCAAGTGTTTTCCCTTTTGTACTGATTATGATGCTATTATTGATGAGAAGACAAAATAAGCGCGGTGTGAAAGCCTAGTTTTGAAAAATAATATATATGGCATCTTATGTTCGCAATATGGCAACATATGTATGGAGCTATTGAATATGCCCGATCTTTTTAGTACCTTGTGCTTACAGGATACGAAAGGAGATCGGGCATGATTTATTGTAAGAATGTTCAGAAGAGTTTTTCTAGTAAGAAGGTATTATCAGGAATTGATTTTGAGATAGGGGATGGAGAGATATTTGGACTACTCGGACCATCAGGTGCAGGTAAGACGACACTGATTAAGATACTGACAGGTCAGCTGGAGTTTGATGCTGGAACTATAAATGTTATGAATAAGTCAGTTGATTCTCTGACAGGATTAGACAAGAAGAATATTGGAATAATGATGGATCAGTTTGGAGTATATGAGAGACTTTCATGTTATGACAATCTCATGATTTTTGCTGATATCTATGGTGTTTCCCATTCTAAGATAAAGGAAGTCTTAACAAGAGTTGGACTGGAAAGTGATGCAAAGACACCAGCTTCGAAGCTTTCGAAGGGAATGAGAGCCAGACTTAGTCTTGCCAGAGTATTTATGCATTCACCAAAACTTATTTTCTTAGATGAACCAACCAGTGGCCTTGATCCACAGACGATGAATCAGATTCATAAGCTTATTCTAGAGAAAAAGAAGGATGGCTGTACTATATTTCTCACAACTCACAACATGGAAGAAGCATATAAACTATGTGATAATGTAGCGCTTCTAAATGAAGGTGTCATAGTTGAGCAAGGAAATCCTGAGGAGGTATGTAGAAAATATAACCATCAGAAAAAGATAAAGATACATTTAACTTCGGGTGAAGATATGGAACTTGATCATAATAGAGAAGCGGCCAGCGAGATAGAATGCCTTCTGTCGGAGGGAATACTGGAGACAATACATTCATCAGAACCAACACTTGAGACTGTATTTTTGGAACTGACAGGAAGAAAACTTGAGGAGGAATACTAAAATGAATAATTCTAAGATTAACAATATTCTAATCATTATAAAGAAACAGCTGATAGATACCTTTAAGAATAAGACTGTCCTGATACAGTTTATCATGTTCCCGCTGCTTACGGTAATCTTTGAACATGCAATAAAAATAAATGATATGCCGGAGCATTTCTTTACAAATCTATTCTCAGTAATGTATATTGGAATGGCGCCACTTACATCGGTAGCTTCGATTATTGCTGAAGAAAAGGAGCATAATACTCTTAGGGTTCTAATTATGGCAAATGTAAAACCTGTTCAGTACCTCCTGGGAGTATGCATCTACGTGTGGACTATCTGTATGATGGGAGCAGGAGTAATTGCTACTGGATTAGATAGTAGTGATATTCCTTTCTATATGCTTGTTATGGCTATAGGTTTTGCTATATCTGCACTTACAGGTGCGTGTATCGGTCTGTATGCAAAAAATCAGATGGCAGCAACTTCTGCAGTGATGCCGGTTATGGTGGTATTTGCATTTTTACCAATGCTTTCGATGTTTAATGATAATATAAAGAAGATAGCAAAGTTCTTCTATACCGAACAATTAAAGAGACTTTTGGATGAGATGACATTTGATGGAATGAAAACTAGTACAGGCGTTATTCTTGCTGTTAATGCTGTACTGATGGTGCTACTTTTCCTTGGGCTTTTTAAGAAAAAAGGGTTGGAATAAATGAAGATAGAAATCGACATTGATGATAAATATTCTGATACTAAAGTAAGTATTCATGCTAAGCGGCTCGACAGTGATGTCGAGCGGCTTATTGCTATGCTCAGAATGGTCAATATGCAGATAGTAGTTCATAAGGACGATGAGACCTTCCTGCTGGATATTGGAAAGATTCTGTATATAGAAGCGGTGGAAAGAAAAACATTTATCTATACAGCTGAAGAAACTTTCGAATCTGACTTAAAACTCTATGAGATAGAGCAGCAACTGCTGGAACATGATTTTCTCAGAATAAGTAAGCAAAGTATAGTTAATATAAGGATGATCAAGAGTCTTAAGACAGACATCAACAGGAAGATAAGAGTAACACTTAAAAATGGAGAACAGATTATTGTTTCTCGAATGTATTCGGATGAACTCCGTAGAAAGTTGGGGCTGAAATGATGGAAGAAAAGAAAACTATTTTTAATTATATAAGTCAGACATTTGCAACCTATGGAGTAATAGTACTCATTTTCATATTATTCAGTCTTTTTATAGGTGAGTCGGCTGCGGAATATTCACCGCTCTTTGCTCTAGGAAAAGAAGGTTTATCACTACCTATACTTGCAGAGCTTTTACTGCTTGCCGTGATGATTACGGGAGCACAGGTTGTTTTTGTCACAGATATTTTAATAAAGAATCTCTCGATTGTTTTAAGAAATGTACTTCTTTTTGTTACTGTTTTTATAGTTATGGTTATAATGATAATTATATTTGATTGGTTTCCAACCAATGATATTACTGCATGGATGGGATTTGTTATATCCTATGCAGTGAGCATGCTGGTTAGTGTGGGCATTACAAAGCTGAGGGAACATTTAGAGAATTCTAAAATGCAGAAAGCGTTAGATAAATATAATAAGGATATATAACTATGATAAATATAGATGCAGAAATATATAATGAGTTCAGATGTAAGGCGGATAAATGTAAGCATAGCTGCTGTAAAGGTTGGGAAATCGATATAGATGAAGATACTCTGGAATATTACAAAGATCTGGATACAGAACTGGGAAATGAAATCCTGCAGAATATTCAAGAGGAAGAAGATACACATTTCAAACTGACGGATGATGATAGGTGCCCATTTCTTAAAGATAATGGTCTTTGCAAACTCATAGAAGAGCTTGGTGAAGATAGTTTATGTGATATATGTAGGCTGCATCCTAGATTTTTTGAAGATATAAATGATTATAGTCTGGCTGGAGTGGGTCTTAGCTGCGAGAAGGTTACGGAACTTATATTTGAGAAGAAAAGTCTGGACTTTATAATCTGTGACAGTCAAAAAAAGATAGATATATATGAACTACTTAAACTGTTAGATATTAATATATCGCATGATAGTTTAGATTTATCAAAGATGATACCGGATTATCTTGAAGAAGGTAAGATAGAGAAAGTGTTAGATATCTTTTCTAATACAGTTCCAATAGATGACAAATGGAAAAATGAAGTTTTACTGATAAAGAGTGATTATAAAAAGCTTCTGGAAGGTTTTGATAGTAAAGATATAGATATAAAGAAATATGAGATACCATATCAATATATTTTTTTCAGGCAGCTCGAGCTTATTGAACAATATGGAACAAAGAAGATTATTGACTATGCGATTTATAGTATTATATTTATTATTCTTTATGCCAGATTATTCCATGATGATATAGAAGCTGTAAGAAGATGGTCTGAACAGATAGAGTATAACGAAGATAACATTAATACATTAATCAATGAACTAGAACTAATATAACAACAATTAGGCAAAAGAAGCTTCAAAGAAGAACATAGAGACTGAATCATAATTCGGTCTCTTTTTTGTGTTATTCATATATTCGTGGTAAAATCTCTTACATCAGGTATGCAACAGGAATTGTGTAATATGTAACATAGTTTGTATAAGAATATTGTATGCGAGGTACGAAATATGAAGCTTTATGAACTGTTAGAATATAATGATATCGTAATACAGTGTCATGATAATCCGGATGCAGATGCTCTATCATCTGGATATGCACTTTACTGGTATTTACAGAATATGGGTAAAAATCCTCGTTTTATATATAGAGGCGTTAAGGAGATTGATAAGAGTAATCTACTTATAATGATTAAGAAACTTGAGATTCCCGTAAGTTACGAACCGGAGTTTGACGAAGTACCGGAGCTTCTTATAACAGTTGATTGTCAGTATGGTCAGTCAAATGTAACTAAGACCGAAGCTAAAAATATAGCCGTTATTGATCATCATCAGGTTACAGTAGAGCTTCCTGAATTATCAGAGGTTAGAAGTAATATAGGAAGCTGTGCCACAGTTATATGGGATATGATGAGGGCTGAGGGGATGAGTGTCGATGATAATCCTCTTCTTTCTACGGCGTTATATTATGGACTCTATACTGATACCAACAAGATGTCAGAGATAGCTCATCCACTTGATAGAGATATGAGAGATTCACTATCCTATATTAGAAGTACTATATTAGAAATGACTACTTCAAATATATCTCTTGCTGAGTTGAAACTTACTGGAAAAGCTATTCTTGATTATAATTATTTCGGCTATCATAAATATCTTATGATAAAGGCAGATCAGTGTGATCCTATAATTCTGGCTGTAATTAGTGATTTTTCTATGGAGACCACAGATGTAAATGTGTGTCTATCGTACTTTGTATGCCCTGAGGAAGTGAGATTTTCTATAAGAAGCTGCGTTAAGGAAGTTCATGCAAATGAGCTTGCTCGCTTTGTTGCTGATGGAATAGGCGGAGGCGGTGGTCATATTACTAAGGCCGGAGGCATTATAAGGCCTGAGTTATTGACTAAGCTTTCGGGTTATGAAGATTGTACTCTGGAAGAAGCTGTATTTAAAGAAATCCAGCAAAGAATAGATAGGTACTTTAATACATTTAAGATTATATATGCCAAGGAAACAAAAATGGATACATCATCCATGAAGATGTATGAAAAGCAGCCACAGCTTGTAGGATACGTGAAGCTTACAGATATTTTCCCTGTGAATACTATGGTCGAGATCAGGACTATGGAGGGAGATGTAAATATTCGAATAGACGATGATAAATATCTTATCATAGGAATTGAGGGCGAGATATATCCGATAATGAAGGAAAAGCTTGATAACAGTTATAAAGCAGTGGATATTCCTTATACAAGTTCATTTGAGTATGCACCTAGCATTAAGAATAGTATTACAGGAGAAAGTAAAAATGTTCTTGAATATGCTAAGTCTATAATAGGTACTGGTAGAACCAGAATATATGCTAAGCCTCTTGATACATATATTAAGCTTTTTACAACCTGGGATGAGGATAAATATTATTCAGGTTTACCTGGAGATTATATCGCAGTCAGGGAAGATGATCCGTATGATACATATATAATAAATGGAAGACTTTTTGACCAGTTATATAAGGAGGTAGAGGCTTAAGATGATAGATCACTATAATGCATTTATCTCTTATAGACATTCACCAGAAGATATTAAAGTAGCAGAAGCGGTACAAAGAGGACTTGAGCATTTTCATATTCCAGCAAAGATTAAGAAGGATACTGGTATACGTCGTATTGATCGAATCTTTCGAGATAAGGATGAACTTCCGATAACCAGTGATTTGACCGATACTATAGCGAATGCTCTTGCACATTCTGATTATCTTATAGTTATATGTTCAACCAATACCAAGGATTCGGCGTGGGTACCGAGAGAGATAGAGTTTTTTCTAAGGAATCATACTAAGAAGCAGATTTTTACTGTGCTCGTAAATGGAGATCCTATGGATGTTATTCCACAGGAACTTCAGTATGAAGACCGCGTTGTGACAGATAATCTGGGTAATCAGCAGATTGTCAGGATGCCAATAGAACCTCTTTCTTGTGATTACCGAATGTCTATAAAAAAAGCTGAGAAGACAGAGCTGCCTCGTCTGGCAAGTGGTATTATTGGTTGCTCTTATGATGAGCTGATGAATCGCCGTAGGCAGTATATGATGAGAAGGGTGATGATAGGTTGTGCAGCCTCATTTTCAGTTCTTCTTGCTTTTACCATGTATACATTATATAGCTATAGGACTATACAGAAGAATTACTTGGAGTCTCTTCGCAATCAATCAAAGTATCTTGCAAATGAGGCTGAAGAACTACTTGAGAATGAGCAGCGAATAACAGCACTGCAACTTGTTCTTGAGGCTCTTCCAAAGAATGAAGATGACAAAAGACCTGTTACTGCGGAAGCTATCAGAGCTCTTACTGAAGGTACTTTGGCGTATGAGTCTTATAACGGAATAAATATACATGCTAGCTGGAACTATATTATGCCTAATTCAATAATGGATTTTAAGGTGTCACCAGATTCTTCTACTATTGCTATATACGATTCAGAAAACATAGTAGGTGTATGGAATACAAGTAGTCATGAACAGGTACTGTATCTTGATAAGTTAGGAGATCGTATAAAAGGGATGAATTATCTGTCGGATAAGTCACTTGTGTTTTGGTCCGATGACAAGATGGTTTGTTATGATACTTCATCTGGGGATAAGAAGTGGGAGAACTCTCTTAAGGATTATTATTTTTTATCACAGGATAATATCATGGTATATGAAGGTGGTTTTTATATAGCCACGGATAGGTATTCATTTATTGAAGTAGAATCTGAAACTGGTAAGATTAAAAGAGAAATATCTTTAAAGCAACTTGGAGATAAGAGTATCATTGAATGTAAGCTTTCTCCAGATGGAAAGAAGATTGCATTTAGAGGTAACAACGATCTTATGGATACTTATTACGGTATGATAGATCTCGACACAGATAAAGTTGATTTTTCAGAGGGAACAGACCAATATATAAAAGATATAGAGTGGATTGATAATGATACTTTTTTGACTTCATCGGTTAAGGTTGATGGTAGTAATAGTTCGTCTATTGGTTATATTGATGTTTTATCTGAGGATCATAATACTATTTACTGTGTAAATGCAAAGGACTTTTCTGAGAAGTGGAATGCTGATTTTGTATGTACTGGTGTAAATGTGAATAGTGGTTTCTTCCTACTAGAAGAGGCTGAATCAGTGATTTATTATGCCGGAAATGTAGCGGCAACCTATAATGTAAAGACAGGTGAAGAGAAGTATGTTCATAATGTTAACAGTTCAATCATTGATGTAAGTGATAGAGACGGTGATGGAAGTCCGATATATATTACAAATGATGGAACTTATACATATCCTGCTACAAGTATTAGTGACAGAACTGCATATAGTGTAAAATACTTTGCAGATGAACTGATACAGGTTGAAGTTAATAGTGGTGTATATGTCAGACAGAACATTGGAAATGAAGTAATATATTATGGGGTTGGAGTATATGATGATGAGTGGAAAGCTTTCTCAGAGGATGTATCCATCTCCAGTTTAGTACTTGATCACTATATGAATGATAACGTTCTTGCTGTTATTACTGAGGAAGATGCTGTGCCTACACTCACTATAATACGACTTGGAGAAGGCGATAAGGTTCAGCAGATAAAGCTTAGTGAAGAATCTTCATATAGTTATCATTTGCTAGGAATTGATGAGAAGAATGTGTACTTAAACTATGAGAAAAACTCGTCGCTTGAGGCAATTTCGGTAGATATAGATAGCGGCGAGATAGAAAGAGAAATATTAAGTGATAAATATGTAACCACATATAGTGAGAAGATAAACGAATCAAACAAATATGCATTTGTCTATAATGATGAGGATTTTAATTATATTCTTGGCCTTTATGATTTCTCATTAAAGAAATTAAGTACAACAAAGTTACCAGCAGATGCGGGAATTCCATATGGTGCCCCATTATACTTTTATAATGCGAATTCAGTTTACTATCTTGGTGAAAATGAATATATCGTTGATATAAAAGATGGATCAGCAAAAAAGGTAGAGTTACCTAAGCAATGGAATGGAACCACTGTAGTATCTGGTAACAGTGATGGAGAGCATATTGCTGTATCTGATGGTAAAAGAATTGTTCTGATAGATAAGGATGGTGAACAGGCGGTTAAGATAGAGTGTCCTGGAAATGCTCCGCTTGGCTTGTCATTTACACCTGATACAGATGAGCTTGTAGTTTTTTATAGTGATGGAAGCTTGTACTGGTATTCTAATTCAGGAATCTTTAAGAAAAAAACTAAAGTTACTTGTTATAATTCGTATTCTGGAGATGTACGTTTTGATTATGATACTAATAATGGAATAATGTACCTTCAGTTGGAAACTATAACTGATATGATAGATATGAAGAGCGGTGTAGAGACTGCTAGTATTCAGGATTGCTTTGGTTATAATAAGAAGTTAGATATATTTGTAACTAAGTCTTATGATACGAAGCGTACTTCAAAGCTTGGTTATTTCAAGAGATATAATGTGGATGAGTTACTAGAGAAAGCTAGAGAGATTACTGATGGAACCGAGCTAAGCGATGAACTAAAATCACAGTATGGTATAGATGATTAATTTTAATTTACAATTTGTTCATAGTTTTTTTACGATATCTTAAACACAATATTTTAAGTACATGATAAAGTGTATACAAGTTCAACAAGTGATATAATTCTCTTTTGAAAAATAGTGTAAATAGTGTAAAAAGAAAGAACGCGGATTTATCAGCGTTCTTTCTTTTTTTTTCGCTTTTAAAGACTTTTTAAAAGTTTATATATTATACTACACTTAAGCTCGGAGCAATATATAGGTTAGGAGAAGAACTTATGTTTTTCAGAATGATAAAAAAGGATTTAAAGGACAGTAAAGGCCTAAATGCTATCATACTGCTTTTTATGGTGATAGTATCTGCACTGGTTGCATCTAGCGCAATTCTTTTATTAGCCAATATCAGAGGCGTCAGGGTGTCTCAGGAAAGATGTAACTCATATGATGCATTTATAGGTTACATAAAGGTAGTGGATAAAAGTGAAGAACAACAAAAACGAATAGAAGATATCATAAGAGAGGATTATCCGGATGCTGTGATAGAGCATTTAGAAGGTATAGAGTTTGACTACACAAATATATACTTTGAAGGTGTAGATTATGATGCTCTTAATCAAGCGCACGGAAATCATTATTATTTACTTATGAAACAGCCAAGAGTAATGAATCTTGTCTATGACCAGGATAATACTCCGTTCTATGTAGAAAATGGAGAGATGGCTGTTCCTTATATATTTGCAAAGCAGTATGGAGTTAAGGTAGGAGATAAGATAGCTATTACAGCTCCTTCTGGAAAACAGTATGAGTTTAGTGTATCTCATATAACCAGAGATCCTATACATGACGCTATTATCAGATTTATAATATCGGATTCAGATTATGAGGTAATCAGTAAAGAAGCTCCTGAGAAAATGGGATGTTCTGGTTTTGTTACAGAGAAAATCTTTGATCAGCAGGCTCGTAATAAGATTAATTCTAAGCTAGCTAAGGATGAAGAGTTTGGTGATTATTTTACTGGGTGCCTCCCAGATGGACATATTACTAGTAATTCAGCTCTTGTTTCTGGACTCGTATCATTTTTCCTTCTTATAACATGTATTTTTATGATCTTAATTATACTTTTTACCTTGAGTTTTACTATTAGATCAGTAATAAAGAAGGAGGAGAGAGAACTCGGAATCATGAAGGCTCTGGGAACTGACTCTGTATCCTTTAGATGGCTCGTTGCAGCTAAGTATATAGCTTTTTCTGTGATAGGTGGAATAATCGGTGCCGTATGTGGATTGATGATCGGTGATAAGCTTGTAGGAAACTTTTACTATAATATATCTTACTCTATCGGAGCTGTAGATTATACTGTTGCATTTCTCGCAAATGTTTTGATTATAGGATTAGTTATTCTCTTTATTCTGCTCTCAATGAGAAGAATTAATAAAATCTCGGTAATGGATGTACTACATGGAGAGGCAAGACAGGAAAGGATACAGCATAGCGATAGATTTTGCCTGAACAGAAAAAGAAAGATGTCGCTTCCGATGTTCCTGGCGTTATCAGATATATTTGGAAACTTTAAAAGATATATACTTCTTTTCATTGCATTTACTCTTGGAAGTAGCGTGGTGCTTATAAATATTCAGATTAGAGATTCTGTTATTAGTCCTGATTTCATGTATAAGTTCTATACCTGGAAAAAACTAGAAGCGGTTCCAAATCTTGATGATAAAACATTTGATGAGATATCTTCAGGAACAGGGAGACCTGATATGTTGGAACGTGGATTTGCAGAACTGATGAAAAAAGAGGGCATTAAGGCTACGCTTGAAACTCAGCAAAGACAGAATGCCAGCTTGGAAATTGGTGGAGAGACTGAACCAGTTCAGCTCAGTTTTGGATATGATCCAGAAGGTCTTGTAATAAGGGAGGGTGGACAGTATCCAAAGCTTAAAAATGAAATCATAATAGATTACTATACAGCAAGCTGCCACGATATAAATATAGGTGATAAGGTTAATATAATATATGATAAGTATACACCGGATCGTCTATCTACCGAAGAAGTGAGCGAGGAGTTTGTAGTTACTGGATTTGTAGACAGACTTTCGGCTTTTAATGATAGAGATGTCATAATGTCTGAGGAGTTTGATGATGCCTTTTCAGAAGGTTGGAATGCTGTAGGATTCACACTGGATGTTCCTGAATCAGAGAAGGCGGCTGAATATGAGAAGCTTGAAAAATTATTCCCAGGTCAAATGATGACAGATAAGGATATGATTGCGGCTATGCTCTCTATGTACGATGTACTCTTCACATTTATGCGCAATCTTATGATGGTTGTAGTTACAGGAGTTCTGGGATTCCTGGTTGTAATGTATCAGACCATATTCATGAAGGATGAAGAGTCTGAAATTGCACTTCTTATGAGTACAGGTGTGGATGAAAAGAGCACGAAGAAGTGGCAGTTCTTCAGAATGATGATAATATTCGGAGCTGGTATGGTACTGTCACTGATTATTACGCCGACTCTGCTTGCAAAACTCTTAGGTGCTTTATTTGGTGCATTTTTAGGACTTACTGGATTTAGCTTTACCAGAGGAGTGCTTATGTCAGTTCTGTGGACGGTGTTTATATCAATAAGTATTGCGGTAGTCATGATAGCGGTTATCAGGAAGATTAGAGATATCGAGATTTGGAGGATTAGAAATGAGTAGTATGGTTTTAGATGTAAAGGATCTGTGCAAGACCTATGTGATAGATGAATATAGTAACAATGTACTTCAAAATGTTTCATTCAGCATGGAGGAAGGCGAATTCGTATCCATAATGGGACCTAGTGGATCAGGAAAATCGACACTTTTATATACAGTAAGTGGTATGGATAATATGACTTCTGGAAAGGTTACCTTCGATGGAGAGGATATCTCATCTCTAGATAGAAAGGCTATGGCAAAGGTTAGGCTTAACAAGATGGGATTTGTATTTCAACAGATGTATATGATGAAGAAGCTAAATATTTTGGATAATATCATACTTCCTGGGTATCAGGCGAAGCTGAAGCCTCGTACAGAAGTAAATAAAGATGCTGAGACACTTATGAGAAGACTGGGAATTATAGATACAGCCGATAGATTCATAACTGAGGTATCAGGTGGACAGCTGCAGCGTGCATGTCTATGCCGTTCACTTATCAATAGTCCAAAGATGATATTTGCGGATGAACCAACAGGTGCACTTAATCAGAAGGCGTCTATGGAAGTTATAAAGGAACTAGTAGAAGCAAATCGTGCTGGAACATCTATAATGATGGTAACTCACAGTGAGAAGGTGGCAAGTTGTAGTGAACGAGTAATCTATCTTGTAGATGGAAATATACAGGGAGAACTTACCCTTGGAAAGATGGAGTCAGATGATGATATGCCAGTACGAGAGAGGAAACTTAGAAACTGGTTACAGGAGCGCGATTGGTAGCTTTTCCGGGATTGATTTATTCTAGGATTGTGGTACACTATTACTCATTGGGGCTGACAGCCATAGTCAGTTATATATAATTCTCGGAAAGAGAGGGAGTATTATGAGTAATGAAAAACGTGGTACCTGGGGATCTCGTTCCCAGTTTATCCTAGCATCGATTGGATCTGCAGTAGGACTTGGAAATGCGTGGCGATTTCCTGGACTCGCTGCTAAGCATGGTGGCGGAGCATTCCTTATGGTTTATCTGCTGGTAATGCTTGTTATAGGTATTCCATTTCTTATGATGGAAATATCTATAGGACGTAAGATGCATAGAGGTGTACCTGGTACGCTTCGTGCTATAAAGAAGCCGACAGAACCTATAGGTTGGTTTGCTGTATCAAATGCTTTTGTTATTTCTACATACTATGCTGTTGTATTTGCATGGGTTATCATGATGGCATTTGCTAGTTACAAGTTTGCTGGTTTAACTGGTGATTCAGAAGCTGCTTCTGGAATATGGGCAACTATGATCAAGACAACAGGAACAACATCTGGTTATGGAACTATCTCATTACCAGTACTTGGATGTCTTGTTATAGCGTGGGTACTTATATATGCTTGTATCCGAAATGGTACAGGTACAGTTGGAAAGGTTGTTAAATATACAGTATTTCTTCCAATAATTTGTCTTGTAATCCTTGCTGCTAAGGGTATATTTATGCCAGGTGCGATGGCTGGACTTACAAAGTTCTTCATACCTGACTTCACATCTCTTGCAAGTGCTGAAATCTGGATTGATGCTATAGGACAGGTATTCTATTCTCTATCTATTATGATGGCTATCATGGTAGCATATGGTTCATTCCTGAGTGAGGATAGTAATGTAGCAACGGATTGTATCATAATTGCATTTTCTGACTTCGCTATTAGCGTACTGTCAGGTATAGTTCTATTCACAACCATGAGCGGTACAGGTCAGTTAGATAACATGACTGCTTCAGGTATAGGAACAGCATTTATTGTATATCCACAGTCTATCGTACTGTTAACAAAGAGCGGTGTTGCAAATGCAATCTTTGCCTTTGTATTCTACTTCTGTCTGTGTACACTTGCTATAGATAGTGCTTTCTCAATTATTGAAGGTGTATCTACTGCAATATCAGATAAGTTTAAGCTGTCACATAAGAAGACAACTCTTGTTCTATGTATAGTAGCAAGTATTATCTCGCTTTGGTTTATCACAGGTGCAGGTCTTGCTTGGCTAGATATTGTAGATAATTGGTGTAATGCATTTAGCCTTATCCTTGTTGGTATCCTTGAGGCTATCACTATAGGATGGTTATTTGATCCACATAAGGTACTTAAGGAAGTAAACCGTAACACAGTTGGATTTAAGATGCCAGCTTGGTGGTTTGTAATCTCAATCAAGTTCCTTGCACCACTTACACTTACAGGATTCTTTATCTGGAATCTTGTATCACTCTTTAAGTCAGGTGGTATCTATGGAGCAGCAGATGGTTATTCTCTAGCTTCAAATATCATCGGAGGATGGCTTGTTCTTATTCTCTGCATCATCAGTGGCTTCATCGTAAAGATAGTAGAGAAGTCTTTAGAAAAGAAAGGCTATAAGCCAGACGAAGATGTATGGGAAGATACAGCTGAGTAAACTCAGGTACAGTATAGATTAATATATGAAATGAAGAAGCTCTTTGGAGGATAATACTCCGGAGAGCTTTTTTTGTAGCTTTAAAGACTTTTTAAAAACTGCTGTATTATACTGTCTTTAGAATACAGAAATATGATAAGAGGAAATGAAATATGAAGAATAAAGAATTAATAAGACGAATGTCAGCAGTAGCGCTTTCGGTTTTACTCGGAGCAACTGCAACTGGATGTGGTGAGAAGGCAACTTATGATGATTTCAACTTCCCACAGAGTTCTGAGTCTAGTCTTGCTGCAGTGTCGAATACTTATGTAGATAATCCAATAAAGTTTGAGGACGCGGGTACGCTAGACAAGGAGCTTGGAACATATACATCAAAGGACAAGGCATGCACTATAAAGAAGATGGAACATTACTATGATGTTACTCTGGATTATGAGAACCATACTCCTGAAGAGGTTGGAACAGCATATGCTGAAATGATAATGGAAGTGTATCCCGATATTCATGAGTCGATAGAACCGTATATCTACGAGAATATATATGCAGGTTTTCCTGCCCTTGTTGATGATTATGATCCTGTATGGGAGAGAATATCTACTCTGGCAAAAGTAGTGGAAGAAGATGATAAGTTGAGTGATTATTGGAAGGAATTAAATGCGTATGCTGAGACTCTTTCTGGTGGTGTTCATGGATATGCTCAGGACGGAACTATAAGCTATGAAGAAGCGGTAACATTTTGCTTTATTCCGGAAGCACTCAGGGGAACTGCCTGCTCAGCGCTTTCACTTTGGGGGAGTAAGACAGAGTCTGGTGACAGGATAACGAGCCGTCTTCTGGATTGGAGACTAGGAAGTGACAATCAGATGTGTAAGCTGCATGCTATAATACATGCAAAGAAGGGCGAACATTCATACACGGGAATATCCTTTCTTGGTTTTGAAAGTATAGTATCAGCTATAAATGATGATGGAGTATTTGCTGCTATCCTCGATGTTGGAAGTCAAAATGAGACTTATGTATATAAAGATAGAAAATGTTATACATATGATCTTCGCTATGCACTTGAAGAGTATGATACAGCAAAAGAAGTCGGAGACTTTATGGTAGATAACAGTGCAAATTATACATGGAGTCACAATCTAATAATCACTGATAAGGATTCTAGCTACTGTGCAGAGGATGCGGTTAGTCAGCTGCAAGATAAGGGGAAGGGCTACTCGATACTTCGTGATAATGAGACGCCACTTTTAAGTGGTGTTACATGGGATAATCCTGATAGCCTATGTGTAGTAAATACATTTGTTTCTAAAGGTAATCAAGATGATTTCTTTCCAGATTATAATGCAGTAAGATGGAATAAATATAATGAATGGGTTTCTGGAGAGGATAAGTTCACGGTTGGCGAACTTAAAACTGTACTTTGTCAGGAAAAAGTATCTCAGGGACAGGTTAATGGTGAAGCAAAGGTAGAAAATGTTAGAAATATGGGAACTTCGCAGATGATTATAGTTGATTATCATACTGGTAGAATACAGGTTGCCTTTACACCTGAAACGGGTCCAACGGATGATGTGGTTTTTACAGATGTAGGAGAGTATTAAAAAAATATCCCGGAGAGCTGATGCTCTCTGGGATATTTTATATGGGATATGATTCCCTATTAGGTACTTATTTAAGTCCTGACCACTTCCACTCAGCAACTTCTGGCATATCGATACCTACATCGTGGATATATGTCTTATGCTCAACGAGCTTATCCTTCATCTTCTGAACAAGGAATGCACCCTTGTTACCAAGTGATGGGATGTTGTTGATCATAGCGATTACAAGGTTGAAACGGTCAATCTTGTTCTGAACTCTCATATCGAATGGAGTTGTGATTGTACCTTCTTCATGATAACCATGAACATGGATGTTGTGGTTATGTCTTGTATATGTAAGCTCGTGGATAAGTGTTGGATATCCGTGGAATGCGAAGATGATTGGCTTATCCTTTGTGAAGATTGTATCATAATCTACATCTGAAAGTCCGTGTGGATGTCTATCCTTTGGCTCAAGTCTCATAAGGTCAACAACGTTTACGAAACGAACCTTAACATCTGGCATTTCCTTATGCATGATATCAACAGCAGCAAGTGCCTCAAGTGTAGGTGTATCACCACAACAAGCAAGTACTACGTCTGGATCATCACCATTATCTGATGAAGCCCAATCCCAGATACCGATACCCTGTGTACAATGCTTAACAGCCTGCTCCATAGTGAGCCACTGTGGTCTTGGGTGCTTACTTGCAACGATTGCATTTACATAGTTCTTACTCTTCAGACAGTGATCCATAGTTGAGAGTAAGCAGTTAGCATCTGGTGGAAGATAGATTCTAACCACGTCTGCCTTCTTGTTAGAGATATGATCTAAGAATCCTGGATCCTGATGTGTGAATCCGTTGTGATCCTGCTGCCATACGTTTGATGTAAGAAGAAGGTTAAGTGATGAGATAGGTCTTCTCCAAGGAAGTCCGTTACATACCTTAAGCCACTTAGCATGCTGAGCAGCCATAGAATCTATAATACGGATAAATGCTTCGTAACTAGCGAAGAAACCATGTCTACCTGTAAGGATATATCCTTCAAGCCATCCTTCGCACATATGCTCTGAAAGCATTGAGTCCATAACACGACCATCTGCTGCAAGGAACTGATCTGTTCCCTCTTCGATTGGGTTGTTCCAATCACGGTTTGTTACTTCAAATACCTTGTTGAGACGGTTTGACATTGTCTCATCAGGTCCAAATATACGGAAGTTCTTCTGATCATCGTTAAGCTTGAATACGTCTCTGATGTATCCACCAAGCTCGATCATATCCTGCTTCTCAACTGTACCAGGTTCTGGTACATCAACAGCATAGTCACGGAAATCAGGAAGTCTAAGGTCATGAAGAAGCTTACCACCATTTGCGTGTGGGTTAGAAGCGATTCTTCTGTCACCCTTTGGAGCGAGCTCCTTAAGTTCTGGGATAAGAGCACCGTTCTCATCGAAAAGCTCTTCTGCATGATAGCTCTCAAGCCAATCCTGGAGAATCTGCATATGCTCAGGCTTATCCATCATTACAGGTACCTGGTGTGCCTGGAATGAGCCTTCGATCTTGTTACCGTCTACTACCTTTGGTCCTGTCCATCCCTTTGGTGTACGAAGAACGATCATTGGCCATACAGGTCTTGTTGGATCGTTGTTCTCTCTAGCATTCTTCTGGATAGCCTTGATCTCATCAACAACTATGTCAAGAGTCTCAGCCATCTTCTTGTGCATTTCCTTAGGATCTGAACCTTCTACGAAGTAAGGCTTCCAACCATTACCCTTGAAGAATGCTTCAAGCTCTTCATGTGAAAGACGAGAAAGAATAGTAGGGTTAGAAATCTTGAATCCGTTAAGGTGAAGGATAGGAAGAACTGCACCATCAGATACAGGATTAAGGAACTTATTTGACTGCCATGAAGTAGCAAGAGGGCCTGTCTCAGCCTCACCATCACCAACTACACATGCAGCTATAAGCTCTGGATTATCAAATACTGCACCGAAAGCATGAGCGATTGAATAACCAAGCTCACCACCTTCGTGGATTGAACCAGGAGTCTCAGGAGCAACGTGGCTTGAGATACCGCCTGGGAATGAGAACTGCTTGCAAAGCTTCTGAAGACCATCTAAATCCTCACTGATGTTAGGATAGATTTCGCTGTATGAACCTTCAAGGTAAGCATTTGCTACGAAGAAGTTTCCACCGTGTCCAGGACCTGAAAGAAGAATCATGTCCTGATCATATTTATTAATAACTCTGTTAAGATGAACATAGATGAAGTTCTGTCCAGGAACTGTTCCCCAGTGACCAACTATCTTCTTCTTAATGTGCTCCTTCTGGAGCGGTTCGCGGAGAAGTGGATTATCTAGCAGATATAACTGAGCTGCAGCAAGATAGTTTGTTGCGCGCCAGTAAGCATCCATCTTTTCCAGATACTCATTAGTGATTACGCTATGATCCATATTTTAACCTCACTTTGTATAATATTTTTGGCGGTGCTAATATGGGTGACACCGCACAAATATTATACACAACTATTGAGAAAATGTGAGTGAAAAATATAATTTCGGAACTTTTCACTTATTTCGCTCATATTTTTATAGATTATAGGTTATTTTGAATAATCGATATGATACATTTCTGTCTTTTGTTAAGACTTTTTAATGTCATATTTAAGGACTTTTTAAAATGTATTGTTATATAATTATGCTGTGATATTAGATGACTTAATATAATTGACTGATATAGGGGGCATATTTATACTGATTTTAAGAAGGAGGATAACATGACTGATATATTAATAATTGAAGATAATGAAGAACTTGGAAGTCTGATATCTGATTTTTTGAGAAGAGAAGGCTGGTCGGTTATACTGAGGGGAAGCGCAGAGGAAGGTATGGAATACCTGGAGAACGAAGTTGTAAGACTGCTTCTTCTTGATGTTATGCTTCCTGGTAAGGATGGCTTTGAAGCCCTTAGTGAGATAAGAAAGACCAGAAATATGCCTGTTATGATAATGAGCGCTAAAACTGATGATGAGAGTAAGATACTAGGGGTTGAGATAGGTGCAGATGATTATGTTGAAAAGTCTGTATCTATACCGGTCCTTACTTCAAAGATAAAAGCCTTGATGCGTCGCAGCTATGATGTAGCAGAGGATAAGCAGATTCTTTCTGCAGGTGAGATTACGGTTGATGTGGGTGCAAGGACTGTATATAAAAATGAAGAGAAGATAGATATAATGGGTAAGGAGTTTGATCTTCTTGTCTATCTTATGGAGAACCGTGGAAAGGCGCTTAGAAAAGAGACCATATTTAATGCGGTTTGGGGTGAGTCCTGCTTTAGTGAACTGTCTAGTCTCAGCGTATATGTCAGCTGGCTTCGTGATAAGATAGAGGATGATCCAAAGAAACCAAAGTATATTAAAACAGTCTACAAGGTTGGATATCAGTTTGGTTAAGTGCTTTGGGCGTATATAGTTTTTGGGAGATAGATAGTTAATGAAAAAACTATGGAAAAACTTTATACTTCTTTTACTCTTTCTTGCACTAGTGTTAGTTTCTGCAAATGTTATCAGTGCCAGGATATTACAGGTTCATAGAAGTGAGAGAGTTGTAGTAACTAATCGCATTACTGATAAGATAGAAAAGCACCTGAATAGTCAGGCGATGACCTCTGATCTCTATCCGTATGGGATAGTTCCGAGCCAACTGGCAAATGAAATATTCTATGAGAAGAAGAGTGAATGGACGGCATTGTATGGAGAAGAGGCTTGTCCGGAGGAAGTTATAATACATATATTTCCTGGAGGAGACTTTGATGCTGTCGAACCAGAGGGAATGCCGCAATATGATGATTATGCAGATGGCAGCTCTATTATAACTTATCTTAGTCTTTCTGATATTGGGATTGTTAAAGAGGAATCGGATGGCTCTTCAGAAAGTATTATAGGACTTGTAGAATATCTCTTTAAAGATTATTCGAATCAATCAATAGCTTTATTACTAAATGTGATACTTATTGTGGCTGTTGTTGGAGTGTTCTTATATACTCTATGGATAAGCATACGGATATTAGCTCCATTTAATAAGTTGTCTAAATATCCGGAGAGACTTTCGAAAGGGGAGTTGACCGAAAAGCTTCCTGAGTCTAGAAATAAGTTTTTTGGCAGATATATCTGGGGGATGAATATGCTTTCAGATAAGCTGGAAAATGATAGGGAGACCATAAGAAAGTTTACGGTTGACAGGCAGAAGTTTGTAACAACTATGGTTCATGGAATCAAGACTCCGACAGCTAGTATCAAGCTTCTTGCTGAAGCTATAGCAACAGGTCTTTATTCACCAGATGGTAAGATAAATGAAAAGGATGCAGAGCTTGCGGAGAAGATAAAGAAGAATGCTGGTGAGATAGAGGCGCTTGTTTCCAGCGCTATGGAAGAAGGAACTACAGCTATATTTGATTATGATCCGAAGATAGAAGCATTTTATAGAGATAAAATATCTGAATATGTTTTGGAAGAATATACAAATAGGCTTAAGATGAACCGTATACCATTTGAGGTAAAATCGGAAGGTAATCCGCTGATTAAAAGTGATTTCGATGGTGTCTGTAGGATACTGAGACAGCTTATGGATAATGCGATTAAGTATGGAGATGGAACCGGTATAACACTCAGTTTTGAGAAAAATGAAGAGGGACATTTTATAACTGTAGAAAATAAGGGAGTACCGCTTCCGGAGTCTGAAGTATCATTTGTATTTAACAGCTTGTGGAGAGGTTCTAATTCGACTGGTGTCAAGGGACATGGAATAGGGCTTTATGAGTCCAGACTTATTGCGCGTAAGCTTGGAGGAGATATAAGGATGAGAGTTCATGACAACTCCACAGAACTAATATTATTCCTTCCGTAATTGGAATATGAAATTAGCGCTTGCTTTTTATAAGTCGATTTGTTATTCTACAAAAGAATTAAGAAATAAGGAGGAGACCAATGAGAAAGATTTCTTGCAGATAATTTACTAAATGTACAGTTTTAGCAAAAGATTTTGTGGTGATATTACCGCGATGCTTAACTTTTTTTGTCGTGCTCGAACTGTGATGCAAGAAATAATTCAAAAGTGGTTTCTGATATAAGATATAGATTAGTCCCAGTCTTTTTAGGGCGCATCTTCGAAGGGTATTATCACCGCAGGATTATTCCTTGCGGTGATTTTTTTTCGGAGGTGATGCTATGTCATTATTACAGGTTTCTGAACTTACATTCTGTTATGAAGGTAGTTTTGATAATATATTTGAAGATATGTCATTTTCAGTTGATACAGACTGGAAACTTGGATTTATAGGTAGAAATGGTAAAGGTAAGACAACACTCCTGAATCTCTTACTTGGTAAGTATGATTATGAAGGCAGTATATCAACTGACAAGGTATTTGATTATTTTCCATATCAGATATCTGAGTCAGAGCTGGATATGACGATTGATGAATTATCTGAAAGTTGGAAGCCAGGAGTCGAGAATTGGAGAATTATATGTGAGATAAATAGTCTTGGGGTAGATCCGGAGATTTTGTATCGTCCTATAAGAACTCTGAGCCACGGCGAAAAGACGAAAGCGATGCTGGCAGTTCTCTTCTCTGGAGAGAACGAATTCCTTCTTGTTGATGAGCCTACAAATCATTTGGATAAAGATGGCAGAGAGACAGTAAAGAAGTATCTAAATACTAAAAAAGGATTTATCTTAGTGTCTCATGACCGTGATCTTCTTGATGCAGTATGTGACCATATGTTGGTTTTTAATCGTGAATCAGTTGAGGTTGTGTCTGGTAACTTTTCCAGTTGGTGGGAGAATAAGCAGAAGGCTGATGCATATGCTATGGCTGAAAATGAAAAGCATATGAAGGAGATAGGAAAGCTTAGAAGTTCAGCTGACAGAGCTAAGAGATGGGCTGATAAGAACGAGAGTACCAAGATAGGATTTGATCCTATAAAAGAACCAGACAGATGCGCAGGTACTAGATCTTATATTGGTGCTAAAACTAAGAAGATGCAGTCTCGTGTAAAGAACTTTGAGAAGAGGATTGAACGCGAGATAGAAGAGAAGGAAGGGCTTCTAAATGATATCGAAAAAGTGGATGATCTAAAGCTGATTCCACTTAGTCATCATAAGAAATGTCTTGTGGAATGTAGAGACTTTTCTCTCGGGTATAGAAGTGATAATGATATAAAGCCTATACTGGAGGGGATAACATTTCAGCTTATGCAAGGGGACATTCTTTTTCTGAATGGTGAAAATGGATGTGGAAAGTCAAGCCTTATCAAAGCTATATTAAATGATGTAAGTAGTGATATATCTAATATGGTGACAAGTGGAAAGCTTGAGACTGCCAGTGGACTAGTTATCTCATACATTAATCAGAATACATCTCATTTAAGTGGAAGTCTTAAGGAATATGCTAAGAAACATAATCTGGATTACAGTATCTTCCTGACTCTTCTACGTAAGCTTGATATGAGTAGAGTGCAATTCGAAAAGAATATCGAAGAGTATTCAGAGGGACAGAAGAAGAAAGTTCTTATAGCGGCCAGTCTGCTTCAATCAGCTCATATTTATATATGGGATGAACCTATGAATTATATAGATGTATTTTCTAGAATGCAGATAGAAGCGTTGATTGAACGCTTTAAACCAACTATGATAGTTGTTGAACATGATGTTAGGTTTAGAGAGAAACTTGCAAGTAAGGTATTAGATTTATGAGATTTACTAGTTATATAAGAAGTAATAAGGAAATATATAAGAATATATGGATAGTTGCATTTCCTATAATTCTGCAGAATGTAATAGATGCTGCGGTCAATAGCGTGGATGTACTGATGCTTAACTCTGTAGGACAAAGCGCTATAAGTGCAGCGTCACTGGCTAATAGTATGGTAAGTATCTTTTTTATGTTCCTTTATGGTATAGGAACTGGTATAGCTATGCTAGCAGCTCAGTACTATGGGAAAGGCGACTTCAAGACTATAGAGATAGTCGAAGGTATAGGACTTAAGTTTGCTGTAATTGTTGCAGTTATAGGAATGGTGCTTTGTCTTACTATTCCAGGAGTTTTAATGAATATATATACCTCAGACAAAGAGCTTATAGCACTTGGTGAGAGGTATCTTATGTTTATATCACCTGGTCTTCTTTTTTGGGCAATTAGTGCAGTATATACATCGATTCTTAGATGTATAGGTAAAGTGTCTACAAGTACAGTGCTTGAGGCAGTGGCACTTATTAGTAATGTGATACTAAATGCTATCTTTATATTTGGACTTTTCGGAGTTCCAAGGCTTGGTGTGGTTGGTGTAGCTATAGCAACATCTCTCAGCCGACTTATTCAGCTTATTGGTTGCATTATCGTATCTATGAACCATCCTGGAGTCAGTCTTACCTTTAGAACAATGTTTGAGAAGCATAGACTTCTTGAGAAGGATTTCTTCAGTATGGCGCTTCCTGCTATAGGAAATGATATGGTATGGGGACTGGCCTTTTCAGCATATTCTGGAATCCTTGGTCATATGGAAAGCGACGCTGTTGCAGCATACTCGATAGTAAATGTAGTAAGAAACCTGGGATGTGTAATGTGTTATGGAATAGGTGCAGCTGCAGGTATAATAGTTGGACAGATTCTTGGAAGAGGAGATAGAGAGGAAGGAATAAAGACAGCACATATATTACTTCGTCTAGCGGTTATAACGGGAATATTAGGTGGCCTTATTGTTCTTGCAATTATTCCATTTGCTATGAATAAAGCATCTCTCACACCGACAGCCCTTGATTATCTAAAGTTTATGCTTCTTATCAATACATATTATATATCTGGTACATCTGTAAATACCTGTCTTATTGGAGGAGTATTTAGAGCTGGAGGAGATAGTAAGTTTGGATTCAAATGTGATACTATAGATATGTGGGTTTATGCTATACCTCTTAGTCTTATAGCTGCATTTGTTTTGAAACTTCCAGTAAAAGTTGTATACTTTCTGATGTGTACAGATGAGTTTGTAAAGTGGCCTTGGGTCTTTAAGCATTTCTATAGTCATAAGTGGGCGAAGAATATTACTAGAAATAGAGATGTAGAAGAATTATAATGTCCTATGTGTTTGGATATGTCTTGACACTATTAAAAGTTTTGTGGTGAGGAAAAATGAGTAGTATTTTAGTGATAGATGATGATATCAATATCGGAAATATGCTTGAGGAAGCCTTTAGATTAGAAGGGTATAAGGTCTATAGAGCATATTCTGGTACAGAAGCTCTTTTAGTTCTTGAAAATCATAAGCCCAATCTGGTTCTGCTGGATCTTATGCTTCCTGGACTTAGTGGAGAGGAAGTGCTTCCTAAGATTGAAGGTATTCCAGTTATCATCATGAGTGCCAAGTCGGAGACAGAGCATAAAGTAAAGCTTCTATATGAAGGAGCAAGTGATTATATATCGAAGCCTTTTGTTTTAGCTGAGCTTCTGGCACGTGTAAAAGCCATCCTTAGACTAGCTGGGGGAAATGCTGTGGAGTCTCAGAAAGAGCCTGAGCCTGCTCCCAATATTACTAAGGCTGGGGGTGTGATATTAGATACAGATCTTATGACTGCCAAGATAGGCGAAGATGAGGTGTCGCTTACTAGAACTGAATCTGCAATACTTAATATACTTATGTTAAATGATGGTCGTCCTGTAGGACGTAATACTATACTGGACCGGATTAGTAATGATACCCCTGATTGTACAGAGAGATCCCTTAAGCAGCATGTCAGCAATATACGAAAGAAGCTTGAGACACTTGATGGTAAGGATCATATAGAAGCAATCTATGGTATAGGATTTAAGTTCAACTCTTAAATATAGATAAAAGTCAACAATTTAATAAAATCTTGACGAAATCTTGACGATTTCCTGAATGGTTTCTTGACTCTTTTATGATATTCTTTCTCACGAAGTTAAAAGAAAGGATGTTTTAAAAGATATGGAAACCATTTTTAGTTGTGAGGGTCTTTGCAAGAATTATGGGAAGTTTCAGGCACTTAATGGCCTAAATATGACTATAGAGAAAGGTTCAATCTACGGATTTGTTGGAAAAAATGGTGCTGGTAAGACTACGCTGATTAGAATGATCTGTGGACTTCAGAGCCCAACATCAGGTTCCTTTGAACTGCTTGGAAGAAAGAATAATGATGCTGACATCTCAAAGTCAAGGCGCCGTATAGGGGCGGTTGTTGAGTCACCAGCTTTCTATAAGGATCTATCAGCGAGAGACAATCTGATACAGCAGTTCTTAATGTTGGGTCTTCCGGATACTAAGGGCGTAGATGAACTACTTGAACTTGTAGGACTTGCGGATACAGGAAAGAAGAAAGCAAGATCTTTCTCTCTTGGAATGAAGCAGAGACTAGGTATAGCAATCGCACTATGTGGTAATCCTGACTTTATTATCCTTGATGAACCAACAAATGGTCTGGATCCTCAGGGAATTATAGATATAAGAGAACTGATTCTTCGACTTAGTAGTGAGAAGGGGATAACATTTCTTATCTCAAGTCATATTCTTGATGAACTGTCTAGAATAGCAACGCATTATGGGTTTATAGATAAGGGACATATAGTTCGCGAGATGAGTGCTGATGAGCTGCGTGCTGAATGTCGTAAGTCAGTGCGAATGAAGGTCGATAATATAAAGGCTCTGGCAAGCATTATGGAAGAGAAGAATATAGAGTATCAAATAATCGATGATAGTACAGCGGATATATATTCTGATGTTACTTTCTCTGAGATTGCAAAGGCATTTGAGGAGAAGGGGGCAACGATAATTACTATGGAAGAACATGATGAAAGTCTCGAGGCCTTTTATCTGGCACTTCTGGGAGGCGAAGAAAATGCTTAGAATGTTATATACAGATTTTAGAAGCACACTTCTGAATAGAGGTATTAAAATACTAATGCTGATTTTTGCTTCATATATTGTAGGCTATGTCATTATTATGAAGGTGCTTTTATCTCTAATAGCTAGTGGCTCAAGTTTGCAGGCGGATGATGTATTAATGGTATATAACGAATCCTCTATATTCGTAGTTACGGCAGCAACTCTTATAATATATGTAGGAGAATTTGCAAATGGATCTATTCGAAATAAGCTATGCAGCGGAGCAAAAAGAAGCGATATATTCTTGGCATCTATTATTAATTCGGCTTTTATAGCATTTCTTATGTCAATATTCTGTCAGGTTCTTGAGATTATACTGGCGCTTATCTTTTCAGATGGACTCTATAATCAGACACTTTCAGAGGCGGCATACTCTATGCTGGAAACTACCATCAGTTGTACGGCTATAGCAGTTTTCTCGGTAAGCATAATTATGATGATGGGCGGAAGCTACGCAAGCTATATAGTAGGACTTGGAGCTGCATTTCTGTTTAAGATAGTAGTGATGGAAGTTATGAGAAAGCTATATCCTGATCAAGGACCTGTTACTCTTACAGGAACAAAACTTGCGGTTTATCAATTCATTGATAAGTATGTTCCGTATGCAAGATGTTCGGGAATGCCAAGGTGGGATATGACCAGCCTGATTATAGGATGTTCTGGACTCATAGTTATATCTACAGTGTTAGGGCTTATTATATTTGGTAAGAAGGAGTTAAAGTAGGGAAATGAAGAGTTTATATATAGCTAATATGAGAAGACTTGGAAAGAGTGTATTTTATATAATCGGTCTTATTATCGCCTTTGTAGCTACATTTATATTTACAAATGAGACGATAGGTCTTGGTTCTCATACGAGTAGAATGACTGCGGCGGGAAGAACATTTTTTATAAGTGTTGCTATAATAGCTTTCTTCACAATCTATTCTTCTCTTACCATATGTTTTGAATATACAGATGGTGTATTTAGAAATAAGCTTATTAGTGGATATTCTCAGAAGGAGATTTACTTCAGCGGACTTTTTACACAGCTAAGCGGTGTAGGTATTATGTGGCTTGTAAATATATTATCAGGTATTATTGCTGGAGCTCGTCCAACAGCACCTAAGTTTATATCATTTATCGTAATGCTTATAGGATTTATGAGTTATGCTACAGTGATTTATTCAGTATCATTTCGCATTCGTAAACCAATAATCAGTGTTATAGTATCTTATCTTATGATTAACGTTTGTTTTAATATGATACTTTTTGGAAATTATATGCTTATGATTACAAATGGTATGGCTCATAAGGTAGTTATGATTTTATACAATATAAATGTTATGGGACAGTGGTTTACACGAGCTGACTTGTACGCAGAATCTTCCAATCCAGGAACAATCATTCAGATTCTACTCTCATTAGCAGTAATGATAACTGTTATATTCTTAAGCACATTAAAGATTGATAAGAGAGACATAATTTAGTGAAGGAATTAAGATAAATGAAGAGATTTAAGATAATATTCATAAGCTGTGTGGCGCTAGTCGTATTATATCTAGGACTTATGCTTGCATTTAAGTTTAAGCTGATCGCGTCACCTGCCAGAAAGCTTGATGGTATAGAAGATAAGGCTATTACATTTGAGGAACTGACGATTCCAGAGGATGTAAAGGTGGTTGGAATAGGAGAGGCAACTCATGGTAACTGTGAGTTTCAGACAGCAAAGCTTGAAATGCTTAAGAAGCAGGTTGAGACAGGGAAATGTCATAGTATAGCATTTGAAATGTCAACTGGAGAAGCGGCTGAGATAAATGATGCAATACATAGTGATGATGTAGATTTAAGGGAGTTAATGTCTAGATCAAATTATCCTATATATGATACAGAGCAGCTGGTAGAGCTACTTACCTGGATGCGAGATTATAACAGGGATAAAACATATGAAGAGTCACTTATGTTTTATGGTGTTGATATGCAGGGACCTTATAGAGAGATAGAGTATCTAATAGGATTTGCAGAACAGCATTCAGATATAATAGATGAGAGTGAACTCGAACTTCTTCGTCAGATGAAAACTGAACTTGATTCAGATGTATATGATACAGTTGAGTCAAGCAAGGAGTTCTTTGAAAGTTTAAGAGATAGACTATCTTCTGAGGATACCTTCGAATGTAAGAATGTATCTATAATAGCAGAAAGTATAGTACAGTGGATTGCTGCTCCGAGTTTTCAGGAAGACTCTGTTGCTTATGGCGAGCATAGAGATAGCAGTATGGCAAAGAATCTAAAGAAGGAGTATGAGCTTGAGGTAGAGCGTGGTTATTCACAGATTATTATCACTGCTCATAATGGCCATGTAATGAAAGGTGATAATAAGGGATATGGCGAAGTAGCTATGGGAGAACATATAATGGACGAGTTCCATGGAAGCTACTTCTGTGTTGGAACAGAGTTCTATAATGCGACTGTAAATATTCATACTGCGGGAACATTCGATGAAGAGTATGAAAGAGCAGATCATGATTTCTGTTCAGATGACAGACTAGCATTTCAGGCTCAGTTTTTTGATGGAGGTCGCTATGTGCTTGACTTTACAAAACTGACAAAGGAAGATGGTAAGGTGTATGATCTAGTTCATTCTCCAGGTATGATGGGGATGGTTGGAGAAGGACATTCTGATCAGGTATATATTTATAAATCTTATCGTCAAAATCTTGTTCAGGCAGATAGATTTGATGCTGTTATATATTATTATGATGTGACACCTATTAGATGTCTTGATTATTAATAAGTATATTGTTATAAATATACTTAGTGTAAATGAGCCCTGCTTTTTACGCAGGGCTTTATTATTAACAGGAGAGAAATGTATGAAAGTTGCTCTAATCATAAGCATTATAATAAATATGGGGCTCATAATTAAGCTGATAGTTATGAGACTGTCACTTAAGGAACTTTCTGAAGACTACAGAGAGAGAGTAACACTTGATAGTGATACTCTAATAGGTGTATCTAGTCGTGATAAATATATTAGGGAACTTGCTAGTGCTATAAATGATACGATCACAGAGATGAGAGGCGCATTTCATAAGTATAGACAAGGGGATAAGAATATCAGAAATGTTATCACAAATGTTGCACATGATATAAGAACTCCACTTACAGCTATATGCGGATATCTGGAATTGGCTGAGCGACTTGATAAGTCTCCGGAATTAAAGGGCTATCTTGATACTATATCGGAGCGTGCCATACATATGAAGTCCCTGACAGAGGGACTCTTCGAATATATGGTTGTAAATGATATAGAGGTTCCTGAAGAGAAGCAGCAGGTATTTATTAATAAAGTACTGGAAGATTCTATAATGAGTTTTTATCCATCGCTTCTGGATAAGGGAATTAAGCTAGATGTTGATATAACTGAGGAAAAGGTAGTAAGAAAGTTATATCCATCATATGTAGAACGTATTATTAATAATCTGATCAGTAATGCAGTAAAGTATAGCGATGGAGATATAGCAGTGTCTCTATCCAAGGAAGGAAGATTTACGGTATCTAACAAAGCTAGCATGCTGGATAAGGTAAAGGTTGAGAAACTTTTTGATAGATTCTACACTGTAGAAAATGGAGCTGCTAATTCAACTGGTATAGGCCTCGCGATAGTTCGAACCTTTGCTGAAAAAATGAAATGCCCCCTTGAGGCTGAGTACGAAGAGGGCAGTCTTATTATTTCAATAGATTTTTAAGCATTTGCTTCAATAGTGGCCCAAGTTTTTTTATATTCTCTTGGGGACATATTAAATGCTTTCTTAAACATTTCAGACATATAACTGGTTCCATTAAAACCAGTTTCTGAAGCAATATCTGATAGTGAATAGGTCGTCGTGCGAAGAAGCTCGGCGACTTTTCTTATGCGGTAGTTAAGTAGATAATTTACTGGACTATCACCAACATATTTGTGGAATACTTTGTTGCAGAGAGATTTGCTGATGTTGCCGCTAGAAGCTATATCATCCAAAGTTATGGTGTTCTTATAATTCTGCTGTATATAGTACATCATAGCCTTGAATGCTCTGGTATGTTGATCAGTCTCGACATGTTCGTCCATCATTCCATAGGACTTTGTCTGGTTTAGAATTATCTCCCAGATGCTAAAGAGGTTTTTAGTAATCTGGAATGGATCTCTTTTAATACTAGGTAATTTATGCATGAGTTCACGTATTTCCTTAGTATGGTCATTGATATCCCGGAAGCGAAGGTAACTAAGATGCGGATTATTGATAATAGGCTGAAGAGCTTCAACTTCTAAAGCTACGGATGAATTAAGAATATTCGGATGAACTATGAATATAACATAAGTTGCACCTATATCGTCAATGGACATACTGTAATGAATCTTATTTGAGTTTACAAATATGGTGTCTCCGGCATTAAGAGTTACAACTTGTCCATTAACAGAATACGCCATCTTGCCAGATTTAACAGTCACGATTTCTACATCTTCGTGAAAATGAGGAACCCTTTCCCAAGTAACATTTGGCTTAACCCAGCCTTCGTGGATATATGATGGAAAGGCTTCGTCATCGTAGTTGACTCGCTCAGAACCATCTTCTCTTTTTACTATAAGCCCCATCCATTCTCTTTTCATAACAATATTTCCTTCATTAGATAATAATATAACAATATTACATTACCATGTAAGATTGTTATTAAAATGTACAAATAACCCTATATCATTCTATTTATATATTCAATATACTTATAAATAGTTAATCTTGCAAGTGATTTTTAAAGGCGCAGTACTGCTACAGTTAAATATTTACTTTGACCGAGGAGGATTGGTTATGGCAAATGAAGTAGTTGTTATGAAAAATGTTAGCAAAGAGTTTAAGGTACTTAATCGACATGAAGGACTTAAGGGAAGTTTTCAGGACCTTTTCTCTAGAGATTACAAGATAGTAAAGGCTGTAAATGATGTGTCACTTACAGTAGAAAAAGGAGAGATTATTGGATATCTTGGACCAAATGGCGCTGGTAAATCTACTACTATAAAGATGATGACTGGAGTTCTTGAACCCTCCAGTGGAGAGATAGAAGTAAATGGAATGGTTCCCTATAAGGATAGAACCCGTAATTCAGAGAATATGGGAGTAGTCTTTGGACAGAGAAGTCAGCTTTGGTGGAACCTTCCACTGATCGAGTCATTTAAGCTCTTAAGAGATATCTATATGGTGCCTGAGAAGGATTACAAGGATATGATAGAGTTATACAAATCTCTGGTAGATATAGAACCTATTATACATAAACCTGTTCGTCAGATGTCTCTTGGACAGAGAACACTTAGCGATATACTCGCTGCATTTCTTCATAATCCAGGGATTGTCTTTCTAGATGAACCAACGATTGGACTTGATGTATCTATGAAGGCGAAGATAAGAGAGCTTATCAAGGGGCTAAATGAGGTGAAGAAAACCACAGTAATTCTCACGACTCATGATATGGGTGACGTCGATGCTCTATGTAAGCGAATCATCATAATAGATGAGGGTAAGAAGATTTATGATAATGATATAGATCATCTTAAGAATTACTTTGGTTCTTACAGGACTCTTCGTATGCGTCTTGAGGATGGTACCTGGGAGGAACAGGTTATAGATGAGAAGAAGACTGATGTAATGCATGTTATTCAGGAAACTCAGAAGTCCCATAAGATTAAGGATATACAGCTTGAGGAAATCTCAACTGAAGAAGTTATTCGCAAAATCTATGAAGGGAGTAAGGCGTATGAATAGTATTAAGAGACTTACAGCGCTGACTAGAGCTGGAGTGATGGAATCCCTACAGTTCAGACTCGGAACAGTGGTGACACTTTTTGGAAATCTTATATATCTGGCACTTGTATACTTCTTATGGAAGGCGATATATGATTCCTGCGGTTCGAGTGTAGTAAATGGTATGACATTCTACGATACGATGATATATCTGATTCTGGCGACAGCAATCTTCAACTTCCTTGAAATGTTTATAATCTGGGACATGAGCCGTTCTATTCAGTCGGGGGAGATAATCCTACATTTACTTAAACCGATGAAGTATAGATTATATACATTCTGGAGTTACTCAGGTACACATTTGATATCCTTCTTTTTGACATTTCTTCCAACATTCATTGTTGTCATGATCATTACAAAAGGAGCGATACCACTGGGATGGAACTGTATCTTCTTTGTTATATCGCTTACGATGGCGCTGATTATCAACTTCAATATAGATATGTTGGTTGCTCCTATATGTCTTTATACAGAATCAACTTGGGGAATCAATATGGTGAAGGAGACTATAGTGCTGCTTCTATCTGGTGCGACCATACCTCTTGCATTTTTCCCAGATAGTATAAGAAGAGTAGTTGAATATATGCCTTTCAGAGCTGTCTATGATATGCCGCTTACTATTTTACTGAACAAGGATGGGGCTAATACAATGAATGGACTTCTATCTATGCTTGGAACTCAGCTCATCTGGTGCATAGTTCTTACCATAGCGGGAAATCTGTTCTGGAATCATGCCGTAAAACGTATAACGGTGAATGGAGGTTGAGATTATGGAACAAACAAAGACGTTAAAAAAGAAGAGGGGACTCTTATTCTATATATCAATATACAGAAAGATTCTGATTCAGGATCTTAAAAGTAAAATGAGTTACCGAGCAGATTTCATCATATCGAACTTTGGTATGATCATTTCTAATATGTCAGGTTTTGTGACATTTATGATTCTTTTCCACAACTTTCCAAGTATAAATGGATGGAATTATTACCATATGCTTTTTCTGTATGGTTTCTCACTTATAGCTCTGACTCCTGTTCAGTGCTTCTTCGACAATAACTGGAATCTTAGATTCATGGTAAGATCAGGAGATTTTATCAAGTATTGCTTTAGACCGATAAATGTTTTCTTCTACTTCATTTCCGAGGTATTTGATGTGAAGGGACTTGGCCAATTTGCTTTTGGGCTTGGAACATTTATATATGCCTGGTGTCATTTGGGTATTCCTGTGACGATAGTTACTGTGTCTCAGGCAGTTCTATTTCTTCTGACAGCTTCGCTTTTTATGATAGCTATCATGAATGCGGCAGCTGCAACCTGCTTCTGGATAATCAATTCTGGATATGTAATGGTTATAATGAATAGATTTAGAGACTTTGCGAAGTATCCAGCTAGTATCTATAACAAGGTATTTAAGTTTATCTTTTCATTTATCATACCGATTGCTTTTGTGGCGTATTATCCAAGTCTGGTTTTTATAACACCAGATAATGTACCCTTGCTTACATGGTTGTCGCCGCTGATTGGTGCATTTTTCTTCTATCTTAGCTATAAGTTCTGGATGCTGGGAGTAAGGAGATACGACTTCACGGGTTCATAAGAATAAAAGACACCAGTTACTACATGAGAGTGTAGAACTGGTGTCATTATGTGGGGATGGGAAGGGATTGTTTAGATGATTTCTTAAATCATCTGAATGTATTGTACCGGAAAAGCTATTAAATAGTCCTTAAATAGTGCTTGTTTTTTTATTAATTTTTTATTAATTCGTTTCTTTTATTGACATTTATAGGATGAGTCTATATACTTTGCAAATATAATATCAATTTGAAAGGAAGATTATTCGGTGCTTAATCTCGTAACCAAAACTACATATATTAAGACTAAGACAATACATATTAAGATGTATGGTCCTATTTTTGATATTGTTGAGATTATGAAGGATAAGCGATAGGGGTATAAAAAGTACCTAACAAGTTTAAGACTAGTTTATATAACCACTTATCTTTCGGGATAAGTGGTTTTTTGTTTACTGAAGGAGTTTATTATGAATCAAAATATGAGTTTCAGGACAAATATTAAGAAAATGGTGAGTTATTACAAGCCGTATAAGGGAACATTTTTCCTCGATCTGTTCTTTGCCTTCCTAGCTTCAATCATAAGTCTTGTGATACCGCTAGTTGTTAGATACATTACCACAAATGTATCTAGCATGGATACAGAAACTGCAGTAAAGCAGATTACAATTCTGTGTTCCATACTCTTTGTTCTTGTCATAGTTCAGTTTGCATCGAATTATTATGTGACAAATATTGGACATGTAATGGGCGCAAAGATGGAATATAACATGAGAGCGGAAATCTTTAATCATTATCAGAAGCTTTCATTTTCATTCTTTGATGATCAGAAGGTTGGACAGCTTATGAGCCGAATTACAAGTGACCTCTTTGAAATTACTGAACTTCTGCATCATGGACCTGAGAATCTGGCCATATCATTTATCAAGATAGTTGGAGCACTGATCATTCTTTCAAGTATCAGCGGTTACCTGACAATTGCTGCATTTATTCTTCTGCCTCTGATGTTTATCTATGCTTTCGTGATGAATAAGAAGATGAAGAGAGCATTTAAGGAAAATCGTGTACAGATTGCTGAGGTAAATACTCAGATAGAGGATAATCTTTCGGGAATCCGAGTAGTTAAGTCCTTCGCAAATGAGGAGATTGAGAACGAGAAGTTTAAGATCGGAAATGATGGCTTCCTCAGAGCTAAGAAGCAGAGCTACTTCTATATGGGATTTTATCATTCAGGAATGACTGCTTTTACAATGCTGATTAATATAGTGGTTATTATGTTTGGTGGAATTATGATGGCGAAGGGAAAGGTTGATGTAGCTGACTTCGTGACATTCCTTCTCTATATAAATGTTTTCACAGATCCTATAAGAACGCTTATTGATTTCGCTGAGCAGTTCCAGAATGGATATTCAGGTTTTGAGAGATTTATGGAAATACTTGCTATAGAGCCTGATATAGTGGATAGTCCAAATGCAGTACCTCTTGAAAATGTGAGAGGAGATATCGTATTTGATGATGTATCCTTTAAGTATAAGGATGGACAGCATAGAGTCTTAAGACATATTAATCTGGATGTAAAGGCTGGTTCATATGTAGCGATTGTTGGATCTTCCGGTGGAGGTAAGACAACACTATGCAGCCTGATTCCTAGATTCTATGATGTAACTAAGGGAAGTATAAGTATTGATGGAAAAGATATTCGTGAAGTAAAGCTAAAGAGTCTTCGAGAGAATATCGGTATAGTTCAGCAGGATGTATATCTCTTCGCTGGAACTATATATGATAATATATTATACGGAAAGCCGGGAGCTACTCGCGAGGAAGTTATCGAGGCTGCCAAGCAGGCAAATGCGCATGACTTTATTATGGGGCTTCCGAAGGGCTATGACACTGATATTGGTCAGCGCGGTATCAAGCTTTCTGGAGGTCAGAAGCAGAGACTATCTATAGCAAGAGTCTTCCTTAAGAATCCTCCGATACTTATATTCGATGAGGCGACAAGTGCACTGGATAATGAGAGTGAGAATATCGTTAAGGAATCCCTGGAGAGACTTGCTCATGACAGAACAACATTTGTTATAGCTCACAGACTCTCTACTATTCGGAATGCAGAGAAGATTCTGGTTCTTACCGAGAATGGAATCGAGGAGTCAGGAACACACGATGAACTGCTGGCAAAGCAAGGCGTTTATGCACAGCTATATAATAGGTAACGATTTCTGAAAGAAATCGTTGCTCCTGAGTGAAACGAAGGATGCCTGCGCAAACGAAGTGAAGCGCAGAACAGACGCGAAGCGACTGCATAGCTGCGAAGCAGATATGGCACAAACAGGTAACGATTTCTGAAAAATAAAGGAGGAAGAAGTATGATAACAGACACATTTGATTTAGAAACAGAGGAAATAAGAACAATAAGCAAAAGAGAAGATGCTGTAAAGGTTGATGCCTGTATCCTTACATTTTCTTATGAAATAATGAAATATATATTGGAAGTTATGGACTGCGAATTGATTGGAAATCTTTATTCGTCAAATGGAGCAAATCCAATCTATGGGTTCACATATGAAGATAGATACTTTGCTACCTATATGACGCCAGTTGGAGCTCCCTCCAGCGTAGCAGAGATGGAGGATTCCCAGTCGCTTATAACCACTGATAAGTATATTGTATTTGGTGGAGCGGGATGCCTGGATAAGGAGATTGCCAGAGGAAAGGTAATGGTTCCTACAGAGGCTTATAGAGATGAAGGAACCTCTTATCACTATGCGGCTCCATCAGATTATATAACTATCACAAATGCGGATGTGGTTGCGAAGTTTATGGAGGAAGCTGGCCTTCCATATATAAAGGGAAGGGCTTGGACTACAGACGGTCTACTTAGAGAGACAAGAGGTAACTTCGATAAAAGAAAAGCAGAAGGCTGTATCTCAGTAGATATGGAGTGTTCAGCGCTTCAGGCTTTATGTACATTTAGAGGTTATGAGCTTTATTACTTCTTTTTAAGTGGAGATCTTCTGGATGCTCCAAAGTGGGATCAGCGAATGAAGAAAAATCAGAAGAAGCATACTCAGCATGATTCTGGATACTTTGATATAGCACTGGAGCTAGCAAGATATGTTGTTTAATGTATTCTGACTAAATGTGTTCATTTAAAGCTCTAAAAAAAGAAAAGGATAGAAAAGTGATGAGACAACCTGAACTTACTACTCTATGTTATATAGAGAAGGATAATAAGTATCTGATGATGCACCGAGTAAAGAAGGAAAAAGACATCAACAAGGATAAGTACATTGGTGTAGGTGGTCATTTCGAATACGGAGAAAGCCCAGATGAATGCCTTAAGCGAGAAGTGATGGAAGAGACAGGGCTTACGCTGCTTAAGTATAAACCACGTGGAATTGTTACATTTATCTATGGCGATGTTAGTCGTCCGGAAGAGAGAATCGTAGAATATATGCATCTCTATACAGCAACTGAGTTTGAAGGTGATATGATTGATTGTGACGAAGGTGAGCTGGAGTGGATTGAAAAGTCTGCAGTTTATAATCTTCCAATCTGGGAAGGGGACAAAATATTCTTTAGATTACTTGAGGAAAGAGACGATTATTTCTCACTAAAACTTGTTTATTCAGAGACAGATGAGCTGATAGAGACAGAGATTAATTAGGAGGTGTATATGATTCAGGACATTTACCCTAGTAAACTTGATAATAGTTATAAGAATATAAAACCTGAGGATAAAGACTTTATACTGGTCTTTAATGATGAAGGAAAAGCATATGTTGGAGATGTTGATGGAGAAATGAGTTTCATCACATATGCCGATTGTAAAAGTCTAAAAGAGGTGGATTCTTGTTCTGATGTGTACCTTTTTTCGATAGATGATAAGAGATATTTCCTTTTAGGTAATAAAGACGCTGTTAAGCTTCAGAAGCTAGGCTTTGAATATTATACGATAAGAGAACTCCGAGATAGATATTCTAGAGATGATGTGAATATATATGCTGCATTTACGGCATATCATATATGGAAATGGTATTCAGATAATACGTTCTGTGGTAAGTGCGGCTCAGCACTTAAACATAGTGAGAATGAACGTGCTCTGGTCTGTGCGGACTGTGGAAATGTAATCTATCCGAGAATTAATCCGGCAGTAATTGTAGGAGTTACAAAGGGAGATAGCCTTCTACTAACAAGATATCGCAGAGGTTTTGCTCATAATGCCCTTGTTGCAGGTTTTACCGAGATAGGAGAAACACTAGAAGAAACTGTAGCCAGAGAGGTTATGGAAGAAACCGGAGTAAAGGTGAAGAATATAAGATATTATAAGTCTCAGCCATGGGGCATGGCTCAGGATATGCTGGTTGGATTCTACTGCGAGGCTGATGGTGATGGAGAAATCCATATGGATGAGAATGAGCTTAAGTACGCAGAGTGGGTGAAGAGAGAAGATATCGAATTACAGCCTAATAATCTCAGTCTGACAAATGAAATGATGCGAGTTTTCAAAGAAGGAAAATAATTTACGGGAGAAACATGTGTTATGGGAATTATTTTTAAGAAACTGACAGAAGCGGAACTAGATACGATTATAGAAATGAGAATAAATCAGCTTACTGAAGAGTATACTTCAGAAGGTAAAAAAGTTCCGGAAGATGTAGACCTGAGATCCTCACTAAGGGAGTTCTATACAAAGAATATGGTTGCTGGAACATATGTATCCTGGCTTGCAATGGATGGGGAGAAGATAGTTGGTACAAGCGGCATGTCCTTTGCGGAGAAGCCACCTTACTTTACATGTACCACAGGTAAGCTTGGAATACTTTCAAGTATGTATACAGATCCAGATTATAGAAGAATGGGCATCGCCACACAGCTTCTCGACAGAGTAGTAAAAGAAGCTAAGGACTACGGATGCGGAACAATATATATTACTGCATCAGATATGGGTGTTAAGCTTTATGAATCATATGGATTTAAACATAATGGTAACTTCATGCAGTTTAACTTTTAATGAGATATAACAGTAACTTAATCTTTAAGGGTTTCTTAAAGATTTGAAATAACGTTACATGCTACAATCCCGGTATCATAGGATTACGAGGTTGTAGCATGTTTTTTGTTATGTTGAAAAATGACCTGAAAGAACGAAGAGGTCTGAATATAATTCTTTTCATTTTTATAATAAGTGCATCTTTGATATCTGTAATTGCCGCAAATCTTATGTATATGGAGATTACAGGGGTAAAGAGAACTGACAGGATATCTAATGTAGCTAATACGGTAGTGAACTGCAATATAGGTGCAGGAAACTTTGACGAGAAGAAACAGGCTCTTGTTAATTGGATGGAAAAGAGCAGCTATGTAGAGGATGGAGAACTGAAAGAATATGTAGAACTTGCTGATTCAGAAGTATCTGTAAATGGAACATATGCATCTGAGGATGGATTTCCCGGTCATAAAAACTTTCACCTGACTACTAAATCGAGCAGGATGAATCTTTTATATAATGACGCGGATATGCCTTTCTCTCTTAAGTCTGGTGAAATAGCTATAAGTTTAGATATCGCTGATATGACAGGGAGCAGCCGTGGAGATGAGATACAAGTAACTACTCAGATGGGAAATATATATAGCTTCAAGATAGCTGAGATATATAAAACCCCTATAAGAATGAACGCTGAGGAGCTGATTATTCCTGAGGTGGATTATGAAAAACTAAAGGGTGATAATCCATTTAGATATTGCAAACTTCTTATAAAGGGAAGTGGAGTAAATAATCTGAGAAAGATAAATGAATCACTGGTAGAAGAAAGTCTGATTAAATCTTGTGGAGGCTTCTTCTATAGTCCGGAGACAGATACAGATTATACAGTAATGGTAGTGGTTTCATACTTCCTGCTTCTGATGAGTGTAGTTCTTATCCTGATAATGCTTATTACGATCAGATATATGATGGTAGCAGCTATTAAACAGGAAGAAAAAGAAATCGGAATGATGAGAGCTATCGGAGTTGATTCCTTCAAGTACAGGTGGATGTTTGCAGCGACTTATATAACATTTGCCTTTATTGGTGGAATCGTGGGACTAATTGCCGGAGTACCACTTTCAAGATATATTCTCCGGCAGTTCTGTAAGAATATGATATCCGGGAGTCCATATACAGTTTATATAATCGCGGTTTTGGTTTCGATATTTATGTGTTTTGCAATCATTACATTTGCGGCTGTCATGATGAGAAGAATAAGGAAAATATCGGTTACTGAAACGATACATGGAGATAGTTCAGGCGAAAGATTCGGTAAAATGAATCTTATCAATATGTATACGACTAAGAGACTAAAGGTACCAGAGTTTCTGGCTGTAGGAAATATAATAAACAGCTTCGGTAAGTACATATTTTTGATCATTACATATGCACTTGCAGTTATGGTTCTGCTTACGGTATTTAATCTGAAAAGCAGTCTTTTCAGTAGTGAATATCAGAAGAACTTTATGAATCTGAGATATGATTTTTATGTATATATGAGTGGCGATTTTGCGGACTATTATTATCAAAAAGGTGGAGGCTATAAAGGAGCGATAGAAGAATTCGTAAAGGACGCAAATGAACAGGGAATACCAGTCAGAGTCAGATTCATGAGTGGAACTGAAGCTGAGATTAAAAGAGACGATAAAGAGGATATATCTATATCACTTATGTACGGGGATACTTATAACGAGAGGATACCACTTAGAAAAGGCGGAAAGCTTCCGGTTCATAAAAATGAGATAATAATGAGCTATTTTACGGCTAAAAAGGAAGGACTGAAAATAGGAGATAAGCTGACTATAGAACTTGAAGAATATGATGATGACATGATAGGAAAGCATACAGTTCAGAGGGAATTCATTATAACAGGCTTCTTTGACATCATGGAAGGCGGTGAGTCAGTAGCTATAGCAGGAAAGCAGTATTCGGGCGCTTATGAGACGACAACCAGACTTACTGACTTATGGCTGGAATGTCCTGAATCAGAAAAGACAGGATATATAGAAAAGCTTCGTGCACAGTATGGGAGTGACGTTATAAAGACGAAAAAAGAAGCTATGAGTGATGGCTTCGGATACATTATCGGGACAATAAATGCTCTTAAGATCATACTCTCCATTATGATCGCTTTTATATTATCTTTGAATACAACTCTTTATATGACAGTTGATCTGGCGCGGGAAACACCGGGAGTTGCTATGCTGAAATGTGTTGGATTCTCGAATTCAGACATCAGAAAATGGCAGATGATCAGGATGCTTCTGATAATTATAGTTGCATATATTCTGGGAGTTATAGGGGAATATACATTAGTGGATAGCTTTGCAGGAAGCGTATTTGGAACCTTTGGAGTTACTAGATTCCATTTCGTACCGGCTGTTTTGGATGGACTGGTAATAGTTCCGGTAATAGTTCTTGGAATCGGACTTGTAGCTATGAGAGTCTGCCTGATTAAGGTTAAGGGAATAAACCTTTGGAATATAAGAGAGGATTAAGCTTACTATGGAAAATGTAATAGATGTGAAAGGTCTTTGTAAGACATATATAGTAAATAAATATAGTAATAATGTTCTTAGAAATATAGATTTTACATTAAAGAAGGGTGAATTCATCACGATAATGGGTCCGTCCGGAAGTGGTAAGTCGACTATGCTCTATACGGTTAGCGGAATGGACAGGGCAACTTCCGGAGATATAGAGTTCATGGATCAGAACCTTGCGGATCTTAATGATAAAGAGATGGCAAAGATACGTCTGCTCAATATGGGATTTATCTTTCAGCAGATGTATATGATGAAGAAGCTTTGTATATTGGATAACATACTTCTTCCGGGATTTCATGCGGGACTCGCAAGTAGGGCAAAGATCAGAGAAGAAGCAGAGACTTTAATGAGACGTCTGGGAATCATAGAGATAGCGGATAATAAGATCACAGAAGTGTCAGGAGGTCAGCTTCAGAGAGCGTGCCTCTGCCGTGCTCTTATAAATCATCCGAAGGTTCTTTTTGCCGATGAACCTACAGGTGCTCTTAATTCAAAGGCAGCAGGTGAGGTTATGAATGAGCTGATAAATGTAAATCGTGAAGGAACCGCGATTCTGATGGTAACGCACAGTGCAAGAGTCGCTGCTGCAAGTGAGAGAGTTATATATCTGATAGACGGACATATTGAAGGAGAGATAGAGCTTGGAAAACTGGAAACAGAGGCAGAGCTTGGGACGAGAGAGCGAAAGATAAATAAGTGGCTGATGGAACAGGGCTGGTAACAGATATGAAAACAAATAAGAAAATAGATAAGAAAATAGTAAGTATATCTATAATGGCAGTTATCTCATTACTGCTAAGTGGCTGCTCTCAGTCGGCGACAACGTATGAGAATTATGTTCCGGAGGTTTCTGAGGTTAGCAGTATATCTCCGGTGGGGACTGTGCTTAACACCGAAAGCTATGAGGGTGAGGAGTCAGTATCTGAGGAGGTGGAAAAATCATTTTCTTCAGAGGATGGACTATGTGTTATAGAAAAGAAGTCTTCTTACTACGAAGTATATCTGGATTATACCGGCAGTGATTACGGAGCTGTCGGAAGGGCATATGGAGAAACTATCAAAAAACTGGGATTTGATTTTGAAGAAATAATGGAACCCTACCTTTATGAAAATATCAATATGGCATTTCCAAATCTTGGTAATGATTATACTCCGGTTGTAGAGAGGATAACTGAGCTGAAAAAAAATATTCCGGAGGATTACCTGAGTGAAATAAATGGCTTTGCAGAGGCTTTATCAGATGGCTTCACAGGTATGGAGAGTGATGGGAAAATAAGCTACGAAGAAGCTCTTCTCATGCAGATGGTACCTGACGCACTCAGAGGTACAAACTGTAATGCATTATCGGTTTGGGGAGATAAGACTGTTACGGGAGATAAGATTAACAGCAGAACGCTTGAGTGGTCTCTGGGAAGTGAGAATCAGATGTGTAAGGCACAGGCAGTGACGCATTTTAAAATGGGAGAAGGGAAAAATAGTTACGTTACATTTTCGGTGCTCGGAATGCTGGATATGTTAACAGGTATAAATGATAAGGAAGTGATGGTAGGCATTCTTGATGTTGGCAGTGGATTAGACTATGAATGTGAAGGTAAAAAATGTTATACTTATGAACTAAGATATGCGCTTGAAAATATGGCAGATGCCAGGAGTATTGGCGAATACATGGTTTCAGAAAGCAGGAACTTTACATACTCACATAATATCCTTATTACTGATAAGAAGGACAGCTTTGTGGCAGAAGACTGTGTTATTAGGCTTTGTGATATACCTGAGGCCGAGCGGCAGGAACTGGATGATGACTTTGACCCCAAGGCAGTACTCAGAGATAAGGATACTCCGCTGATGGAAGGAATTACGTGGGATAATCCTGACAGCTTATGTGTTATTAATGCATTTATGTCAGATGGTACAGATGATTATTTTACAGCTTCAGGCAGTAACTTCGTGAGATTTTCGAAGTTTAATACCTGGGTAGGAGATAAGGAGAAACTGTCAGTTTCAGACGTTAAGGATATAGTGACCAGAGAAACAGTTGATATGCCATCGGGAATTCAGAAACTGCATTCGGAAAATGTATTCCAGACGATCATTTATGATTATAGTACCGGTAATATAGAAGTATGCTTTACAGGAGAAGAGGGAGTTGTGAATCACCCTGACTTTGTAAAGATAGAAGCTG
>CACWGK010000006.1:54238-62688 GCA_902760415.1 uncultured Lachnospiraceae bacterium
GATATTCTTATAATTGAAGATGATGATGAATTAAGAGCTGTGCTTACTGATTTTATGGAGGCAGAGGGATTTACCGTAAAGGGAGTTTCGAAGGCTGAAGATGGAATAGAATATCTTGAGACGAAGCTTGTAAGGATAATACTACTGGACCTCATGCTCCCGGGGATAGATGGTTTTGCTGCGTGCACAGTAATCAGGGAACATAAGGATATTCCAATCATTATGATGAGTGCCAGAAGTGATGATGAGAGTAAGCTTATGGGATATAAGCTTGGTGCTGATGATTATGTCGAAAAGCCGGTATCAGCCGAGATACTTATAGCAAAGATAAAGGCACTTCTTCATAGAAGCGAATCAGTAAGTGATAAAAGGGAAGTTTTGCAATATAAAACCATCTCTGTTAATCTGAATAAAAGGACAGTATATAGAGACGGAGAAGAATGTGAAATACGGGGCAAGATGTACGATCTCCTGGTATTCATGATGAAGAACAGAGGAAGACTTCTTTATAAGGATGAAATGATAAATGAAGTGTGGGGAGACGCTTTTGTTGAACAGTCCACACTTAATGTGCATGTAAGATGGCTCAGGGAGAAGATCGAGGAAGAACCGGAGAATCCGAAGCTTATTAAAACTGTTTGGCGAAAGGGTTATATATTTGGTGATGATGATTGAAGAACTTAGTTAAAATCATAGGTTTGGTGACCTGTTTCTTTCTGCTTTTATCCGGAGCGATATATCTGATGATAAGCAGACATTATCGCACTGAAAATGGAATGAGAAATGTTGTTATGAATCGAATGATCATGGATATAGAGGCATGTGTTCAAGAAGGAAAATCCATTACTGCAGATCAGATAGATTCATATATTTCCATGGATAGCTATAGGCAGGAATATAAAGAAAAGGATATTCCTGATAGAGTAATCTATTACCCTTTGGAAGATCTATCAATAGATTTGACTGATTCGGGAGCAGAGTATTTACGTCCGGTGAGAAAGGAAGATGGAACTCTCATAGGATATCTGCAGTTTATATTTGAATCCGGAAATCAGAGATTTACAAATGAGATGACTTATTTAGTAATTGTCATCTCTTATTTTGCTGTAATCATGTTAGTTCTTATTTGCTACTACGTTGTGCTAAAACCATTTAATTCGTTATCAGAGTATCCGGAACGGCTTGCCAAGGGACGGATGGGTGAAGGTATCCCGGAATCGAAATCCAGATTCTTTGGAAAATATATTTGGGGAATGAATATGCTTAAGGATGAGATGGGACTTAAGGATAAGAATCTAAGTACACTGGAGCGGGAGAAACAGACACTCATTATATCCATAGCACATGGTATAAAGACGCCCCTTTCCAATATAAAACTATATGCTGAGGCTATCGAAAAGGGTATATATCATGAGGATAAAAAGCCATTTAAAAAGGATGCTGAAACAGCAGCAAAGATAGGTCAGAATGTTGAGAAGGTGGAAACTCTTGTTAAGGAAATAATGGACAGCAGTGTGAAGGCAGAAACAAGCTATACACCGACTGTTACAACATTTTACCTTAAGGAACTTCTTGAACTTACAAAAAAAGAATACTCAGGAAGAGCCGAACTTCTTCATATACCATTTGAACTTAAGTGTGAAAATAATCCGCTGATTACAAGTGATAAGGATGGACTATTCAAAATCATATCTCAACTGATTGAGAATGCTATAAAATATGGTTCAGGCCAGGGGATAACTATTAGCATGGGACGTCAGGACGAGGATGTTATTATAAGTGTAAAGAATAAAGGAAATATACTCTCAGAGGAAGAGACAGCCTATGTATTTAAAAGCTTCTGGAGAGGCTCTAATGCAAGTAATGTAGAAGGACAGGGGATCGGACTCTATGTTTCAAAGAAAATTGCAGAAAGCCTTGGGGGAGATATTTTTATGAAGAGCTGGAAGAGTGAGAATACTACAGAGGTGACACTTATTATTCCGATAAACTAAAGCGCTGACTATGTTAAAATATACTTATGGTATATAGAAAAAAACTTGACGCCTTACAGGTTATTTGTTAAGGTTTAAAAGTAATGAAATAAAAAATGAGGTTAAGAAATTGTACTGGACAGATGTTAATGTTCAACTGAAAAAAGGTTACATCTATTATCCCCTAGGGGATAGTGCGCCCATTTTCAGGATTTAAGTACAATTGATATTTTATAAATCTGAAATAGGAAGCATTATCTCCCATGAGTTGTTGAGAGTGTCAGAGAGACACTAGTTTAAACACGAAGGGAGATTTTTTTTATGCTAAATCTAAAAAAACAAATAAGAACTTTATATATAACTGGAGTACTTGGAAATCTGTCACTTACCGGAGCATGGGTGGTAATACTTGCAGCCAGAGGCTTTTCACTTGTACAGATTGGTTTTGCTGAGACAGTATTTCATATTACAAGTCTCATTTGCGAGATTCCATCAGGAATGCTGGCGGATATGTATGGCAGAAAGAAGATGCTGGTGCTTGGAAATCTGATGGCAGTAACCGGAGACCTGGTGATGTTTCTGTCACAGGATTATTGGATGGTGCTTCTATCAATGCCTTTTCATGCCATGGCTTATAATTTTGCTTCCGGTTCAGGAGAGGCGCTTGCCTATGATTCCATGAAAAGGGAAGGTAAGCAGGATGGCTATGAGAAATATGTTTCAAATCAGTCGATCATCTATAGGATTGCAAGTGGAATATCTACACTTGCAGCTGGACTTGCACTTTACCTTGGATACAGAAAGTCGTACCTGATAAGTGCTTTGATGGGATTAGTTACCCTTTGCTTTACACTTACACTTTTTGAGATAAAGGGAAAAGAGGAGAGAACTCACTCATCACTACTAAGAGAGATAATCTCATTTTTTATAGATTCTATAAAGTTTATATATCATAATTCCAAGGCTGCAAAGCTTATGTTCCTTAATTCCTTTGTAGGAGCTGTTGATATACTGCTGCTTTTCTTCTTACAGAGTAAACTTAGGGATGCAGGGCTTTCTAACTGGATACTGGGACCGGCTCTATTCATAATGGAGCTGGGAGGAATAGTAGGAGCAAAGCTGATACTTAAGGCGAAGAAAGCAAGGTACGTAAGTGTATTTATTATCTGCACAACCGGCGTGATGGCAGGAGTCCTCCTTGAGCATACTGGTACGGCTGCGCTCATGGTTTTAGGAGGCTTTATCTCTGCTATGGCAGATGATGCGATTGAGATAAGGACTAATGCAAAACTTGCGGATATGTATCCGTCAGAACAGAGAGCAACACTTATCTCAATATCATCCTTTACATTTTCGGTGATAATGATTGTGCTGTCCCCGCTGGCAGGGTATTTCTTTTCAATATGGTGATGGATAGTGGAGGAAAAATGAAAGTAAAGTGGTTATTTTTTGATATTGGTTCAACTCTCATTGATGAAACAGATGTCTATGAAAGAAGAATAGGACGTATTGCTGAATTCGCTGGCATATCTAAGGAATCAGCCAGTGAGAAGGTGTTAGAACTTTATAAGCAGAATAAAAAGGGAGACCTGGAGCTGGCCAGAGAATATGATGTGGAGCTCCCAAAGTGGGAGTCGGAATACGAGGTTCCATACTGGGAAGCTGAAGATGTACTTAAGAAGCTTCATGACAAATATAAGATTGGTATTATCGCCAATCAGAATCCTGGAACCAGGGAGAGATTAGAAGCCTGGGGGCTGCTTAAATATATTGATTTGGTTGTTGCATCTGCCGAGGAGGGAGTTGCTAAGCCTGATAGAAGGATATTTGATATAGCGCTTGAAAGAGCTGGTGTTGCTCCAGAAGATGCATTTATGATAGGCGATAGAATAGATAATGATATTCTGCCGGCTAAAAATATCGGGATGAAGACTATCTGGGTACAGCAGGGTTTTGGAGGATTATGGGTTATTAAAAATGATTCAGAACTTCCTAACTTTATTGCATATGATCTTCCTGATGTAGTTTCAATCCTGGATAGTTTCGAAAACTCAAAAAGTCTTCTTGAGACTACACAAAATACAAGAGATCTTGGGGACTATAAAACCCGGGATGGAATTGAGTTACAGAAAGATATGTTTATAAGAAGTGACAGGCAGGCATATCCTAGCAAGAAGGATCTGGAATATTTAAAAAATCATAAAATCACAACAATTATAGATATGAGAACATCGGATGATTGTTTAGATAAGCCGAGTGCATTTTCAAAACTCGGTGATTTTAGCTATTATAACTATCCTATACAGGAAGGAAGTCAGGTTCCGGAATCAGTGGAGGCTGTACCAGAAAGCTATATGAAAATTGCCTCATCGCCAGCTTTAAAAGATATATTTAATAAGATGGCTGAGGTAGAAACAGGAGTAATGTATAACTGTGCGGCAGGAAAAGACAGAACAGGAGTGGTGACAGCTATCATTCTCATGCTCTGTGATGTCAAAGAGGAAGATATAATTTATGATTACATGCTGACTAAAGAATATAATAAGGAACGTTTTAAGATGGCAGCAATACATCATCCTGATCTGGATATAAATATAATTATTCCAAGAGAAAGCTATATCAGAGATTTCATGGGGCTGTTTATAAAGAAATATGGAAGTGTAGAAGGTTACTTTGAAAGTATAGGAGTTTCGATGGAAAATGTGGAAAGAATAAGGAGAAAATTATGGAAAATATAAATATAACACTGGTGGAAGTCACTGAGGACGAAATACCTGTTTTACATGATATGCAGATCAAGAGCTATATGCCTCTCTATGAAAAGTATCATGATGAAGGCTCACCTGCTATCGAGCCAATTGAAAGAGTTCGGGCAAGGTATGCAGTGGAAAACAGAAAATATTACTTTGTTATGATGGACGGAGCAAGAGTAGGTGCGATAAATATAGGACATAATGATCCGAATGAGATAAAGGTTTCATTCATCAGCCCACTCTTTATCCTTCCTGAATTCCAGAACAGGGGTATTGGATATATAGCAATACAGCAGGCGTTTGACCTACTGCCAGAGGTTACAACCTGGAAGCTGGAAACGATCCTTCAGGAAAAAGGCAACTGTCACCTGTATGAGAAATGTGGATTTGTAAGGACCGGCGAAGAGCAGGTAATAAATGACAAGCTGACACTCATCATGTATGAATTACAGAGATAGACTAAAATAGTATCATAAACTGGATTTAGCTTCTGGAGATGAATAAGGAGTAATAAAAGGAGAAAATGATGGATAAGACTTTATATGTAACTGACCTCGATGGTACTTTGCTTAATACTAAGGATACTATTAATCCATTCAGCATTAGGACTATAAACGAGCTGGTTGAAAAGGGAATGCTTTTTACCTATGCAACCGCAAGGTCACTGGTATCAGCTTCGGTAGTTACTAAAGGACTATCCACAGAAATCCCGGTTATAGCTTATAACGGTGCTTTTATAATCCAGCCTTCAACAGGTGAGATTCTTTCAAAGGTTGATTTCACAAAGGAAGAAAGAGATAAGGTTATAGAGACTCTGAGCAAGTATAATATCAGTTCAATGGTATATGCCTATGTCGAGGGAGTTGAAAAAGTATCCTGGATACCCGAAAATGAAAATGATGGTGTCAGAAGGTACCTCAGTAAAAGAATAGGTGACAAGAGATTTCGTGCAGTGCATGATAAGAATTCTTTATACGAAGGTGAAATGTTTTACTTTACCTGTATAGGTGAAAAAGATGAACTTCAGCCTGTCTATGACATTTTCGTAAGAGATGCAAGATATAGATGCACATTGCAGCAGGAATTATACACGCCTGATTATTGGTGTGAGATAATGCCGGCTGCTGCATCTAAGCTAAATGCTATTCGAAAACTTAAGGAGATGTGGAACTGTACCAGAGTCATATCCTTTGGTGATGCCGTAAATGATCTGCCAATGTTTGAAGCATCAGATGAGTGTTATGCTGTCGCAAATGCAGTGGACGAATTAAAGGCTGTTGCGACAGGCATAATTGAAAGTAATGTCGATGATGGAGTGGCAAAGTGGCTTCTTGAACATGTAGAACTAAGATAAGAGGACAATAATATGACAGATAAAGAAATTCTGCAGATTGCTCTGGCGCAGTCTGCGGAGGATATAGGATGTAAAGCAGAAGACTTTACAAAAACAGAAAATGTAATATGCAAATATCATATGGGAGAGCACGCGAGAAAGTATATCAAGCAGCCTGTGATAGGAAACTTTGTTTCCTATGGAAGCAACGTGGTTGCAGCTGTGCAGGATGATATAAGAGATATCGCAGAAGAATATTTGAAGAAGTATGAGTTCTATCACCTGTTTGAAACTCCGAATATGACCTGGCTTAGTGAAAAACTAAAGCCACGAGGATATGGAGTATGCTTCATGGCAGAGTACTACCTTCCAAAGCTAGACATGGTGAAGGAGCATCCATGTAATTTTGAACTTAAGGTTCTGGAGCAAAAGGATTTTACAGAGCTTTATGTTCCTGAATGGAGCAATGCGCTCTGTGAGGCGAGAAAGGAACTGGATGTGCTGGGAGTTGGGGCTTATACACAGGATAAGCTTATCGGCTTTGCTGCATGTTCGGCAGATGCTGATGAAATGTGGCAGATAGGTGTAGATGTACTTCCAGAGTATAGAAGAAATGGAATTGCAACCAGTGTTACAAGTAAGCTTATCACGGAAATACTGAAGAGGGATAAGGTTCCATTTTACTGCACAGCTTGGTCTAATGTTCGATCGGTTAGAAATGCGGTTAAATGTGGATTTATCCCTGCATGGGTGGAGATGACAATTAAGCCATTATCGGTAGTTGAAGAAATGAATGCGTAGGTAAATTGGTACGGTAGCTACTATAAATAGCAAGTGACAATTGGTAAGGGGATAATAACAGTGATTGATGTAAATAAGATTGAGTTTGATAAACCTGCCTCTAATTGGAATGAGGCGCTGCCTGTCGGAAATGGAAGACTGGGCGGTATGGTTTTTGGAAATCCATATATTGAAAGAATTCAGCTTAATGAAGACAGTGTATGGTTTGGCGGAAAGCAGGACAGGATAAATCCTTCTGCAAAGGAAAAACTTCCTGAGATAAGAAGGCTTATCTTTGAAGGAAAGATATCCGAGGCAGAAGAGCTTTGTAGCTTTGCACTTTCAGGAACTCCGGAAGAGCAGAGGCATTATGAATGCCTTGGCAATCTTTATATAGAATTTATGGGAAAAGAAACGGAGTATTCAGATTACACGCGTTCACTGGACATTAGTAGAGCTGTTGCAACAACTGAGTTTACCATGAATGGTGTTAGGTTTAAGCGTGAGGTTATCACTAGCTTTCCTGATAATATAATGGCTATTCATTTAACAGCTGATAAGAAAGGTAGTCTTTCTTTTCATGCTCAGCTGGGAAGAGGCTTTGCACCTTGGGAGGACCGTCCCTATGAGATGCTCACGATCAGGAGACAGAATTATAATCACTATGTAGATAGTATTAAGGCTCTTCCTGGAAATATTCAGATTATGGAAGCTACCTCTGGCGGAAAGGGAAGCATATCATCTGCCACAGCAATAAAGGTGATTCCGACCGGTGGTAAATGCGAAACCATTGGAAATAGTATCATAATACGTGAGGCTGACGAAGCACTTATTCTGCTTGCTGCTGATACAACTTTTAGAGAGGCTGATCCTGTAGCTTCAGTACTTGGAAGACTGGATGATGTCTCTAAGCTTTCGTGGACTGAGATTTTATTAAAGCATATCGAGGATTACCAGTCTCTTTATAACAGAGTGACGCTTGATATAGAAGGTCAGGAAAAGGTTGTCCGATTCTTCCAGTTTGGACGATACCTTCTGATTTCATCCTCGAGAGAGGGTTCACTTCCTGCCAATCTTCAGGGCATATGGAATGAGGATTATACTCCGATCTGGGGAAGTAAATATACAATAAATATTAATACGGAAATGAATTACTGGCCGGCACTTGTTACGAATCTTGTAGAGTGTCAGGAACCGCTTATTACATTTTTAAAGAGGCTTAGAGAAAGTGGAAAGATTACAGCAGAAAAGATGTATGGCTGCGGTGGCTTTGTGGCTCATCATAATTCTGATATCTGGGCAGATACATGTCCTCAGGATGTATGTCTCAGCTCCAGCTACTGGGTTATGGGTGGTGCCTGGCTTTCGCTTCATATCTGGGAGCAGTATCTCTTTACAGAGGATATAGAGTTTCTTAAAGAGAATTATGAGATCATGAGAGATGCCGCGATATTTATCATGGATTATCTTGTGGAGGATGGAGAGTATCTTGTAACCTGTCCGACACTTTCACCTGAAAATACATATCGTCTTCAAAATGGACAGCAGGGTGTGATCTGTAAAGGTGCAACCATGGATAACCAGATAATTGGGGAACTTCTGTCGGCTTGT
>CACWGK010000007.1 GCA_902760415.1 uncultured Lachnospiraceae bacterium
TTTTCAGCTATCTCAGCCTTTAGGTCTGACGCACCAAGATATCTTGTAACAGCAGTAAAATGCATTTTTCCATTCTGACTTACTTCTTTTGAAACATGCGCATACTCGCTCTCCGTCATTCTTGCAATATGATAGTTACCATCGCCATATATCAAATAAAAATACATATCCTCATCCGAACCTACAAATATCGGTTCCTCAGTGATATCAAAATACACAGTACGCCAAGTACGCTTTTCTGATTCTTTCATAATATCCTCAATATAGCAGACATTTTGTAGCTTACTTGACGCACCAATCAAACCGTATATTAAAATGAATAGTGCAAATGCAATAAACACTGTGCCAAAGATCACTCCACTACGAATCTTTCTTGATTCTACTTTTGTTGTCACTCTATCACTCATCTATTCTGTACCTCTAAAGCTAATTTCAAATAAAACAAAAACACCACTTATAAAAATTGACGCTCTCACCAATTCGGCGAAAGCGTCAACATTATATCATATATTTGCATCAAAAAGATTTATGCAGGATATGTTTTATTATTTGTATCTGCCTTGGACAGATCTACACCTGTCTGCTGAGCCTCTCTATACTTGAAGAACTCAGTTGCAACCTGTGGGAACAGAGCATATGAAAGAACATCCTCATCCTGCTGGCTGTACTGCTTAATCTCTTCGCGAAGCTTATCAAGTTCTGGCTCAAGATCATCTGCAGGTCTATGTGTGATAGGCTTTGTATCACCAATAGCCTTCTTCTGAACTTCTGGATTAAATGGCTTGATTGTCTGACCATACTTTCCAGCAAGAAGATCCTTAGATTCCTTAGTGATCATCTTATATCTCTCACCCATCAGAACATTAAGTACAGCCTGTGTACCAACGATCTGTGATGAAGGAGTAACAAGAGGTGGCTCACCAAAGTCCTTACGAACACGAGGAACTTCTTCAAGAACTTCCTGAAGCTTATCATCCTGCTTAGCTTCCTTAAGCTGTGATACAAGGTTTGAAAGCATACCACCTGGTACCTGATAAAGAAGAGTCTTAATGTTAACACCAAGAATCTTTGTGCTCATAAGACCAGACTCAAGACACTCTTCTCTATATGGTCTAAAGTACTCAGCTATCTCAGCAAGGAGATTCTGATCAAGACCTGTATCTCTGTCTGTACCCTTAAATGTCTCAACCATAACTTCTGTAGCAGGCTGTGATGTACCAAGAGCAAATGGTGATATAGCTGTATCGATTACATCAACACCAGCTTCAGCAGCCTTAAGATAAGTCATAGAAGCTACACCTGATGTGTAATGTGTATGAAGCTGAATAGGAAGACTTGAACCTTCCTTAAGAGCCTTAACAAGTCTCTCTGCCTCGTAAGGTACGAGAAGACCTGACATATCCTTGATACAGATTGAGTTAGCACCCATCTCTTCGATACGACGAGCTGTATCCTTCCAGTAGTCAAGTGTATAAGCATCTCCAAGAGTATATGAAAGAGCTATCTGTGCATGACCACCTTCTTTATTAGTAGCCTTTACAGCCGTCTCAAGGTTACGAAGATCATTAAGACAGTCAAAGATACGAATTATATCAATACCATTTGCAATAGACTTCTGAACGAAGTACTCTACTACGTCATCAGCATATGGTCTATAACCAAGAATATTCTGACCTCTGAAGAGCATCTGAAGCTTTGTATTCTTAAAGCCATCCTTCAGCTTACGAAGTCTTTCCCATGGATCTTCCTTAAGGAATCTAAGGCAAGCATCAAATGTTGCTCCACCCCAGCACTCTACTGAGTGATATCCAACCTGATCCATCTTATCTATAATTGGAAGCATTTCTTCTGTTGGCATACGAGTTGCAATCAGAGACTGATGTGCGTCACGGAGGACTGTCTCAGTAATGCCAAGCTTCTTAATTTCTGACATTTTTTTATTTCCTTTCTATATCATATTCACATGCTCGATTTTGAAAATGTTTTTCTCAACTCAGCTCTCGCACAGTGCGGGTACCCCTAGCGGCCGTCAGCTTGATTTCTTCGAAAACAAGCTTGGACTCGCTAAGCTCTCACTTCGTACAAAGTACTCGTGAATCGCTAAGCGCCGAGACCCGCAATGGTTTCGAAAAACATTATTCAAAACTCTCGCATCTATACATTCTAATTAGTGGACATTAAAGATAGCCATAAATGTACCGGCGGCGACTGCTGTACCGATAACTCCGGCAACATTAGGTCCCATCGCATTCATAAGAAGGAAGTTTGTAGGATCATACTCTGCAGCAACCTTCTGTGATACTCTGGCAGCCATAGGTACAGCTGATACTCCGGCTGAACCAATAAGCGGATTAACTTTACCCTTCGTGACAAGACACATAAGCTTACCGAACAGGACACCCGCCGTGGTACCAAGTGAGAATGCAATAAGTCCAAGAAGAACTATCTTAAGTGTAGAAACCTGAAGGAATGCTTCTGCACTTGTTGTAGCACCTACTGATGTACCAAGCATGATAACTACGATGTACATCATAGCATTTGATGCTGTCTCAGTAAGCTGCTTAACAACTCCAGACTCTCTGAAAAGATTTCCAAGCATCAGCATACCAACAAGTGGAGCTGTTGTAGGAAGGATCATAACAACTACGAGTGTAACAACGATAGGGAAGATAATCTTCTCAAGCTTTGTTACCTTACGAAGCTGAGGCATACGGACAAGCCTCTCCTTCTTTGTTGTGAATAACTTCATAAATGGTGGCTGAATAACAGGTACAAGTGACATATATGAATATGCTGCAACTGCGATAGGTCCAAGAAGTGTATCACCCATTCCAAGCTTACCAGCAAGGAAGATAGATGTAGGACCATCTGCACCACCGATGATTGATATAGCAGCTGCTTCCTTACCTGTGAAGCCTAATGCTATAGCAAGGAAATAAGCACCATAGATACCGAACTGCGCCGCGGCACCAAGTATAAAGCTCGGCGGATATGCAATAAGCGGACCGAAGTCAGTCATAGCTCCTACACCCATGAAAATGAGTGAAGGAAGAATACTCCATTCATCCAGCATATAGAAGTAATGCAGAAGTCCGCCCTCTTCTATGATGCCAGGAAACATATTTACCAGAAACATACCAAATGAGATTGGTACAAGCAGGAGTGGCTCAAACCCTTTAGCGATTGCAAGATACATGAATACAAATGCAACAAGTATCATAATGTAGTTCTTCCAATCAAGAGTAGCAAATCCTGTCTGACTGGCAAGATTTATTATTATCTCTTTCATCGTATATTTATCCTCTCAATAAAGTTATAAAGAACCGATTAGTTAAGTGTTGCAAGTGTATCGCCAGACTCTACAGAAGATCCAACTGAAACATCTACTGATGCTACTGTTCCATCTTCAGGAGCAACGATTTCATTTTCCATCTTCATAGCTTCAAGAACGAGAAGTACATCACCCTTCTTTACGTCCTTACCAACCTCTGTCTTAACTGCAAGAATCTTACCAGGCATAGGTGCAGATACTACTACTGATCCCTTTGAACCTGAAGCAGCTGGCTTAGCAGCTGGTGCTGCTGCACGAGCAGGCGCTGCGGCTGGTGCTGCTACAGGAGCTGCAGCTACAGGTGCTGAACCTGCGCCAACTTCTTCAACAGCAACATCATATGTTGTTCCATTAACTGTTATCTTATAATTCTTCATTTTATATAATCCTCCCTAGTTATCTCTTTGCTCTTCTAATCGATCTTACGACAAGCTTATCATTACTTGCTGTGTAAGCAGGTCCTCTAACAGCTCCAGCAGTTCCTGATGCAGTTGCTGCATATATAGCTGCTGTAATAACCGCTACAAGTTCGCTATCATTCATAAGATCTTCGGAATCAGCTGTAGCAGCCTTAGTATCAGCTGCCTTAGCACCTCTAGATGCTATAATCAAATCTTCAGTCTTCTTCTTTGCATTCTCCTGAGCCTGCTTCTTCTTTGCATTCTCCTTACGGATATCCTTATCAAAAAGCATTGGAAGATACTTAAGAAGGCTAATTACAAATGATATGAATATAAGTACTAAGAATACGATACCCATACCAATACCAGTGTTAACACCGGCTTTCTTAATAAGTTCTGACTTTGAATATACCGGACTTACTTCAACTTCTACTGGATTATACTTGTATACTCCGTAGTACTTTCCAAGATAGCTGTCGAGGAAGCCATCCATTGATGTCATATCAAGTTCTTCATCTTCTCCAAATGCAGCAGGGATATACTGAGTTATATCCATGTTATAATCAGCAGCCTGTTTACTAAGATCAGAATAAAGACGTTCTTTATCAAGTGCATATCCCTTATTCTCTGAATATGCCACCTTAACTTCTACTGTTCTATGCTCATACTTACAGAACTGAGAGAAAACAACCTTTCCTTCAGCACCATTTCTTATCTTAAATGATCCTTCACCTTCTAGATACTTATCGAAGCGACCGACATGATCTGTAGTCTGTGCAGCATCAAATCCTCTAACAGCTGTCTTCTGAAGATCATTTCCATCACTTAGATAGTATTCCTTTGCAGTATCATTTACATCTTTGTACTGGTCAATGATCATCTGAGAGAGCTTTTGCATAGATGGTGCATCAACTTCAAAGTTGAGATTATCTGCAATAGCCTTTTCTTCTTTTCCACATCCAGTAAGAGAAAGAATCAGTGCCACCATAAGCGTAAGCAGGAGCATCTTCTTAATCTTTTTCATTAATAAATCCTCCTTAGAAAGCGATATGCTTCTTATATGGTCTATCTTCACTCTTTGTTGCAAGCATATCAAATGCAGCAATAACTCTCTTTCTTGTTGCATCTGGCTCGATGATGTCATCTACATAACCGCGTCTTGCAGCAGCCTTAGCACCAGTCTGAGATTCAATAATCTGCTTCTCTGTCTCCTTAATAGCAGCAACCTTATCATCACTTGCAGCTATTGTATCTGAAGCAAGGATCTCTGCAAGGTACTTAGAATCCATAGTGCCGATCTTAGCATTTGGCCAAGCATATACTACATCTGCTCCAAGGCTTCTTGAGTTCATCATCAGATAACCACTTCCAAAACCATTGCCGATAACAACATTTACCTTAGGAACTGTTGCTACAGCGAAGGCTGATATGAGCTTAGCTCCAGCCTTTGAGATATAAAGCTCATCATTAAGTGTATTGTTGAAACCATCTACATTTGTAAGAGTAAGTACAGGTATGTTAAATGCATCTGCAAAGCTTACAAGTCCAGCAGCCTTACGGATACCCATAGCTGTCATCTTCTTCTCCTGATTTGCAACTACTGCAACAGAGAATCCACCAAGCTTGATAAAGCCAGTAACGAAATCCTTACCTGACTCCTTCTTAAGCTCATAGAAGATGTTGTCATCTGCTATACTCTCTATAACTTTTCTTGCATCATCTGCGTATCCGTCAATACCAGGAATTGTTCTGTTAAGATCATCCTCAGTATCCCCGTCAACGAAATCATCATTATTTGAAGGGAGGAATGTAACAAGATTCCTAATCTCAGCAAGTGCTGATGCATCATCAGCTACTACCTTATCAACCATGTTGCTATGAGTGCTTACGAACTCTGCTGAAGAAGTATCAAGCTTCTCTTCATAGTTACCCTCAACAGCATTAGGACTGTTAACAAAAAGCTTTGCTGAGTCAACCATAATAGTGAAATCAGAAAGTGAAGTCAGAACTGCTGCTCCGCCACCTGCATTTCCAAATATAGCTGTAATCTGTGGAATAACACCAGACGCCATAGTGAACTTCTTATAAAGTGCACCAAAGCTGTGAAGTGAATCAGTAGCCTCCTGGAGTCTCAAACCTGCACAATCGATAAGTCCGATTACCGGAGCACCCACCTTCATAGCCATGCCATAGATATGAGAAATCTTCTTGGCATGCATCTCTCCAATAGCTCCACCAAGAACTGTTGCATCCTGGCTGTAAACAAATACGAGTCTTCCATCAATCTGTCCATAGCCTGTGATAACTCCGTCCTTAGGAGTATCGAGTGAACCTTCGTTGAAATCTGTTGCTCTTGCATTAACCTCTGCTCCGATTTCAACAAAACTTGAGTCATCAAGTAAGCTTGCAATTCTCTCACTTGCTGACAGTTTAAGCTTGTCGCTCATTACACTTTCCTCCGTAAAAAATATTTAGTGAAAAATCTTAATGTTTTTGACCTATAATAAAAGACCTAAAAACTACTAGGACCAATTTTCGCCTTATATATTATAGTGTCTTACTACCTTTATTTCAAGGTATTTATTTTGTTATCGTGTGTTATTTTTTGTCATTTTCATATAACAAAAATGAGTCATCAGCCCAGAGTATTACTCTAAAGCAGATGACTCATTTACATTTCATTCAATAATATATTTATTTGTATGTTTTTATTACATTTTTATTCTTAACTAGATAATCTATAAGCGAAACAACTGTCAGAACGAGTGACGCATAGAGAAGAATCTGCTCGACTATATGGATTGGAGTCGCTGCATTTGTAAAGATAGAAGCAAGATCTGGAATCATAACACATAGCATTACCATGGTTACAGCCGTTTTTACTTTCCCCCACCAGCCAGCAGCAATTACAATACCATTATCTGCAGCTACAAGTCTAAATCCGCTGATTATGAACTCTCTTGAAATGATAACTATAACAATCCACGCCGGGATTCTTCCAAGTTCTATAAGTGCAATAAGTGCAGCACTCACGAGAAGCTTATCTGCAAGAGGATCCATAAACTTACCAAAATCCGTTACAAGATTATACTTCCTAGCTATCTTTCCATCTACCATATCCGATAGAGAAGCTATAATAAAGACAGCAAGCGCAAGCCATTTATTAGCAGGAATTGCTGTAACGTATAAAAGTACAAGAAATACAGGTATAAGTATTACTCTGAAGATTGTTATTTTGTTAGGTAAGTTCATATTTCCTCCAATTAATCTAAAAATTATTTTGTATAACCTGATGCATCAAACCAGTAATTAACACCGTCGATCCACAGATACTGTGACTGAGGATACCATCCATTATCCTCAAACCACCATCCATTTTCGCAAGTTACAGCACCCTGATCTCAGTTGTATTTGCTTGATGCTGCAGCATCATTTGAATTAGTTTCACAAATACTTTTTTCATCATCAGTTTGCCTTCCTCACCTACTCATTATATCAAACGAGCCTCTAAGTCATATATGTCAGAATCAGTTATCTTCACTCTTACTATCTCCCCAGATAGAAGTTCACGAGAAGAATCGATAAATATCATACCATCTATATCAGGTGCATCCATGTAGGAACGACCTACATACACATCATCATCAGGAAGATATCCATCTATTATGACATCAAACTCTTTATCAACATAACTTGACAGTGTCTCAGCAGATATATCCTGTTGCAAGAGCATTATATCTTCTAATCTAGCATTTTTCGTGTCATCATCAATCTGATCACCAAATAAAGCAGCAGGAGTACCATCTTCCTGAGAATAGGTAAATACTCCAACATGATCTAGTCTTAGCTCTGCAAGCGTATCAAGAAGATGTTCATGATCATCTATCGTTTCACCAGGAAATCCTGTAATTATAGTGGTTCTAATCACGATATCAGGCATATTTATCCTAAGTGCGTTAACAACCTTTTTGATACCGGCCTTATCAATTCTTCGTCCCATACGTCTCAGGATATCATCTTCGGTATGCTGCACTGGCATATCTATATAGTGAAGAACCTTAGGATTTGAGGCCATCTCATTTATTAGTTCAGGATAGATTTCTTCCGGATATGCATATAAAAGTCTAATCCACTCTATCCCCTCTATCTTAGAAAGCTCTCTAAGAAGTAAATGAAGTCTCTTCTCTCCATATAAATCAATACCATAACATGTTGTCTCCTGTGCCACAAGTATCAGTTCCTTAACACCTGAATCCGCTAGCACCTTAGCTTCTTCAATAACTGATTCCATAGGAACAGACTTGTACTTCCCCTTAAAGTAAGGTATAGCACAGTATGTACAACGTTTATCACACCCATCAGCTATCTTAAGATATTCCAGATATGGACGTTCTGTAACTATACGTTCTATCTGGTTTCTATCTGGATAAGGACTATCCAGATCATTAAATCTAGTAACCGGAGAACTAACTCTAGACGAAGTAGAGTCATCAGAATCATTTACAGGTCGAATAGCCCTTAGTTCATCTATAACATCTACTATAGAGTCAAGGCTCATAGTTCCCACAAATGCATCAACTTCAGGAAGTTCCTTTGCTATCTGATCTTTAAACCTTTGAGCCATGCATCCAGTACATATAAGATACTTAAGCCTTCCTTCCTTTAGTTCAGAAAGTTCAAGAAGCTTATCTATACTCTCCTGAGTTGCTGATTCTATAAAGCAGCAAGTGTTAACTATAGCTGCATCAGCCTCCTCAGGATCAGATACTAGATTATATTCAGAATTATTGATCAGCCCCAGCATGCGTTCGCTGTCAGCTGTATTTTTATCACAACCAAGTGTGACAAGCACTATATTAAACATAACTTATTCCCATACTCCAGATGCTTTTACACAGCATCCATAAATATATCATCTTATTTGGGTTCTGAAACTAGAGCTATTGCATCTTCATAAGTGCTGACTGCAGACAGTTATTCATCAGCTCTGCAATAGTCATAGGACCAACTCCACCAGGAACAGGTGTGATCTTACCCGCAACCTTCTCTGCAGATTCGAAATCAACATCACCACATAATTTCTTTGATCCATCATCTACTCTATGAATACCTACATCAATTACTGTAGCTCCTTCTTTAATATATGATGCATCGATAAACTTAGGCTGTCCTATAGCAACTACAAGTACATCAGCATTTTTACATACTTCCTTAAGATTCTTAGTATGAGAATGACATACAGTAACAGTTGCATTCTCACGAAGAAGAAGCATACTCATAGGCTTACCTACTATATTACTTCTACCTACAACAACAGCATTTGCTCCATCAAGAGGTGTATTGCTTCTCTTCAGAAGTTCGATAACACCAGCAGGTGTACATGATACAAATCCCTTAGCCCCTATACTAAGACGACCAACGCTCTCTGGATGGAATCCATCAACGTCCTTATCTGGAGAAATGCTTCTGATAACCTTATCTTCGTCAATATGCTTAGGAAGTGGAAGCTGCACAAGTATACCATCTATCTTGTCATCATTATTCAGTCTCTCAACAAGATCAAGAAGTTCCTTCTCAGATGTATCCTCTGGAAGCTCATATGATTCAGATCTAATACCTGTATACTCACAAGCCTTCTTCTTGTTACCAACATATACTGTTGAAGCAGGATCATTTCCAACAAGGATAACAGCAAGAGCAACCTCTACACCCTTTGCCTTCAGTTCAGAAACCTGAGCTTTAACCTCGTCCTTTAAATCCTGTGATATCTTCTTTCCATCAATTAATTCAGCCATATCATTCTCCTAATCTAAATAATAAATCTAAAAAACTTATATTTTTCCTAAAAATAAAACAAGTTTCTTGGGCTGACACATATCAGCACAAACGATAGTGGAGCACCACTTGCTAAGAGCGAGTCCGGGGACACCGAGTTTGCAACTCGACCGTAGGTCGACGGTGCGAAGAGGTGTCCGAAAAGGACGACGCTCGAAGCTTAGTGAGCCGGAGCGTGTTTGTGTGATATGTGACAGACAAGAAACGTATTGTATCACAACATTAGAATAATCCTACGATTTCTCCACTTGGAAGAACATCGATTCTTTCTGCAGCAGGACTCTTTGGAAGTCCTGGCATTGTCATTATCTGACCAGCGATAGCTACTACGAAGCCCGCGCCAGCAGATACATATACTTCACGAATATTTACATTGAAACCTGTTGGTCTTCCAAGAAGCTTCTGATTATCAGAAAGTGAGTACTGTGTCTTTGCCATACATACTGGTACATTTCCGAAACCAAGATCTTCAAGCTTCTTAAGAGCATTGTTTGCTTCTGGGCTGTATTCAACACCATCAGCACCATAGATTTCACGTGATATTGTCTCAATCTTTTCTTTGAGGCTTAGACTGTCGTCATAGAGGAACTTGAAGTTAGGGCTTCCTTCTTCGATTGCTGCAAGTACCTGCTCTGCAAGTTCAAGTCCACCTTCGCCGCCCTTTGCCCATACTTCTGATACAGCAAAACGGCAACCCTTTGATTCAACGAACTCTTTAATAGTTGCAACCTCAGCATCTGTATCTGCAACAAACTTATTGATAGTTACAACAACAGGTACATTGTACTTCTTGAGGTTTTCTATATGCTTGCCTAAGTTTACGATACCTTTCTTCAGAGCTTCAACATTTTCCTGATTCAGCTCATCCTTTGGAATGCCACCGTTATACTTAAGGGCTCTGGCTGTTGCTACAAGAACAACAGCGTCTGGCTTAATGCCAGCCATACGGCACTTGATATCCAGGAACTTCTCAGCACCGAGGTCTGCACCGAATCCTGCTTCTGTGATTACATAGTCAGCAGCTTTAAGAGCAAGCTTTGTTGCTCTTACTGAGTTACATCCATGAGCGATATTTGCAAATGGTCCACCGTGTACAAATACCGGATTGTTCTCAAGTGACTGAATCAGGTTAGGTCTTATAGCATCTTTAAGAAGTACTGTCATAGCACCTACGCAGTTAAGATCAGCTGCTGTAACTGGCTCATTATCATAGTTATATGCAACTATGATTCTACCAAGTCGCGCCTTAAGATCTTCCAGATCTTCAGCAAGACAAAGGATAGCCATAACCTCTGTAGCAACTGTTATGCAGAAGTGATCCTCACGGACAACTCCATCAAGTCTCTTTCCAAGACCAATTGTAATATTTCTAAGAGCGCGGTCATTCATATCAAGACATCTCTTAACGACTACTCTCTTAGGGTCAATACGGAGTGCATTTCCTTGAAGCATATGATTATCTAGCATAGCACACATCAGATTATTTGCAGATGTTATAGCATGAAAATCTCCAGTAAAGTGAAGATTCAGCTTATCCATAGGTACTGCCTGCGCATAACCACCACCTGCAGCTCCGCCCTTTATACCAAAACATGGTCCAAGGGAAGGCTCTCTTATAGCAACTACTGTGTTAGTATTCATTTTATTGAGAGCATCTCCAAGACCAAGAGTTACTGTAGTCTTACCCTCGCCAGCTGGAGTTGGATTAATAGCTGTTACAAGAACCAGCTTACCATTCTCCTTAGAAGCAAGCTTATCAATAAATTCATCGCTAAGCTTTGCCATGCTCTTTCCATACATTTCGATATCATCTTCCGATGCGCCGATCTTCTCAGCTATCTTTCTGATATCTAACATTGTTGCTTCCTGTGCAATCTGGATATCTGTCTTCATCCTCATCCTCCATTGATTGATTCCTTTGATTAATAGTTACAAAATGAGTCAGCATTTACGTCCGACGTAACAGGTGACTCATTTTTGAGTCACTTGTTACGTCGGACGTGAGAAGTGACTCATTTATGAGAGGGAGTCCATTTTTTCTTCGAACTCCGTCATATTCATCAGGATTCGTCTAGGCTTTGTTCCCTCTTCAGGACCAACTACACCAAACTCCTCCATTTGATCCATAATACGTGCGGCTCTGTTGAAGCCAATTCGCAGCATTCTCTGGAGATAACCAATAGATGCTTTATCTTTCTCTATAACGTAACGGGCTGCGTCTTCAAAGAGTTCATCGTATCTATCATTATCTTCTGACGATGAACCGCCGGCTGAAGAACCACCGCTTGCTACTGCAGAATTATCAATTGATTGTGTAACTGTCTCATCATATGAAGTCTCGCCAGTGTTATCTTTAATGTAATCAACTACCCTAATGACTTCGTCATCATCGATAAAGGCTCCCTGTACACGAACAGGCTTTGTATAACCCGTAGGATAAAAGAGCATATCGCCCTTACCCAGCAGCTTCTCCGCACCAACCATATCGATGATAGTACGTGAATCTGTACCTGATGAAACAGCAAATGCAATACGTGAAGGTACATTTGCTTTTATAAGTCCAGTGATAACATCTACCGATGGACGCTGTGTCGCAATAACAAGATGTATACCTGCAGCACGAGCAAGCTGCGACAGACGAACGATGCTGTCTTCAACTTCTTTATGAGCAACCATCATAAGGTCGGCTAACTCATCTACGATAACAATAAGCTGATATAAATGCTTAAACTGTGGATCCTCATTTGGTCCCTGTTCAGCAACCTTCTTATTAAAGCCTTCTATATTACGAACATTATAGTTGGCAAAGAGCTGATATCTCTTTGTCATCTCATCTACTGCCCAGTTAAGAGCACCAGCCGCCTTCTTAGGATCAGTTACAACTGGAATAAGCAGATGTGGTATGCCATTATACGCAGTAAGCTCAACCATTTTAGGATCAACCATGATCATACGAACATCTTCAGGAGATGATTTATAGAGAATACTCATAATAAGAGTGTTTATACAAACCGATTTACCAGAACCAGTTGAACCAGCTATCAGAAGGTGGGGCATCTTTGCGATATCTGTAATGATAATCTGACCGCTTATATCCTTACCAACTGCAAATGCAACATTTGACTTAAATCTTCTAAAGAGATCATTATCGATAAGATCCCTGAAAAATACCGTCTGGTTATTCTTATTCGGAATCTCAATACCTATAGCAGCCTTACCTGGAATAGGTGCTTCTATACGAATATCTGTAGCAGCAAGAGCCATCTTGATATCACTTTCAAGAGAAAGTATCTTATTAACTCTTACACCCTGATCTGGCTGAAGTTCGTAACGTGTTATAGCAGGTCCTACGCTACAATTTGTGATAGTTACATTTACACCAAAACTCTCAAATGATTTCTTAAGAGTTAATGCTGTCTCTTTAACTGTCGCATCATTAGATCTGTCAAATGATGCTCTTCCACCAGACTTCAGAAGACTAACAGGTGGGAACTTGTATACCTTCTTAGGTTCAGCCTGATTATCGATTTCATTTGAAATCTCCTGCTTAGCTTCTATTCTATCCTTCTGTGTAACATGTTCAGGTTCTTCTACCTTCTTAACCTCAGGTGTAGGTGTTGGAGCTGGAACAGGTGCAGTATTTTCAGTAGAAACATTTATAGTATCATCAGTTGGTGCATTTATTGGGAAATCAAGTGCGCTTGCATCAGCTGTATTAGATGATTCAAATGGATCATTATAAGTTCTAGGATCCACCTTAAGTTCTACAACATCATCATAATTAATTGACTTCTTACGAATAGGTGTACTTGTAATAGTCTTGTCACTTGGTGCCTGACCACGCTCAAGCTTCTTCTCTTCTGTATCAAAGACTGTAATATTTGTTAAAATATCCTGTTCAAAGCCCTTAGCACTAGCGTCATCTGTAGTAAGATCACCAAGAAGAGCTTTTTTCTTCTTGCCGGCCGCCTTTTTCTCAGCAGCTTTCTTCTCTATAAGACGCTGTTCTTCAGCTTCTCTGGAATCACGAATGATACTCTTGATATCTTCATCATCCTCATAGTCATATTCATCATACTCATCTTCATCGTCATCATATCCAACCTGATCTGCCATCATAAAGATAGACTTAACAAGCTGAACAAGTCTAACATTTGTAATCTCTATAATAGATATAATAGATAAAAGTACAGTGATAATAACTGCACCAACTCTACTTAGAAACTTAGCTATGAAGACTATGATTCCACCAAAGAATATTCCGCCACCACGATGATCGGTATATCCAAGAAAGTATAAATCCTTAACACCTATACTCTTAGTTCCTACAATCAGCTGACATATAAAGCCTATACACATAAAGAGGACCATAAACCAGATAAGCTTTTTTATAAGCTTAGGTTTAGGACCATTTGCCATAATAAATACAAATGCAATAAAGAAAAATAGAGGCAGAACATAAAATGTTGAACCAAATAGTCCAAAGAAAAATCCACTGAGCGCCTTACCTATCTTTCCGCATACTCCATAAGTTCCTAGAACTAATATAAGATTTACAGCAAAAAAGATAATGGTATATATCTCTCGAAGGTTCTCTGGTGGAGTTGCAGCTTCTGCTCTCTCTGCCGCCCTTTGCTTCTCATAGGCCTTTGTATTTTTGTTAGGGGTTCTCTTATTTGATGTACTTCTTGTAGATGCATTTCTACTGGAGTTACTTCTAGTAGTACTCTTTGAGCCACTTCTAGAATTACTTCTAGTAGTATTAGAACTTCTATTTGTAGTTTTACCAGTTGACTTTGTAGCCATTTACTAACCACCTTGAAACCCCTCCATATTATCTATGGAGGGGATTAGTTTTGATATATTAAGAAATGTAAATGATAACCTCGTTATCATCTTTAAGAGCATCCGCAGGTATATATGGTTCATCATATGCTTCACCATTTACTGTCATACTCTTAAAGCCTGACTCTGCTCCGTTAGGGTTCATAATAGTGATTGAGAGATGCTTTCCTCTGAAATCCTTAGATATCTCTACCTTATCCCACTTCGAAGAGATAGCTGGAGCAATCTTCAGACCATAGAAATCAGGTCTCATACCAAGGATACCCTCAACACATCCAACCATTACAGTTGATGCTGTACCTGTAAGCCAATGAACATGTGAACGTCCATGGAATGGGCTATCCTTACCCTCTGTAAACTGACCATAGCAATATGGTTCAAGCTTTCTTATCTCAGCCTTGTCATTCATAGCACTTGGAGCATTTTCCATAAAGTACTGGAACGCTCTATCACCATGTCCTGAAAGAGCCTCTGCAAGGATTATCCATCCCTGTGGCTGCGAGAAGATACCACCATTTTCCTTAGTAGAAGCATTGAAGAGAAGCATAAGTGCTCCATCAAATGCATGCTCCTTATAAGCAGGTGCCATAAGCATTACACCATAATCAGTATTAAGATACTTATTAACACTGTCAAGTGCTGCTTCTGCCTGATCCTTTGTAGCAAGACCAGATATTACAGACCAGCTCTGTGGATTAAGCCACATATTTGCTTCTGGATCAGTTCTCTCACCGATAACCTGACCACTTTCCATATATCCACGGATGAATCGATCTTCGTTCCAGCAATCATTAAGTATCTTGCCGAGCTTCTCCTGCTCACCATCGATATATGCAATATAATCAGTGTCCTTCTTATATTCCGCAAACTTCTTTATTATAGTAAATGCATAATAAAGCTGGAATGCAACGAAGGTTGATTCACCCTTCTTACCAAGTCTCAGGCAGTCATTCCAGTCTGCATGAAGACCAGCAGGCATACCGTGAGGGCCAAGTCTGTTAAGTGAGAAACCAATTGCTCTCTTGAGGTGGTCATATACAGTACCCTCATCCTTGTTAGCATAAACTATAACTTCATCTATAAAGTCAAGATTTCCTGACTCTGATATATATTTGTATACTGTAGGGAAGAGCCAGAGTGCATCATCAGCTCTATAAGCTGGATGACCTGTTTCCTTTGCGTATACTGAATTTTCATCATTTTCATCTGGACATGTCTCATGACCAGCATTATGTGTGAACTTAACAAGTGGAAGTCCTCCACCGTTATCAACCTGAGCAGAAAGCATGAAACGAATCTTATCTGCAGCAGCCTCTGGATCAAGGTGAATAACACCCTGAATATCCTGAACTGTATCTCTGTAACCATAACCATTACGAAGACCACAGTATATAAAGGAAGCAGCTCTTGACCAGATAAATGTCATAAAGCAGTTAAATGCATTCCAAGTATTGATCATGGTGTTGAACTCTGGAGATGGTGTCTTTACCTGGAAATGATTCAGCTTACCATGCCAGTATGTCTTTAGTTCACTAAGTTCCTTCTCTGTTACAGCCTTAGCATCAGCGTAGCTGCTGATTATTTCTTCACACTCTTCATCACTCTTCTGTCCTACGATGAAACATAATGTCTTAGTCTCACCAGGAGCAAGAGTAACCTTAGATGAAAGTGCTCCACAGCTGTTAGAGTTATAATTAAGGTAGCCGCCTAAATCTCCTGACTCAACTCCGATAGGATTTGAGTAATTACGATATGAACCAAGGAAAGCTTCCTTATCACCACAATATGAATCGATATTGCTGCCAGCAAGACCGATAAAACGGCAAGCTGCCTCACTACCATTCACTTTAGAATTAACAACATTTTCATTTATAACCTGCTTGATACGATTACCCATGAAGTAAGTACGAGTAATGAAGAGTGTATACTGAAGATTTACCTGATCCTGCTCGTAGTTACCTTCATTTGTGAACTCAGCAAAACCAGTAAGTGTAAGATCTCTAGCTTTATCTGAAGCATTAGTTACATCAACACTCCATACTTCGTAAGTCTTATTAAGAGGTACGTAGTAAGATGCCTCTGTATGAATACCGCTATAATCAGACTTGATAACAGTATAAGCTGTACCATGTCTAACCTCACTCTTAAATGTATCAAGAGACTTTCCAACAGGCATCCAAGAGTTTGACCAGAAGTCGCCACTCTCATTATCTCTAATGTAGATATAACGACCAGGCTGATCGAAACTATTGAATACATATCTAAGAATTCGGCCATTAGCTCCAGACTGTACAAAGCTGTAGCCGCCGGCGTTGTTCGATATGATAGCACCATATTCAGGCGAACCAAGATAGTTCGCCCATGGTGCTGGAGTATCAGGTCTATTTATAACATATTCCTTATTACTATCATCAAAAAAACCAAACTGCATATTAGTAATATCCTCCAAAGTCTTTATATAGTTCCCCTAAATACTTTAAAGACCCTTATATTATTCCTGTTCAACATCCTTAAGTGAAAGGCTTACCTTACCCATCTCTATACCAAGAACCTTAACTTTAACCTTATCTCCGATGTTTACAACATCTTCAACCTTCTCAACTCTTTCCTTAGCAAGCTTTGAGATATGGATCATACCATCCTTGATAGGTGTAATCTGAACGAATGCACCAAATGGCATAATTCTTACAACTTCACCTTCGTAAACCTTACCAACCTGGATAGGCTCAACGATAAGCTTGATTGTCTTTATAGCATTGTCGATACCATCCTGGTTGATACCACAAACTGATACCATACCCTCATCATCGATATCGATCTTAACATCATTTTCTTCAATGATCTGGTTGATCATCTTACCCTTCTGACCGATAACATCACCGATCTTATCAGGATCTATCTGAAGTGATACGATCTTAGGAGCGTACTCATTTACAGTCTCACGAGGAGCTGGGATAGCCTTAAGCATGCACTCATCAAGAATGTAGAAACGAGCTTCTCTTGTACGAGCGATAGCACCTTTGATGATCTCATCTGTAAGACCATGAATCTTGATATCCATCTGAATAGCTGTAATACCTTTCTTAGTACCTGCTACCTTGAAGTCCATATCTCCGAAGAAGTCCTCAAGACCCTGGATATCTGTAAGAAGAACGAAGTCATCATCTGTCTCACCAGTTACAAGACCACAGCTGATACCAGCTACAGGAGCCTTAATAGGTACACCTGCTGCCATAAGTGACATACATGATGCACATGTTGAACCCATAGATGTAGATCCGTTAGACTCAAATGTCTCAGATACGGCACGGATTGTATAAGGGAATTCTTCCTTTGAAGGAATTACTGGAAGAAGTGCTCTCTCAGCAAGTGCTCCGTGACCAATCTCACGACGTCCTGGTCCACGAGATACCTTTGTCTCACCAACAGAATATGAAGGGAAGTTATAATGATGCATATATCTCTTCTCTGTGATGAAGTCATCAAGACCATCAACCTTCTGTGCCTCTGAAAGAGGTGCAAGTGTTACGATATCACAGATCTGTGTTTGTCCTCTAGTGAACATAGCTGAACCATGAACTCTAGGAATGATATCAACCTCAGCTGCAAGTGGTCTGATCTGATCAAGTGCACGACCATCTGGACGCTTGTGATCCTTCAGAATCATCTTACGAACTGTCTTCTTCTGATACTGATAGAGAGCATCTCCGAGGAAGCTGAGCCATTCTTCGTTATCAGCATATCTTTCCTTAAGCTGATCCTTGAATGCATCGATATTCTTCTCTCTTGTCTGCTTATCATCTGTAAATACAGCCTCTTCCATAACTTCTGGAGGGATAACTGTCTTAATATCCTCAAAGAGTTCTTCTGGAACTGCATAGCTCTTATACTCGAACTTAGGCTTTCCACACTCTTCTACGATCTTGTCTATAAACTCGATAACTTTCTGGTTAACCTTGTGTGCCTCAAAGATTGCCTCAAGCATCTTGTCTTCAGGAACCTGATTAGCACCAGCCTCGATCATGATAACCTTATACTTTGTTGAAGCAACTGTAAGGTTAAGATCTGATACTGCAAGCTGAGCAGCACTTGGGTTAAAGATAAGGTGGTTATTGATCATACCAACCTGTGTTGTAGCGCATGGACCATCAAATGGGATATCTGAGATAGATGTTGCTATAGCTGAACCAAGCATAGCTGTAAGCTCAGGTCTGCACTCTGGATCAACAGAAAGAACTAAGCTCTCGAGTGTAACATCATTTCTGAAATCCTTTGGGAAAAGAGGACGCATAGGACGATCGATTACACGACATGTAAGAACAGCATTTTCAGATGCCTTACCCTCTCTCTTGTTAAAGCCTCCAGGAATCTTTCCTACTGCATACATCTTCTCGTTATACTCAACTGAGAGTGGGAAGAAATCGATTCCATCTCTAGGCTCCTTAGATGCTGTAGCTGTTGATAAAACAACTGTATCACCATAGTGAATAAGAACAGCACCGTTAGCCTGCTTACCGACTCTGTCTACATCAACTCTAAGAGTCTTACCAGCAAGTTCCATTTCATACTTTTTGAACATGTTTTGTTTCTCCTTCATATAATATATACTTGATCATACGAGGGTCCGAAACAACTGAACTATTATGAAGCGCATTCATAACACTTCAGTGGTCTCGGCTTGGGAACAGGAACAGTCTCCCTTCACCTCGCATAATCCATAAAAGTTTACCATAATAAGGTCTATACTTCAACCGCTATTTAACAAAAAATGAGTCATATCCACCTAGGAAATGACTCATTTAGCCTTACTTATTCTGTTATAGAAAAGATGTTTACTATCTCATCTACAGTTTTACCCGATGTATTAATCGTCACATCGCTGGTTGTCTTATAATATACCTCGCGTTGCTTCAGCATTTCTGAGATTTTTGCCTTCTTTTCTTCTTCAGATAGGCCATTTAAAAGTGGTCTCGCAGTATCATTCTTTACGCGTTCATATATAGTATCTACATCCGCCTGAAGATAGTATATCCTGCCGCAATCCTTAAGTAGATTTCTGTTAGCAGTACGGAGCACAGCGCCGCCGCCAGTAGATACAACTGTATTATGCATAAATCTTATACTATCGATTGCAAATGTCTCTATCTCGCGAAACTTCTCTTCGCCGTCTTCAGCAAATATCTGATTGATTGTCCTTCCTTCGCGTTCTACGATATAGGCATCCAGATCTATAAATGACATACCTCTTCTCTTGGCAAGTGCCTTTCCAATCGTAGTCTTGCCTGAGCCCATATAACCAACGAGAATTATATTGTCTCCATATAATTTCTGGCAAAGTCTCGCATAGGTAAGTCTCGCATCTTCGCCGCTAATCTTAGTATCGAACCAGTATTCAAATGCAATAATCCCCTGATAAAGCAGCATAGATAGTCCATTATCACTTCTCACGCCAAGAGAGTCCAGCTTCGCTATAAATGGAGTGACCGCCGGATTATATATAAGGTCATATCCATATTCTGCCATCTTATAAAAGTCATCATCATCTATAACAAGACCATCTGTGTCCTTTAGTCCAAATGATGTGCACTGAAAGAATATATACTTATCTACAGGAATATCTTTATATTCAGAAAGTCCAAGAGGAGTTATGCAGGATATCTCACTGGCTATCTTCTCAGCCTTTTCTTTAGTTCTATTAAGAAGGTATATCTTTTCCACACCGGCTTTCTCAAGCATCACGCATACAGCCCTGGCAGCTCCACCAGCGCCTATTATTACAGCCTTCTTTCCCTCGAGGATAACTCCTTTTGATTCAAGAGCTCTTCTAAGACCCGGCATATCTGTATTGTAGCCTTTGTAGCCTTTATCTATCTTCGATGGAACCAGAGTATTTACAGCTCCTATCTCTGCAGCCAGGCTATCCACCTCAACAAGAGTCTTCATAACCTCCTGCTTATATGGAACAGTAACATTTAACCCCTTAACACCTGACGCATAGAGACCCTTTACCGCACTAGCGATATTTGACTCACCATCAGTCTCTGCATTTTCAACATGAATAGGGAGATAAGCCGCATTTATCCCTGTAAGCTCGCACAAAGTATTATGAATAACAGGTGATAATGTATGTTCTATCGGATCACCTATTACACCTAATATACTAGTTTTACCATTAATCTCTATCATATACGTCTAATCCTCTAACCTTCAGTAAATAAGAAAAGCACACAAGTAGTCCCCTGTGTGCTTTCACTTTCGTAATTACTTTCTAAGACCAAGCTTCTCAATGAGTGCTCTGTATCTTTCGATATCCTTACCTTTAAGATAAGCAAGAAGATTTCTTCTCTGACCTACCATCTTAAGTAGACCTCTTCTTGAGTGGAAATCATTTGGATGATTCTTGAAGTGCTCATTAAGGTCGTTGATTCTTGCTGTAAGAATAGCAATCTGAACCTCTGGTGAACCTGTGTCATTTGAACCATTTCCGTACTTAGCTGTGATCTCAGCCTTCTGCTCTTTAGTAATCATTGTTACTACCTCCTATAATAAATATACGCCTCATACCGAGTCTAGGTCGGAGTTCTCCAAAAACTCAGTACGGGTTAAAAACATAGGTATGATACAGTATTACCCCTCCTATGTCAAGTCCCTAATAATTCTCTCATGAATGTCGATTAAATCATAAGAACTTTCATTTACTCCATATGTTTTCATCAGTTTATCAAGGGTGGAGCATGTATTATCCATCATAAGATCAAGTATAGTCATAGCCACCATAGATTCGACTACTACAACCGCCCTAGGAGCAATTATCGGATCATGTCTTCCCTTAATCTCTATCTCAGTTTCATTTAGATTCTTATCTATTGTATGTTGCTTCTGGAATATAGAAGGAGTTGGCTTAAATGCAGCTCTAAGAGTTATCGTCTCTCCATCGGATATACCACCGAGGATTCCTCCACTATGATTAGTAGCCTTAACAACATTACCCTCTTCAACATAGAAAGCATCATTATTCTCAGAGCCTCTCTTTGTTACAACCTCGAATCCATCACCTATTTCAATACCCTTAACAGCACCTATAGACATTATAGCTGATGCAAGCCTTGCGTCGAGCTTATCAAATACAGGATTACCTATACCCGCCGGAACATTAGCTGCAAAGCACTCCACCAAAGCTCCAGTCGAATCCTTTTCTTCCATCAATTTATCTATATATTTTGCAGCCTTTTCTGCAGCTGCTTTATCAGGCATACAGAGGCCATTAGATCTCATTTCTTCATAAGACCAGTTATTATAATCTATAGCAATATCGCCAATCTGCTTAACATATGCGCATACAGATATCCCTAAATGCTTCAAAACCTTTATAGCTATAGCACCGGCCGCAACTCTACCTGCAGTCTCACGACCAGATGATCTTCCGCCGCCTCGATAATCTCTAAAGCCATACTTCATATCAAAGCCATAATCAGCATGACCAGGACGATACTTATCAGCTATATCACTGTAATCCTTTGATATCTGAGAAGTATTCTCGATAAGAAGCATAATAGGGGTACCAGTAGTCTTACCTTCGAAGACTCCTGACATTATCTTTACTTTATCGCCCTCATTTCTAGGAGTAGCATACTTAGACTGACCAGGCTTACGTCTATCCAGAAACTGCTGAATATACTCTTCATCTATCTCAACACCAGCAGGACATCCATCCACTACCGCGCCAATACCAGCGCCGTGGGACTCTCCCCACGTTGTCACTCTAAATCTTTCTCCAAATGTAGAACCATTCATTTCATGTACCTCAAAAAATAAATCTAAGAAAAGCGAAAAGGAGTTAAAACCAGTCTCACCCTCTTTAACTCCTTCTCTTTCCCCACATATCGAAAAAGGTCCAAATGGACCAAACTGTATTTTATTTTACGCTCTTGGATGAGCCTTATCATAAACTTCTTTAAGTTTACTTGGCTTAACCTTCAGATATATCTGTGTAGTAGAAATGTCGGAATGACCAAGCATTTCCTGTAAGCTAGCAAGATCAGCTCCATTTATTACCATATGAGTAGCAAAGGAATGTCTGATCATATGAGGTGTGATATCCTTCTCGATACCAGCCTTCTTTGCATAAGACTTAAGTACCTTCCAGAATCCCTGACGAGACATCATTTCACCCTTTACATTTGTAAAGAGATACTCACTATCAGCGCACATATTAGGTCTTATATCAGATATATATCTACTAAGTGCATGTTTAGCAGCATTTTCTATAGGAATAATTCTGCTCTTAGTTCTATCATGACACTCAATATAGTTAAGCGACAAGTTTACGTCTGATACTTTAAGTGAGATAAGCTCTGATACTCTAAGTCCAGTAGCATAAAGCAGTTCAAGCATTGCCTTATCTCTTATCTCCTTAGGTGTATCTCCAGATGGCTGATCAAGAAGCAGATTAACCTCTTCTATAGTAAGCGTCTCTGGCGCCTTCTTCTCAACCTTAGGTGGTTTAAGTCCCTCAGTAGGATTGCCAGTTACAAGACCTCTCTCAAGTAGATAAATAAAAAATGACCTGATACTTGCAATACTTCTGGATACTGTTGCTGAGCTCTTTTTCTGATCTTCCATAAAAAGAACATACGAACGAAGCAAAGTAGTATTAACATCTCTAACTTCACTTACGCCGTTCTCATGCATGTAATCCATCATCTTCACAAGATCACGTCTATATGACTGAACAGTATTCTGACTGCTCTTTTTTACATCTACAAGATAGTTTATGTAATTATCAATCTCGCGTTCCAATACTTTTCCACCCATACACTTTCTACCGTAATGTAATCCAATTATGTAAAACAATTCTGTAAAACTCACGATGTAACAAAATGTACATAATTGTTACAGAAAGGCTAGTGGTATTAGTATAGTTGTAAATTAACATAAAATCAATAATAATTTTTTATGTAAATATAGCTTAATGCCTTAAAAATGGCGATTTTTCGCAATATACCGCGAGATTATATAGGTTTACATACAATATCTTGTGGAAAATATTTTTTTGTATTTTTTTCAAAAAGGTTACAATTTTTACATAAAACTTGTTAAATATGCTTAAAAATTACTTAATATTTATTTATCATTTAAGGTTATCTTTTAAGATTATCTTTATTCAGTGCATAATACTGAATCGCTATTATCGTTTTACTGTCAACTATAACCCCTTGCTCAATAAGCTCCATCGCTTCGTCCAGAGTTAACTTAATAATCTCAATATACTCATCTGGATCTCTGGAAACACGCCCTTCAACAAGGTCAGTTCCAATATAAACAGCTGTTCTCTCGCTGAAAAGACCTGCTGCAGCAAGTATATAGCTCACAAATGTAAGCTTTGTAGGGATTAAGCCCGTCTCTTCCTCAGCCTCTCTAAGAGCACATCTGTAAAATGTATTCTCCGGCGATCTATAATCCGAAGATGCCCCTTCATTATCTACCACCTCCGCACAACCAGCCGGAATCTCTATATCCATACCATTTATGCTATTGCGGTACTGTTTTACGAAAAGAAGTTTACCGGTATTATCTACCAGTAACACACCTGATCCATTTCTATTCTCTACAAAATCATAATGCACCCTCTCACCAGTTGGCTTCTCAAGTGTATCCTCATAAACCTTTACTCTATGAGCTTTGTACTTTAATTCTCTATTAACTAACTTTAAACTATCCATAATATGTACCTATTTAAAAACCACCCGCCCCTCATACGAGAAGCAGGTGGTCGTGTTTACTTTGCGTAATCTGTTACTCTAGATTCACGAATCAGGCTAACCTTAATCTGTCCAGGATATTCAAGCTCATCTTCGATCTGCTTGGAAATATTTCTAGCCAGAAGTACCATATCCGCATCACTAATCTTTTCAGGAACAACAGCTACTCTGATCTCTCTACCTGCCTGAATAGCAAAGGATCTCTCTACTCCGTCGAAACCATTTGCAATATCCTCAAGCTTTGTAAGCCTTGTGGTATATGTTTCAATAGTCTCTCTTCTTGCACCAGGTCTAGCAGCTGATATAGCGTCAGCAGCCTGAACGATACAAGCGATGATTGATTCTGCTTCACAATCGCCATGGTGTGAAGCAACCGCATTTATAACAATATGATTTTCTTTATATTTCTTACATAAGTCAACACCAATGCTGACATGTGAACCTTCCATCTCACGGTCGATAGATTTACCGATATCGTGGAGAAGTCCGGCTCTCTTAGCTAGCTTAACGTCTTCGCCAAGCTCACCAGCTAGAAGTCCACTTAGATAAGCAACTTCAACAGAATGCTTTAACACATTCTGACCATAGCTTGTTCTATACTTAAGACGTCCAAGAAGCTTAATAAGTTCAGGATGCAGACCATGCACTCCAACATCGAGTGCCGCAGCCTCACCTTCTTCTCTCATCTTAGTCTCAACTTCCTTCTGTGCCTTCTCGACCATTTCTTCGATTCTGGCTGGATGTATACGACCATCTACGATAAGCTTCTCAAGTGCAACACGTGCAACTTCACGTCTAACTGCATCAAAGCTAGATAAAACTACTGCTTCAGGTGTATCATCGATTATCAGATCAACTCCTGTAAGAGTTTCAAGGGTACGAATGTTACGTCCCTCACGACCAATGATACGTCCTTTCATTTCATCATTTGGAAGCTGTACCAGTGAAACTGTCGACTCAGAAACTACATCAGCGGCACACTTCTGAATAGCGCCTACCACGTATTCCTTAGCTCTCTTATCAGCTTCTTCCTTGGCTCTGGTTTCCAGCTCCTTAATCATCATTGCGGTTTCATGCTTTACATCATCTTCTACGGTTTTAAGCAAATAATCCTTAGCTTGTTCAGAGGTAAGTCCAGAGATTCTCTCCAGTTCCTGTTGTCTCTTGGCAGAAAGTTCGTCAACTTCAGCAACCTTCTTAGCAAGATTAGCTTCCTTAGCAGAAAGAGATTGTTCTCTTCTCTCCAAGGTATCACTCTTCTTGTCGAGGTTTTCTTCTCTCTGAAGAACTCTCTTCTCCATATGCTGAATCTCTGATCTGCGGTCCTTGACTTCTTTCTCAATATCATTCTTAGTCTTAAGGGCCTCTTCCTTTGCAGTCAGAAGAATATCTCTCTTCTTTGACTCAGCTGTCTTAAGCGCATCATCTATAATGTCCTTAGCTTTATCTTCAGCTTTTCCAATCTTTGCCTCTGCGATATTCTTACGATAAGCTATACCCACAAGACAACCAATAACTAAAGCTATGATAAAGGCTACTACTACGATGATTACCCATATAAGAGTAGACATAGGAGTACCTCCTTTATTAAAATGTAATGTGCAAAATGTAACGTAGTTTTTAAAACTACATAACAACGTGTAAAAACACACTTTAATAGTTTATACTTTATCGGATATTATGTCAAGTAATTGTTAATCTTATCGTAAGTGAAGCCATGACGTGATAAGAAGGCTATCGCACGCCTTTTTATCCTTATATCATTCAGGTCCAAGTTCTTATATTTCTTCTCAAGAAGGTCCTTTATAACATCATCTTCAGTCACGCCTTCATCACTATAAACATTGTCTATTATATGTCTGTAATCCGACGCTTCAACTCCTCTGGACTGTATCTCTCTCTCAATAAGAGAGCGACTCTTCGACCTAATATAAGTTCTGGTATAGCTTTCCACAAATCGTCCATCATCAAGATACTTCGACTCATAGAGAACAGCTATAACATCTTCAACTATAGTCTCAGAGAAGCCCTTCATGTATAACTTATTCTTGATAACGCCTGCCGGATACTCCGCAGTGGCAAGATAGCCAATAGATTTCTGATAAGCCCTGTCATAGATCAGGTCCCTTATAGCACACACCTCCGAATCAGAGTCAAATGTATAAAACTCATCATCACTCTCTGGCGCATCTATCCCCAGACGTTCAAAATCCGCTTTAAATATACTTCCAAGATAGATATCATTTACATATATCTTATACTGCTTGCCTTTTTTCTTGCTTCTAACAGTATTCATCTATGAATCCTACTCTTCGCCTGATTCATCAGACTCTTCTTCATCATTATTAAAGTATATTTCTCTAACCTTATCTTCAATCTCCTGCATAACATCAGGATTTTCCTTCAGATAAAGCTTAGCATTCTCACGGCCCTGACCAATCTTCTCGCCAAGGTATGCATACCAGGCACCAGACTTACTTACAACATCACAGGCAGCGGCAAGATCCAGGATATCGCCTTCCTTAGATATACCTTCGCCAAACATGATATCGAACTCAGCCTTCTTAAATGGAGGAGCAACCTTATTCTTTACGATAGTAACACGTGTTCTGTTACCTACACCATCTCCACCAGTCTTAATAGTCTCTACACGTCTAACATCCATTCTTACAGATGCATAGAACTTAAGAGCACGACCACCAGTAGTTGTCTCTGGGTTACCAAACATAACACCAACCTTCTCACGGAGCTGATTGATGAAGATAACTACACAGTTTGTCTTGCTGATAACTGCTGTAAGCTTTCTAAGAGCCTGTGACATAAGTCTTGCGTGAAGACCTACATGGCTGTCTCCCATTTCACCATCTATTTCTGCCTTTGGTACAAGAGCAGCAACAGAGTCGATTACAAGAACATCCATAGCACCCGATCTAACCATAGTCTCTGTGATTTCAAGCGCCTGCTCACCACTATCTGGCTGTGAGATATAGAGGTTATCTATATCTACACCGATATTCTTAGCATATACAGGATCAAGAGCATGCTCCGCATCTATGAATCCAGCAATACCGCCACGCTTCTGAACCTCAGCTACAACGTGAAGTGCAACTGTAGTCTTACCACTTGACTCAGGTCCATATATCTCTATAATACGGCCTCTAGGCATACCACCTATTCCAAGTGCTATATCAAGGCTGAGGGAACCTGTTGGAACAGCCTCAACACTCATGTTGCTGGCACTATCGCCAAGCTTCATAACTGAACCTTTACCAAACTGCTTTTCTATCTGCGCCAAGGCTGCATCGAGAGCCTTGAGTTTCTCTTCATTTTGCATAAATATCTCCTTTCAATTTTAACGAACAAACAAAGTTAGTATAGCATAATGGATATAAAAATGCTATTCTTACTTTATAGGTTAGATAGTTATAAAAGGGGGTGTAAGACATGTCAAATATAGGAATAATTGCTGAGTATAATCCGTATCATAACGGTCATAAATACCTGGTCAAAAATGCTATAAAAGAGACTGACGCTGATGGCGTAATCGCTCTGATGAGTGGTAATTTTATCCAGCGCGGAGCACCGGCCATGGCCGATAAGTATTCAAGAGCCGAAGCCGCAGTTCGTGGCGGAATTGATATAGTCTTCGAACTTCCCGTAATATATGCAACATCAAGCGCCAGAGACTTCGCCAACGGAGCTATCGCTATGCTGAGTTCTATAAAGAATATAGACTACGTAGCATTTGGCGTTGAAGATATGGAGACATCACTCTTCTTCGAAATTGCCGATATACTCGCTAACGAGCCAGAGGAATATAAGAATCTGCTAAATGAATACTTAGCAAAAGGCAATTCTTATCCAAGTGCAAGTGAGAAGGCTATTAAAAAGATTCTCGGTACCAGCATCGGACAGATTATCTCGAAGCCCAACAACATTTTAGGCATTTCCTATATCAGTGCACTGATAAAGCAAAAAAGTCACATCAAACCTATCCTTATAGAACGATGTGACAGCGGATATAACTCCGCAGAGCTTACCGGCAACTATGCAAGTGCTACTGCCATTAGAAATGCAATAATGAATAACACCAGCATAAGACCATACATTCCAAAGGTTTGCGTTAAGCCATATGAAGAATATTTCTCAAAACCACTATCAGATATAACTTGGCTCACTCCATACATCGCTTCCAGAATGATATATGACAGAAATCTTCCACATGAGATATCAAATCTTGAAGGCGTTATGGACATGACTGAGGAGATACTTAATAGACTTAGGAAAGCACCTCTTCCTATAAAATATATAGAGCTGGCGGATTTTCTTAAGACTAAGAATATAACTATGACACGCGTAAGCCGTGTACTACTCCATATGGTACTTGGAATACTCACAGAAGATAGAGAGCTAGCACTTAACAACGGATATGCAAAGTATCTTAATCTACTGGCATTTAAGGGAGATAAATCCACACTGCTTAAAAGTATATCCATGAATACCGAACTATCCGTTATCAATAAGAAAGCAAATTACAAACCGCAGTCCGAGCTTGGACAACGTTTGTGGGAAATGGATAAACTAGCAACTGACCTATATAATCAACTAGTATACGACAATCTAAATATCAGATTACATAGCGAGCTAACCTGTACAGTTCGTAAAGTAAATTAAAAACAGGGAGACGTAAACGTCTCCCTGATTCATTCTTCAGTAAATATATATAGCTAACTTACATAGCAAATATATTAATCATCTAAGAAATCATCATCGTCATCGTAGTCATCATCATCGTAGTCGTCGTCATCGTAGTCATCATCTGCATCTACGCCTGCATCTGGTGTCATAGGAGCCATAGCTGGTGTACCCATACCGATTCCCATGCCATCATCGAAATCCATACCATCATCTCCATAGTTATCTCCATAGAGAGCAGCCTCTGGTGTACCATTTATAAGATTGATACTTGTCTCAACCTCTGAAAGGTTGTTGCTAAGTGTAAAGATACCCTGCTCAAGGCTATCAACAAGATTCTTGTAATTCTCATTTTCAGCTTCAAGCTGTGCTTCCATAAACTGCTTGATGTTAGTTATCTTCTCTTTTGTATACATCATAGCGCCCATTCTTACCTCTGTAGCCTCTGTCTTAGCTTCAGTAAGAACTCTATCAGCCTCTTCTCTAGCAGATTCCATAATCTCATTCGCTCTAGCATTTGCAAGTTCAGTAATATGACTCTGCTCTACAAGACGATTAGCTTCATTAACAGACTCGGATATTATAGCATCTGAACGTGTTCTAGCAGAAGCAAGAATAGCTTCCTTATTACGCATGATCTTCTTACATCTTTCAATCTCACTAGGGAGTTTCAGCTTAAGTTCGCTGAGCATACGCTCAAGTTCATCCTTTGGAACAACAATCTTATTTGATGAAAGAGGCTGGAACTTACATCCTTCTACAAAAGCCTCGATCTCATCGATCATTTCTTCAACACCCTTTTTACCCATTTTAAATATCCTCCTGTTAATATCTTATACTTTTCGTACTAGATTATCTAATCCTTATTACTCGCCTTCGACTGTCTCACTTTCATGAGAATCACTCTTCTTCCACAGCTTATCGTAAAGCTTCTTCTCTACCTGCTTTGGAACAAAATCGTGAAGCGACATACCATAGCTTGCAAACTCCTTCGCCATACTTGAGCTGACAAATGAATACTTAGGATCTGTCGGCATAAAGAGTGTCTCCATCTCTAAAGCAACCGATCTGTTACCCTGAGCCATCTTGAACTCACAAGCAAAATCGGACTCTTCTCTTAGACCTCTTATAAGAATGTTTACATTATTCATTCTGGCAAAGTCTACAAGTAGTCCATCATAGGTCTCAACCACTACATTTGGGTAGTCGGCAATAACCTCATTTAACATATTAGCACGTTCATCTAGAGAAAACAACGGAGATTTTTTCGACGAATTGTTAAGTATACACACTATTACTTTGTCAAAAATCTGCGCCGATCTCGTTATAACATCTATGTGTCCCAGGGTAACCGGATCAAAGCTCCCTGGGTAAATCACTGTACTCATGATCTAGCCTTTCTCACATATAAAGATATGCTTATTGGTTTTATAATTCTTAGTCTTGTATATCTTAAATCTAGTATTCTCGAGGAAGCTAAAATCCTCATCAAGTCTCGACTCAACTATAATAGTATAATCTGGATTCTGGAACTCTTTACCATTCAGAATCTCCAAGACTTCCTTCTCAAATCCATGTCCATATGGTGGATCAAAGAAGAGAATATCAAAGTCAATGCGGCTCTGCTTTCTGAGATAACCTATAACATCCGATCTCACAAGTTCAGCCTCATCCTCGAACTTAGTGAACTGAATATTCTGCTTTATAATCTCATAAGCATCCTTGTTATTCTCAACAAGTACTGCTCTGGATGCACCTCGAGACAAAGCCTCAATTCCTATAGCTCCGCTTCCTGCAAATGCATCAAGAAAACGCGAACCAGGAACCTCCATCTGTATGCAATTAAACAGTGTCTCCTTATACTTATCCGCTGTAGGTCTGGTATTATCACCCTCCAGAGTTTTAAGTGGAAGACTTCTTCTTGTACCCGCTATAACTCTCATAATATCTCAATATACCATATAATGTGTAATAGAACAACATTTTTATTCAAAAAGTACAAAACCTAGCGTCAAAACTAGTTATCTGTCACAATTTGATTCTTCAGCCACTTACCTGCATCGCTTAGATCATCGTCTTCCCAACCGGATGTTTTGGAGCATCCAGAGTCTATCAGAGCTGATGTCTCATTCTTATTACATAGACTCCAACCTGCATAAGACAGATTATATTCGTCTATCATTTCGAACCAATCCTCAGCTGAATCATAATCGATAGCACCATTTCCGGAAGCATCACATATACTAAACTCAGAGATAAAGACACATAGTCCTTTGTCATGAGCCGTCTTAACCTTGCTTCTGATATTATCCTTATGAGTAGCAGCATAGAAATGAGTCGTATAAGCTATATTCTCCTGACCTGTGATAGGATCATCAGCTGCTATCTCAACATCCTGAGACCATGTAGGGGTACCAACTATAATGATAGCGTCCTTATCATTTGCTCTGATTACAGGAATAACTGCCTCAGCATACTCCTTAATATCACTCCAGGAAGTAGAACCATTTGGCTCATTACATATCTCATAGAGCACATTATCATAATCAACATACTTAGCTGACATTTCATCGAAAAATGCAATCGCCTCATCCTGGTTTATCGAAGGATTATTATCACTAAGTATATGCCAGTCGATTATTACATACATTCCAAGCTCTGTCGCATATTCTACTCCGTCATCAACAAGAGACTTAAGCTTAGACTTGTCGCCGTCCTGACAGTATCCGCCAGATTCACCTGTATACATAGCAAGTCTTATAAGATTTGCGCCCCAGTCATCACGGAGAGTCTGAAATGCATCTTTATTAACATACTCTGGGAACCAAGCAAGCCCATGAGTGCTGACACCCTTAAGCTGATACTTCTTTCCATTTTTATCTACAACATCAGTTCCATCTATAGAAAGCTTTCCGTGATTTTCAAGCGGTGTGCCTGATTCTGGTTCGATCTTTTCTTTCTTAGATTCAGCCTTTTCCTCCTTAGACTGTGTAGTAGGTTCTTCCTTAAGTTCAGTATACTCTTCACCATTTACATATAAAGTTGCAACCTTCTCAGAATCAGAGCTGCTTTTATACTTTACTTGTAATCCCATTTCTATATTTCCACCCTGAGGTATAGTGCCGTTATAATCCACAGCAGTTATAGTCAGCTCATCACCAGATATCTTGTATTTACCATTCCAGTTGTCACCTATCTCACCGCCCTTAAAGCCTGAGATAACAACCTTCCAGTCTGATACATCTGACTTAGACTTATTATCGATTCTTATCTTATACTGATATACAAACTTATCGCCATCTGGCCAGTTACCATCATCAGATACAGTTACTGAACAAGCAAGCTTCTTCTCCTTAGCATCAGACTTAGTTGCGTGCCTTTCAGCTTCAGTATCCTCTTCGTCCTCTGCAGCTACTTCTTCAGAAGTCTCGTCTTCGTCATCATTTTCCTTTACAGTAGCCTGGGTAGTTACCTCTTCAGTAGTTTTATCCTTGCCGTAATTCTTACTTACAAAAACCGCTATAGAAGTAGATAGTATAACAATGACAGCAGCCATTACACCAATAATAATCAGTAATTTATTATTCTCTTTCAAGTTTCATTCTCCTTAGTATAAAGTATTATATATATCATAATGACATCAAATGTCATCTATAATAAGCGACAGATCCTGAGCAAGTCTAAGCATATCCGCATGCTTATATATATCCGCTATACGGAAGTTTAGGTCTCCACTCTGACGTATTCCAAAGAAGTCTCCCGGACCTCTCAGTCTCAAATCCTCTGACGCAATAAAGAATCCATCATTTGAATCTTCCAGTACCTTAAGCCGCTCCATAGACTCTTCGGTTTTATTTACATTTATAAAGATGCAGTAGCTCTGAAGTGAACCACGACCAACTCTTCCTCTTAGCTGATGAAGCTGAGCCAGTCCAAACCGCTCCGCATTCTCTATCATCATTACAGTAGCATTTGGATTGTTAATACCAACCTCTATAACTGTAGTCGACACCAGAACATCTATCTCTCTCTTCACGAAGTTCTCAAGTATACTGTGCTTCTCAGCTTCCTTCATCTTACCATGTAAGTAGGAAACTCTCACGCCGCTCCCAAGCTTCTCCTGAAGGTCCTCGCTGTAGTTAATTACATTTTCCGCATCAACCGCTTCGCTTTCCTCAACCATTGGACATATAACATAAACCTGTTCTCCCGCTCCAACACGTTCTCTTATAAACTTATAAGCAGCCGGTCTATAGTCCGTACCAACGACGCAGTTGTATATGCTCTTTCTATCCGCAGGCATATCCTTTATAACGGAAATGTCCATATCGGCATAAAGAATGATAGCAAGAGTTCTAGGAATAGGTGTTGCACTCATGACGAGTACATTTGGCATTTCACCCTTCTCAGCCAGCTTCTCCCTCTGCTTAACACCGAAACGGTGCTGTTCATCAGTTATAACCAGTCCGAGATTCTTAAACTCCGTTGCATCTTGTATTATGGCATGAGTACCTATAACTACATCACAGCTTCCATCCCTTAACTTCTGATATACCTCTCTCTTCTCCTTAACCGTCATAGATCCAGTAAGAAGAGCAACATTTATCTTATAAGGCTTAAGCATCTTGGACACATCTTCGAAATGCTGCATAGCCAGAACTTCCGTCGGCACCATAAGTGCACCCTGGTATCCCGATACTGCATTCATAAGAAGTGCTATAACTGCTACGACAGTCTTACCCGAACCAACGTCTCCCTGGATAAGACGACTCATCATGTAATCCGATTCCAGATCCTTACTTATATCTTCTACAGCACTTTTCTGTCCTTCTGTTAGAGAGAAAGGAAGACCAGCTATAAAGCCATCCCTCTTCATCTTAGCTGCGTCCGTTATCTTATGATGATTACTCTCTACTACAGTCTTCTCCTTAAGCTTCCTTACATTTATAAGAAACTCCATAAACTCATCAAGGGCTATCCTCTTAATCGCATTCTTAAGTCCTTCCTCATCATCAGGAAAATGAATACGCATGATTGCTTCGCCTCTATGCATAAGGCCATATTTCTCTATAATATCCTCTGGGAGATAATCCGGTAATGTAAGTACCATATCTCTCAGCTGCTCTATAGCTCTCGTTATAGAATTATTCGTTATACCACTCTTAAGCGGATATATAGGACGAAGCGTACTGAGCATCTTCTGATAATTAAACTGAGTAAAGAACTCTGGCATCTCCATAACTCTGAGTGTGCCTTTGATCTTAATAGTTCCGTAGAAAATGTACATTTCCCCCTTATGGAACTGAGACTTAAGATATGGCTTATTGAACCATACCATCCTAAGACTTCCGGTGGAGTCTGAAGCAGAGAGAGATGTTATAGAATATCTCCGTCCTTTTCTTTCTTCTACGTAACTCACGACCTTGCAAAAAACAGCAACCCTGTCTCCCTCACTTACATCAGCAACAGAGACAGGCTCACTGTATTTCTTATAACTTCGAGGATAATAGGTGATAAGGTCGCCTACAGTAGAGATTCCGAGTCTTGCAAACTGCTCAGCTGTCTTCTCACCTATTCCTTTTATATGTTGTATATCATCTTCTAATCTCATTTGGGTTACTCAACAGATAGGATATAATAATAGATTGGCTGACCACCAAAACGTATATCTACATCAAGGTCGTCATACTTTTCTGATAGGGATGCAGCGAAGGCCTCAGCTTCTTCTTTAGAAACGTCCTCTCCATAGTATAGACTGATAAGTCCACTATCCTCATCGACAAGAGTATCTATGAGCTGCTTTGTAACTTCTTCTACGTCTGTACCTACAGCATCTATTCCATTATCAGAGATACCCATAATATTGTTCTTACGTATCTCCTTACCTTCCACAGAAGTATCACGTACTGCAAATGTAATCTCGCCGGTCTTTATTCCAAGGCTTGCTTCCTTCATACCCTCAAGATTTTCTTCCGGTTCAAGCGCTTCATTAAACTCAAGCATAGCAGCAATGCCTTGAGGAATTGTTGCAGTTGTTACTACATATACCTTCTTGGCATCAACTATCTCTGCAGCCTGATTAGCAGCAAGAACTATATTCTTGTTATTTGGAAGTATAAATACATTTTCTGCATTTACCTTATCTATAGCCGAAATGATATCATCAGTACTAGGATTCATTGTCTGACCACCACGGATAACGTAGTCTACTCCTATCTCCTCAAAGATAGTAGAGAGACCCTCACCCGCAGATACAGCAACAAAGCCATACTTCTTAGGTGGCTCCTGAGGCTTTTCTTCTTCAGACTTTTCAGATGAAGCTTCAGACTTATCGTCTGCTTCGTAAGGAATAGCGAAGGATATTCTCTCATTATGCTCCTCACGCATATTATCTACCTTACAACGTGTAAGCTGACCATACTCAAGTCCCTTCTCAAAAGCCTGACCAGGATGATTAGTATGAACATGAATCTTGAGCACTTCTTCATCGGCAACACATACAAGTGAGTCACCAATAGAGAGAAGAAACTCCTTTATCTTCTCTATCTCTTTATCTGATAATTCTTTCTCAAGAAGAACTATAAACTCTGTACAATATCCGAACTTAATATCTGCAGTAGATATATCATCTCTACTGCTTCCCTTAGCAGTTGGGATCTCTTCAAGAAGACCAGCACCTCTGGCCGGGCTAGATGGAACCGCATCACCTTCAAGTACAGCAGCCTCACCCTTAAGAGCCATAAGGAAACCACGCATGATCTCCATAAGTCCCTGTCCACCAGAATCAACAACCCCCGCTTCCTTAAGTACAGGAAGAAGTTCAGGTGTTCCAGCAAGAGCCTCATCACCTGCTTCAACTATCTTCTCAAGATATTCAACAAGATCATCTTCTGTAGACAGAAGATCTGAAGCCTTCTCTGCCATAGCTCTGGCAACTGTAAGGATAGTTCCTTCCTTAGGTTTCATAACCGCCTTATAGGCAGTCTCAGTAGCATGTGCAAATGCAGATGCTATAACCTCAAGTGTTATCTCTTCCTTATCTTTTACATCACGGCAGAATCCGCGAAGAAGCTGAGACAAGATAACACCTGAGTTACCTCTAGCTCCTCTAAGTGATCCACCAGATATAGCTTTAGCAAGAGAATTAATAGTTGGCTTATCAAGACTCTTAACCTCTGCTACTGCAGACATTATAGTAAGAGTCATATTAGTTCCTGTATCTCCATCTGGAACTGGAAATACATTTAATTCATTTATATATTCTTTTTTATTACTGATATTATTAGCTCCGGAGATAAATACTTCCTTCACGAAATCCGCACTAATATCCTTAACAAACATGAAACTTCCTCCGATATGTAAAGGGATGACTTAGTCAATAACTCTGACGCCCTCTACGTATACATTTATTTTATTCACCTTCATATTGGTGTAATCTTCAACCTGATACTTTACAGTACTTATAAGGTTATCCACTACTGTTCTAATGTTAACTCCATAAGAAACTATAATATGGAAGTTAATGTACAGTCCATCGTCATCCATCTTCACGCTAACACCACGACTGACATTGTCGCCTTTAAGAAGCTTAGCAAGTCCATCCTTCACGCTAAGGCTGGCCATACCAACTATACCGAAGCAGTCCAGCGCAGCATGTCCGGCAAACTGGGCAATAACTTCGTTATCAATATATATCTCACCATTTTCATTTTCCAAAAGCTTAGACATATGAAACCTCCTCTCAACATTAGTTTCTCCGACATTATACAAAATATGCCAACAATAATCAAATATATGAGAAAAATAAAAAAGCCAGCCATACTTTTGTATGACTGGCTACTTAGTTCACTTAAAATATCAAACTATGCACGCTCTACCTTACCTGATCTAAGGCACTTTGTACAAACATAGATAGTCTTAGGAGACCCATCGACCTTTGCCTTGACTCTCTTGATATTAGACTTCATAATTCTATTTGATCTTCTATGTGAGTGGCTCACATTGTTTCCAAAATGAACTGACTTATCGCAGTAAAAGCACTTAGCCATCCCTTGGCACCTCCTTTAACTAGTAAACTCAGTCTAGATATATGCTCCAGACTCGCAACATTTGGTATTCTAACAGATTTAATAATCTAATGCAAGCTAATTTTTTATTTTTTTAGCAACGACTACATATCTGCCCTCATTTGTATGATAAGCACATGTAGAAAGTGTCAGAAGATTCTCGCCATATACGGCGCTTTCCTCAATATTATAAGGGGTTAATGACTTAACCTTCTGGACGTATTCATCGAACTCTTCCTTATTCTCTGCCTTGAAGAATTCATAATATTTAAATGAATTAGGATCATCTTCATCTATCTTTGTTCTAAAAGCAGCGATAACTTCATACTCAGCATCTTCAAATGTAGTATTGAAGATTATCTTGCTATGCTCCTTATAGAAAGATTCACTCTCATAGGAAAGAAGCGCATGGAACATAGTACCAGCCTTCATGTTATGTCCATATATAAGAGTATTATCACGAGCCTTCAAAGGATTAGAACCTGCAGCAGCAAAGAGTGTTCCTGATGAACTATAGTCTCCATTAAAGTCCATATGGAGATACTTCTGTTCATCATTAGGTGTATACATGACTGGATAGTCAACATTTGTTCCAGGAATAGTAAGCCATCCTATAAAGTCCGGATTCTTGGTATATACATCTGCAAACTTGGACTGAACCAGATTACCCTCTATTGTCTCATAGGATGTAAAATCCGTATCCTGCTTCTTACCAGTCTCAGGATCCTTTGATCCATCTTCTTTTATAAGCTTCTTTACATCATCAAATGAGTTCTCAGCCTTTCTTATCTTATAGAAGTATAGTCCAAGATAAGTACCAGATCCCAGGAATATGAGAATAAAGATAACCAGCAGAGTATTAAGAATAGCAGTCTTACGCTTTTTCTTCTTCTGCTTTATCGCAGCTTCTTTTCTGGCTTCTGCAGAAGTCTTCTTCTTCATAATCTCCGCTCTGGAGATTCTTCTATCTATCTCTTCAGCTTCCTCATACTTATTCTTAGGAGCTGATGATTCATCAGTCTTAGCTGGAGCCGTATCTTCGTGGCTTGGCTTTGGAGCATTACCAGCATCACCTCTGCGAAGTACTGATTCTGGCTTTAGTACATTTGATATAGTCTCTCTCTCAGGAGGAACAGGAACCTCTTCTTCAAACTGTTCTACCGCAGATTTCTTAGTAGAACCACCCTTCAGTTTAAAACGAGCACCTTCTTTTGGAGCTTCCTCATCCAAAGACTGCCATTTATCCTGCACCTTTGGTTCTGGCTTAACCTCAACCTTTGGCTCCGGTTTTGGTTCCTGTTTTGGCTCCGGTTTTTGTTCAACCTTAGTCTCTGGCTTTGGTTCCTGTGCAGATGAATCCGAAGTATATCTACGGAGTATTTCTTCAATTTCTTCAGGATTATATGACACTTTTAATACCTCTTTGTTCCCCAAAGTTTTGCTTTCTTAAGTGATAGATATTCACTGTAAGCATTTTCAAGTATTTGTTTCTCATTTGGAAACTTAAGCAAATGATATGCTTCATGATATTTATAATAACCAGAATCACAGAAATACTCTTCCTTCTGTGGTCTGCTATAGAAGCTCTCGCCCATCATAAGGAACCAGTGAACATCCTTAGATACCACATCATTATAAGTAGAAAATGTATAACTGCTCTTTCCTATATATTTGACGATCGTTGCATCTGCACCAGTTTCTTCCTTTACCTCGCGAATTGCAGTCTCGCGATGTTCCTCGCCCTCTTCGACGGTTCCCTTAGGAAGTACCCAGCCTTCATAACGATTCTTATAGTTCTTGTATAAAAGAAGTATCTTTCCACGAAAGATAACCACACCTCCACAACTAATTGCTTCAACCAAGCGCAATCCCTCCTATTCTCTGGTGTGAAATATGCCGTCAATTAACGGATGACCGCATTCCATAAAATTATACATCAAGAACAGTTCACATGCAAACCTTAGACCGTAAGTTCACCAAATATTTATATTAACTCTAATATCCATAATATGCATCAAATACGCAGGACGCAACATAGGTTCCAGAAGTCTGATTAGTGGTATAGTCTTCTACGACTACACTTATTACAATATCCGGATTTTCTACATTTGAATATCCAACAAACCAGGAGTTGCAATTACCACTATTATCATACTCAGCAGTTCCAGTCTTGCCTGCAACCGTATATGGTTTAGAGCCCAGATACTGTGTAGCAGTACCATCAGTAACAACCTGACACAGCATAGGAATTATATCCTGAGTCAGTTCTGGATCTATTATAGAACCGCAGGACTTGGACTTGTAGTTAATGAGAGTCACTCCGTCAGCATTTTGGACGCTGTCAACAAGTGAAGGTTTCATAAGAACACCACCATTTGCGATAGCCTGCATAATAAGCGCATTGTGAAGCGGAGTTACGAGGGTATCACCCTGTCCGATAACAGTCTGAGGTATCTCAGAATAATTACTATCAGCAGTAAGTTTAAACTGTGATCTGGAATACTCGCCATCATATGGAAGCTCGCCATTATATAGGAGACTTTCTGCGAGCTTATTTAGTTCACCGATATCGATTTCATTACATCCAATATTTGCGACACTTGTGTTACAGCTATGAGCAAGTGTACCAGCAAGGTCAAGATCACCATGAGCCTCGCTATTACTACATCTAATCGATACACTGTTGAATATATCCGAGCCATAACATGTATGGTGATAGTTCTCATAATCAGGATGTTCCTTCATATATTCAAGAAGAGTTATTATCTTAAATGTAGAACCCGGCGCATAGAGTCCCTGAGTCGCTCTATTAAGCAGAACCGTACTACTGCTGCCTTCATCACTATGAACAGATGCCCAGACATTATCAATATCATTTGGATCAAATGTTGGATTAGAATACATAGCAAGAATTCTACCAGTAGATGCTTCAAGTACAACAACCGCACCTCTGGCATCTCCCAGAGCATCGGCCGCTGCCTGCTGGAGATTCACATCCAGTGAAGTTACTATGGTGTCACCTATGTTCTTCTCTGAAGATAGATCACTTCCAACCTTACTGAAGATATTAACATGAGATCTCATAAGATTAACATTTTCAGAAAGCTCTATACCTGATCTTCCATACGAATTATATCCCACAGTATGTGCGAACAGACTGCCATAAGGATAGACTCTGGTTTCCTCTCCCTCAGCATCCTTCTCAGTAGTAGCAAGCACTACTCCATCACTCGTTATAATATCACCTCTTGTAACATACTTATCAAAGCTGTCCTGTCTCTTATTAGAAGACTTCGCTACAACCGTATCAGTATCCTTAACCATAAAGTAGATTAGATAACTGAACATTCCGATAAATATGAGAACAAAAAGATAGGTCATAACAACCAGCGGTTTATTCTTTATTCGATTTTTCTTTACTTTTTCGCGTTCTTTTTCCAGGAACTGTCTCATTTCTGGAGACATTCTGGCTTCCTTCTCCGTACGCGATTCGTTCTCTTTCTTTTTCAAAATCGTCAGCCTCTTTACTTACTAAAATATATACAAATTGAACTATAGCAAAACATATGAGTGTACTGAACACGCTACTCATTCCGTAACTTACGAGGGGCAGCGTCACACCGGTAGATGGGATAAACTTTATAGCTCCACCTATATTCAGGAAAACCTGGAATATATAACTGATTGCTATTCCAAATGTAACGTACTTATAAAATGGTTGTTTACATTTCATAGCAATATTCTGCATAGCGATAAAACTGCTCAGGTATATGAGGATAAGTGCAAGTCCGAAGATTACACCAAGTTCCTCGCAAATAGCCGAGAAGATAAAGTCACTCTCAGCAACAGGAATAAGGTAAGGCATACCATTTCCAAGTCCAGTTCCCGCAAAGCCTCCGGAACTAATACCGAAGAGAGATTCACAAACCTGATAGCCATAAGTATCCTGATAAGCAAAAGGATCCTTCCAGGCCAGAACTCTGACCACTATGTGGGCGAACAGCGAATCTTTAAAGAGCATGTAGCCCAGCGCGCAGGCAGCCACCATAAATATGAGTCCGAGTATCGGGAATATAGCTCTGGATGTAGCCAGATAGACCATGGAGAAGTATACAACATAGAAAAGCATAACCGCACCAAAGTCTTTTTCAAGAACAAGAACCAACATAAAGCCTGCCGAGATAGCTGCATTTATGATAAGTTCTTTTAGAGTACTCAGCTTCACCAGGGAGCTCGCCACAAAGAAAATGAAGATTATCTTTACAAACTCCATAGGCTGAAGTGATATAAACTTAAGATCTATCCAGTTCCTTGAGCCGTTAACGACTTTACCAACTCCAGGAAGAAATACAGATAATAATAGGAGAATACCAAAGATTCCGAACAGGATATACCTGTCCTTCAAATTTCTAAACTTACCAAGTATAAATGGTATAAATATCGTAACACCAAGACCGATACTTGCCAGAATAAACTGTCTTACCGCAAGCTTCGGACTAAGCCTCAGAAGAACCGTGTAGCCTATCAGCATTAGGAAAGCTACATTATTGGTCATAAGCTTCGACGAGTTCTTATAGAATATTCTGAAGAGAACTATATAGAGAATCGCGATAATTATCTCGACCACATAATATATCAGAACCGTAACATCTTCTTTATTGATGAATAGCATTATGTGACACAGAAAATGAATCATAAAGATATAGAATATCTGCTTATTCAGATTACTATTTCTCTTCTCTCTATCCTTGGCCGTAAAGTACGTATAGCACTTTATCGTATATAAAGCCATAAAGACCAGAACCAGATATTTAGATGTCTTGCATATAAGATTAGCCATATCTTTATACTATATACCTTTCTCTATATGTCCAAGAGTATATCTCTTCTTTTTATAATAGGAAGCCTGCCCACTGATCACATCTAAGACCTCTTCAGGTGTCTCATCCGAAAAGTAAACAAACTTTAGTTTATTATAGGATTCTCTAAGCTCATCATAATCCTGAAGACTTAGAGGATAATCATTAAGTACTACGTTATAACCGAGCTCCTCTGCTCTAATAACATTTACGCAGCGTCCCTTAGAATCCTCAAGTATTCCATCAGTATCCCTAAGACCCGCTGTGACCATAAGAGCTATCTTGCCATAGGTCATCATAATGCATTCAGTCTTATAATCAATTCCGCCAATCTCGCGAAGGCTTAGTTCGAGAGACGCTTCTACGGTAATCTTGCCTATAAAATCTAATTCAGCTTTAAGTATATCAGCAATATACGGAGCGGATATATCATTATACATGTATAGTGAATTTGCGAGTATAAAGTCCTTATCCTTAAAAAGCCTAGCCGACAGAGCAAGCGAATCGATAGAACGAATATAGAGACCTTCAACAGAACTCAGATAATAAGATTCATTTCTAGCAAATGAGTTATGTAAACCGAGAAGCCACTCATTCTCTCTATCTATGTACGGAAGACCAAGGAAGATTCTAACATTCTTATGATCCTTCTTAAAGTCTTCTAATCTATCAATAGATTTTCTTAAATCATCATAAGTATATCCGCCAAGCCCTGAATCCAGAATGATTATTACATTGCCAGATACAGTACCTAGTTCCTGCGGATTCTTTCTAAGAAATACATCCAGCTGATTCGGATATGAAAATGAATAAACTAGGCTATTTTTATCTAAAGGAATTCTTATAACTCTTTCCTTAGTATACTCCTTATATCCCGAAACCTTTGAAATATCATTTATATTATCTATATCTCTATGATACTTGCTACAGATTGCGTCTTCCATCGACTGGATAGCCTGACGCCTCAGATTACTTATATCACCTATACGGATAAATGCATTATCATCTAGTACAACATCGAGGTTCCCCAGTTCAAATCTTGTATTACCAAGTCCGGATACTTTAGAACGAATGGTTGCTTCATCTATCGGACGTTTAGCAGCCTCACTTACAACCTCGCCCTCTTCTGTAACACTTATATCATCTCTTGATATAGTAATAGACAGTTTCTTTCCTATCTTAGCTTCGACCTTAATGTCTACGCAAAGCTTCTTATCTTCTGATAGAAGCTCATCAAAATAATCAACCAATTCTTTAGATCTGGTACGATATATACACGCACCCTTCTTAATCCTCTTGGTTTCAGGTGCATTAAGTGTTATATATTCATCAGCATCAGCCTTAATATTTGAGGTTATAGAGATTGGTTCCTGAACATCGATAAGGAGTTCATCCTGTCTCTCCATAGATTTCAGAAGATTAAAGCTTATCTTTCCACCAGATATCTTATCCACAGTACCCATCTTAACGCCGCGTCTACCTGGCATACTGCTGTCAATCAGCTCCTCATCCCACTTAGACTCTGTACGCTGAGGAGTTCTGTTCATATAGCCAGAAGAGAAACCACCTCGGTTAAATGTATCAAGAAGTCTCGAAGTAAAGTACTCTACTCTATCAGGTGAAAACTTGCCATCTATATATTCATCGACGAGAGTTCTATACGCTTCGACTGTGGCCGCGGTGTAGTATTCATTTTTCATGCGTCCTTCTATCTTGAGACTGTCAATTCCTGCGTCAACCATTTCCGGAATAAACTTAAGTGAGCAAAGATCTCTCATAGACATCAGATACTCACCATTATACTTCTGTCTGCAAGGCTGAGCGCATCTTCCGCGATTTCCACTTCTGCCACCCATCATAGAACTCATGAGGCATCTGCCACTATAACATAGACACATGGCTCCGTGAACAAAAGCCTCCACCTCGACACCAGCAATCTCCTTGATGCGAGCTATCTCTTCTATATTCATTTCTCTCGCAGCTACTACGCGGGACGCTCCCATACTCTTAGCAAGAAGGGCACCTTCAGGAGTCAGAATATTCATCTGCGTACTCGTATGAATATCTAGGCCCGGAAATGAATCGCGAACAAGCCTCATTATGCCAAAGTCCTGAATCAATACAGCATCTAAACCAGCTTCATATAGTGGAACAAGCATATCATACACTCCGCGAAGCTCAGAGTTCTTAATAAGCGTATTACAGGTAAGATAAATCTTCACACCATAAAGATGAGCAAGATCTATAGCTGCTACCAGTTCCTCCGAACTGAAATTATCAGCATAGGCTCTTGCCCCAAAAGAAGCCCCCGCTAGATAACAGGCATCCGCACCGGCTGCTATAGCAGCCTTCAGGGATGACATATTACCACACGGGGCAAGTATTTCTGGTCTTTTAAGCATCTTATCTATCACTTCTTCTCTTTCTCTGCTTCAAGCTGAACCAGCTTCTTCTGCAGAGCATTTACCTGTTCCTTATATTCTTCTACCAGCTTAAGCGCAGCCTCGTGCTTAATCTGTGATTCGATAACCTCATGTCTAAGTTCATATAACTGCTGTTCCTTATCCGAATTATCTCCAGCGGTTTCATCAGCCTTTGCCTTAGCCTTGAAATAATCATCAGCAATATTGAGTGCAAGCAGAATACCTTGATATTCTATATTCATTCTACGGTATTCTTCAGAAGTCTTACACTCTGCTATCTTACCATTTATATATGTTGCGACATTCTGAAGATATTCTTCACCTTCGAATCCGCTAAGTGTATAAACCTTATTATTTATAACTACAGGAATATCTGTTTTCTTCTGTCCCATATTGCACCTCTTTAACTAAGTAAATAATCAAGTTTTAAATGTTTATATGCCTTCTCAGTAGCCACACGACCTCTTGGAGTACGATTAATGAGTCCGTTCTTAATAAGGTATGGCTCATATACATCCTCTATAGTTCCTGAATCCTCGCCAATAGCTGCAGCAAGAACTTCAAGTCCTACAGGACCACCACCGAAATTATTGATGATAGTCATAAGAATATTTCTATCTGTATCATCGAGTCCAAAGCTATCTACATCTAGCTTATCAAGGGCACTTTTAGCGACATTATAATCAATTTTACCTTGATGTTCAACCTCAGCAAAATCTCTAACTCTCTTAAGGAGTCTATTCGCTAGTCGTGGTGTACCTCGTGATCTCTTAGCTATCTCAAGAGCTCCTTCTTCATCTACCTCGACTCCAAGAACCTTGGCGGATCTTACAACAATACTCATCAGGTCGACTACCGAATATAGATCGAGTCGATTAACTACTCCAAATCTATCACGAAGTGGAGCGGATAACATACCAGCTCGTGTAGTAGCTCCTATAAGAGTAAATCTAGGAAGGTCAAGTCTTATAGACTTGGACTGTTCTCCCTTACCGATAATTATATCTATAACAAAGTCCTCCATAGCTGGATACAGGACTTCTTCTACCTGTTTACTAAGTCTATGAACCTCATCAATGAAGAGAACATCATTTGGAGACAGCTGACTAAGTATAGCTGCCAGTTCACCCGGCTTCTCTATAGCAGGTCCAGATGTTATCTTGATATTTACTCCCATCTCCTCAGCTACGATAGTAGCAAGAGTTGTCTTTCCTAGTCCAGGAGGTCCATACAGAAGTACGTGATCAAGTGGTTCCTTACGTTTCTTAGCAGCTTCGATAAATACCTGAAGATTCTTCTTTACCTTATCCTGACCGATATATTCCTGCAAAGAACGTGGACGAAGACTTCTCTCAAGTGTTTCTTCCTCAAGCTTTGATTCAGTTGTAATAATACTATCCCTCATGCTTTAAACCTATATAAACTTAAGTGCCGAAACGATGAGTTGTTCAACCGTCATCTCTTCTGCTCCTTCAACCTTTCTGATAGCCTTAAGCGCTGCAGTGTTAGAGTAACCAAGTGAGCATAATGCCTCAGCAGCTTCAGATATACTTGAAGAAGAATCCTCCGACTGAGCATCTCCAGACGTTCCTTCAAAGATTGTACCTTCAAGGCTTATCTTATCACGAAGCTCTAAGATTACCTTCTGCGCTGTCTTAGGTCCGATACCGTTGGCCTTGCTAATTGTCTTATAATCATTTGACATAATAGCAGCAGCTAGATTATCGGTACCAAGTTCATCAAGTATTGAAAGAGTGCCCTTAGGTCCGACGCCATTTACCGATATAAGCTGCTTAAATAAAGTCTTCTCATATGAGCTTAGGAATCCAAAGAGTCTGATATCATCTTCCTTGACTTCCATATATGTGATGATCTTCACCTCACTACCTAGAGAAGGCAGCCTTCGAATCACATCCGAATAAGTAAGTATCTCATATCCTATACCCCCAGATTCTACAACAACACTTCCGGTAGTAACTTCACTTAGGATACCATTTACGTAAGCTATCATAATCTACCCCTAAAATGAAAGAGTGCTACAATGTACCTTGCAGCACTCATCATAATTCTATGAATCAATATATCGATTTACAGGAACTCGAAGTCGTCTGACTCTTCCTCGCCATCACCGATCATTACCTTATTAGGCTTTCTAGCTTCCTCAATCTCTCCAACGAATACATCATCGCCATCGCCGAAGACATCGTCTGCTGAATCGTTCTGGAAGAACTTAGAAGTAGCTGACTCCTCTTCATCCTTCTTAGATGTCATCTTTATCTTTCCTTCGCTTGATGTATCTGTGAATACATCATCAAATGGATCATCAACCTTAACATCAGCCTTCTTCTCTTCAACCTTTTCTTCCTTCTTAGGCTCATCTGCCTTAGAATCACCAGAAGACTGCTTCTCCATTTCATACTTTAGTACATTTAATTCCTTAACTAAAGCTTCCTTCTCATCTCTGAGCTTCTTATTCTCTGTAAAGAGCTCATCGTATGCTCTATATACAGTATCAACATACTGATCTACGTCTGTTTTCTTATAACCAAAAAGTCCTTTTCCAAAATTATGTGATCTTATGTCTGTAGGTTGCATCATAGTCGTCTCACCCTCCAATAAATATTCTAATGGTCCGCCTAGCACGCACACATTGATTATAACATATTTTATGTTACTTTCAACATATAATTTTACTTCATTGTACTATGCATTATACCACAAATTACGTAAGAAATGTAGTCATAAATTAACTGATTATTGCCCAAAAATTGGTCATCTAACATAATAAATCCACTTCGATCTCTGGCACTTTCTTTATAGACCGCATTTTTACCTTCATAACCCTTAAATACGGGTACGAAATATCCTTCTTTGGTGTCATATCCATCTGTCTGTTTAGTGCCAAAATAGTAATTCAGAGTTCCAACAAAGATTGGAAGACTTACCTTCATTCTATCCTTCTCAGCATCTACACTACACCCACTACAGCTTGCGAATACAGGTCTTATAAGTGGATTATCGAGATGAGCCTCCACCTCTAGCATCAACTTATCGTTACTATTTGTAACATTATACTTAACATCACTAAACCGTCCCTTAGAAATGGAATCTATACCCAGAACTGCTCCAAGATAAAGCATTCCTTCCATATCATCCCTATTGTGTCTTAAGACGAGCTCGCGATTCTTCTCATTCTTCATAGCAAGATACTCAAGATAAACCTCGATCAGCTGACCGCCATTATACATATCGACACGGTCTATACCAAGATATTTTTCTATAGTCTTCTGCTTTATATTAGGAAGTCCTAGCGCAAACTTATAGGGTTTGATACATTTCATAAGGTCAAAGGATACTACACCGCTGAACACATCCTCCAGCTCTATGCCAAGCTTACGCTTAATCATCTGAATACGCTTACGGATATAAGGTATATCAAAACGGTCTCCATTAAACTCGACCAATATGTCGTAGTCCTTAATCATCTCACCAAAGGTTTTTATCATTTCCGGTTCAGATTTTCCATCATCATTGAATAGCTGAATGATCTGCCACTCACCATCTATATAAAGATTTAAACCGATTATATAAGTAAATGAGTACTCCGGCGAAAGCCCTGTAGTCTCTATATCAAACATACAGACTTTCTTCCCCTCAAAAACCTTAGGCACTAAATCAAAGTCTTTTATTCTATCATTTGGCACTAACTCTACTATCTTTTCCATAGCTGAATTATAGCATATTTAACGGTAGTTTTTCACCAAGTATTAATCACATTTTTGGCGCATTTTTTATTATAACTTCATTTGAAGTGAGGTCCTCACGTTCGATTCTGCGCCTGCCCAACAAAAAAAACCGCTTACGCGGTTTTTTGTTGGAGCAGGCGGGAATCGAACCCGCGTCCGAAAGCTCTTCCATTACAGTATCTCCCATCACAGTAAGTGTTTTAACATTCCCTCTACCACACGTCCACTCACAGACTTATGATTTCAGTAGCTTGTAATTCTTCCCGAGCCTACAAGCTTCGGCAAGGAAGTGCTCCGTCTGTTCGATACCAGACTCTCACGCAACGGACGACGCGAGGCTGATAGCTGCCATTAGGCAGCGAGTGCTAATCTATTGTCAGCGTTTATTTTTTTAGATGTTTTTACGAGGTCACCCACCTCGGATGGCTGCCATAATTTCTAAACCCCCGTCGAAACCAGTACTACCCCTGGTTTTTTAAGTTGTTTATAAGCAGTTAAGATTACTCAGCATCTGTATCTGATGCACTATCTGTAGCTGTTGCACTATTGAACTCATCTAACATTTTCTGAAGATCCTGGTTAGCACCTATATCATAGTAATCCTTATTCCACTTAGCTTCAAACCAATTTGCATATTCTGATGCAGCTATAGTTCTGTGCTTTTCAGCCTGCTTCTTCTGATAATTATATAATCCTTTACCAAGAGGAATGCCGATGATAGCACCAACACCGAGAGAAGCTAAGAGAACAGCGCCAAGCTTCTTGACCTTATTGATCTTCATAGTCTTCTTACGGTTCTTTTTTTCCTCTTTATACTTATCTACTTTTTCCTGACTCATTTCAGTCACCTCTAACAAAGCTTATTGTAGTCCATCACAGACCACGCATAATAATAAACCATATAACTCAAGAAAACAAGAGTCTTTTTAGTATAAGGCTTTTCTTCTTTTTAGTTCAAGGCTTTTCTTCAAAAGTACTAATCTCGAAGATTTACCTTAAAATCTCGTCTTGCTTCTCTTTCTTGATCCTTCTTAGCAAGGTCATGTCTCTTATCATAGAGTTTCTTACCACGTGCCAGTCCAATCTCAACCTTTACAAGACTTCCACTAAAGTAAACCTTAAGCGGAACTATAGTTACACCTTTATCCTTAGTTCTTCCAATAAGCTTATTAATCTCAAACTTATGGAGAAGCAGTTTCCTCTTACGAAGGGGATCCTTATTAAAGATATTTCCTTTCTCATAAGGATTGATGTGCATCTTATTGATATAAACCTGGCCATTATCAATGGTTACATATGATTCCTTGATGCTGCAATTGCCCTGTCTCAGAGACTTAACTTCTGTTCCGGCAAGTTCTATACCAGCTTCAAATGTATCATCTATAAAGAAATCATGATAAGCCTTTTTATTGTTAGCAATGAGCCTGGTGCCCTTTTCTTTAGCCATATCAACTCACTCGTCCTTTCAAAAACCTCATTTAAATATACATTAGATAAACTCAAAATCTATGACTCGGTCTACTTTATCACAGCGTACAAGCTTCACATGACATTCATCACCAAGCTTCATAACCTTACCCGTTGTCTTACCTACCATTTCAAACTTATCTTCATAGTATGTATAATATTCATCCGTCAGATCAGCAACTCTTACGCCACCTTCTACGGTATTAGGAAGTTCCACAAATATAGTCTGATTCGTAAAACCAGAGATAACTCCCACAAATGTCTCTCCAATATGCTGCGACATATACTCAATCTGCTTCAGCTTTACAACATCACGTTCAGCATCAACCGCACGGCGTTCCTTCATAGAGTTATCCTCTGACACCTTCGGAAGAAGCTTCGAATAATGTTTGATACGTCCACCTGTAAGCTCACCGTGAAGATTCTCCTTTATAATCCTATGAATCTGAAGATCAGGATATCTTCTTATCGGAGAAGTAAAATGGCAATAATACTTACAAGCTAGTCCAAAGTGACCTATACATTCTGTCGAATATCTAGCCTGTTGCATCGAACGAAGTGTCATCTTCGTAAGCAGAGCCTCGTAAGGTTCATCCTTTATGGATTCCAAAAGCTTCTGATATTCCTTTGGATGTATCTTATCTCGACTAACCTTGAAATACTTCTTAAAACTCCGCATCGCTTCTCTAAGAACGTCAACCTTCTCAGGAAGCGGAGTCTCATGTATTCTATATTCAAATGGGATATCTGCCCAGAAGTACTCCTCGGCGACAGTCTCATTTGCCATAAGCATAAAATCTTCTATTATCTTGGTAGCGCAGTTTCTATCATAAGGATGGATATCTACAGGTACGCCTTCTTCATTTACGATAATCTTAGTCTCTGCCACGTCAAAATCGATGGAACCTCTCTTCTCTCTGGCGGACCTTATGATCTCAGAAAGCTCGAGCATCAGACGGAACATAGGTACTAGGTAGTCATATCTCTTCATAAGAGCTTCGTAGCTTCTCGAAGGATCTTCTTCTACCACCTCTGGAGACGATGCCTCACCCGTAAGTATCGTTGCGACATCTGTATAGTTCATGCGCTCATTAACATTTATGAGACCCTCTACTATCTCATGATTCACAACCTTACCGGTCTCATCAATATCCATCATGCATGACAGACATAGCCTATCCACATCATGATTAAGCGAACAGATACCATTTGAAAGCTTATGAGGAAGCATTGGGATAACGCTGTCAACAAGGTAATTACTTGTACCACGCTTTAAAGCTTCCTTATCAAGTGGCGAGCCCTCGCGAACATAGTTTGATACATCAGCAATATGGACACCTAAATGATATAAACCATTTTCGAAGGACAGCGATATAGCATCATCAAGATCCTTCGCATCTTCTCCATCTATAGTAACAGTATCGAGCTGACGGAAATCACGTCTGCCTACCTTTTCTTCTTCAGAAACCTCGTCTGGAATATCATTTAACTGATTCTCTACATCATCAGGAAACTCAACAGGGATTCCGTATGTTCTCACAACCTGAAGAATATCAGTTCTTGGATCATCCACATGACCAAGCACCTCTGAAACATGACCTGTAGGCGACTTCTTATCATCACCAAAGTCTTCAAGAGTTACTATAACTACACTTCCAGAGACAGCATTTGACGCGCTGTGCTTTGGAATATATATATCATCCGCAATCTTCTTATTGTTTGGGATTACAAAACCGTATCCTTCGCACTGCTGATATACACCGATAAGTTCCGAAGTATTTCTAGAAAGAATCCTTATGATTCTAGCTTCCTTTCTAGGGCCTCTGGAACCCTTTATAACGCTGATCAGAACCTTATCGCCATGAAATGCATTTAGCGAATCCTTTGCAGATACAAAGAAATCCTCCTCATATCCCTCAACGGTTACAAAACCGAATCCGCGACGAGTACTGCTAAATGTACCAGTCAGCATATCCTTCGGCGGAAGCATATAACGATTATTCTTCGTCTTAATAAGCAGCACATCATCGCACAGCTTATTTAAATAATCAAGAAATGCAGCTTTCTTCTCTTCTGTATCCACTTCATACATATAACAGAGTTCCTTGAACTTAAGAGGTCGATAATCGTTCTTCGACATCAGTTCTTTGAAGGACTCATATATTTCATTTTCTTTTTCTGTATATTCCATAATAATCACCCATAATAACAAAAGGGGTGCCTACAAGAAGTAAGCACCCTCTTCATATCACAATCCAGTATATCAGCTTATACCCACTTTGAACTAAGTAAAGCAGCTAATATAATAAACAAAGCTCCAAGAATTGCTGTTGCTCTCTGAATACGAGCTTCTCTTGAATGCTTCTTATTCTTTCCCCAGTAAGTATCAACAGCTCCTGTAAAACTACCTGTGAAGCCCTGTTCCTTACCCTCCTGGCTAAGAACTATAATTGCAAGTGCTACTGCAACAACTATTAATGCTATAGTAAGTGCGATTTTCATAAGTTTCTCCTCCAAAAAATCATACTTAGTGATAATAACATAGTAGTCATCATTATGCAAGTAGCTTTTTTAAATATTTTATAAACAAGAATTATATAACTTATTTATTCTTAAGAATATCTCTAATTTCTGTAAGAAGTAACTCTTCCTTTGTTGGCTCAGCTTCCTTCTCTTCCTCAGCTTCTTCTTCCTTCTTACGAAGATTCATAAGCTTATTCATGCCCTTGAGCATAAGGAATAAAATTAATGCAACAATAATGAAGTTAACTACTGCAGATACGAAATCTCCCCAAAGGATAGCATTTCCTTCTGGTCCTGGAAGAGGAATCTTTCCTCCAAACTCTGTACCACCAAAGATGCTAATTACTGGTGTAATGAAGTCATCTGTAAATGCTGTTACAATAGCTGTAAAAGCACCACCGATGATAACACCGATTGCCATGTCCATTACATTTCCCTTAAGGGCGAACTCTTTAAACTCTTCTAGAAATTTCTTCATACTAAAACCTTCCCTTCTATATTGGATTTTGTGATTTTTTGTGCTTTCACACAACACAGTAAGTATAGCAACTCACTTGGTAAAATGCAATAATTGATTGTTACTCTCTCCATGTGTGCGGTATAATTATTTTATAGAATATCTACATGATAAGACATATCAAAAAAGCTAGATCAGAGGTGACTAAATGATAAAAACATATTTCAAAAAAGCATGTATTATAGCCATGTGCATCAGTCTTCTTTTATCATCTACTTCTATAGTTCACGCCAAGGAAACTGGATGGGAAGAAAAGGATGGACGTTGGTATTACTACTACGCTGACGGGACTACTCCAGTTGGTGAGGTCACAATAGACGGAACCGGATATATATTTACAGCAGAAGGCTACATTCTCGATAAGAATGAAACATTAGATCTAATTGACAGTGCCCAGAGTGGTTACGGAGTTAAGCCAATCGGACCAACAGGTTCATGGGGGACTAAATTCAAAAGGCTGGTACTACATGGACACCAGCGGATGGTATCCAAAGGATGAATGGTCAAAAATCAATGGTACATGGTACTACTTCAACTCATCAGGTTACCTTACCATTACCTGGCCATACTAAAACTTTATAATAATTCTATTCCCAACATAAAAGGCGTGTCACTTAGTTAGTGACACGCCTTATTATCTGCCAGGGAGAACCGCCCCCGTTGGCCTTTTTTAGTAGTTAACGATCTTACCGAAGTCAGCCTTGAGTGAAGCTCCACCAACAAGACCACCATCGATATCAGGCTGTGCAAAGAGCTCAGCTGCGTTACCAGCGTTAACTGAACCACCGTACTGAATACGTACAGCATCAGCTGTCGCTGCATCATAGATCTCAGCGATGCAATCTCTGATTCCCTTACATACTTCCTGAGCCTGCTCAGTTGTAGCAGTCTTACCAGTACCGATAGCCCAGATTGGCTCGTAAGCGATAACCATGTTCTTTACATCATCAGCTGCAACGCCCTGAAGGTCTGACTTAATCTGAAGTCTGATCCAATCCATTGTTACGCCCATCTCTCTCTGCTCTAAGCTCTCGCCACAGCAAAGGATTGGTGTAAGACCAGCTTCGATAGCCTTCTTAACCTTCTTATTAAGTGTGCAGTCACACTCCTTGAAGTAATCTCTTCTCTCTGAATGACCGATGATAACATACTTAACACCAGCATCTACAAGCATCTCTGCTGAAATCTCGCCTGTGTAAGCACCCTTATCTTCGAAGTACATATTCTCAGCACCAACTTCTACGTTAGTACCCTTTACAGCCTCAACAACAGGAACGATGTCGATAGCTGGAACACAGTAAACTACATCTACTGCATCATTTACTACAAGGTCCTTCAGCTCTGCAACAAGTGCTACAGCCTGTGAAGGAGTCATGTTCATCTTCCAGTTTCCTGCAATAATCTTCTTTCTTGCCATTTCTATTCTCTCCTTATTTATCGTTAGCTGCTGCTACGCCTGGAAGCTCCTTACCCTCAAGGAACTCAAGTGATGCACCACCACCTGTTGAGATGTGGCTCATCTTGTCACCAAATCCAAGCTGGTTACAAGCTGCTGCTGAATCACCACCACCGATGATTGTTGTAGCATCTGTCTCAGCAAGTGCCTGAGCTACTGCGATTGTACCTGCAGCAAGTGTTGGGTTCTCGAATACACCCATAGGTCCATTCCAAACAACTGTCTTAGCTGTCTTAGCAGCATCTGCGAAGAGTGCTCTCGTCTTCTCGCCGATATCAAGACCTTCCTTGTCAGCTGGGATTGAATCTGAAGAAACTGTCTGAACTTCGATTGGTCCATCGATTGGATCAGGGAAACCATCAGCTACTACTGTATCTACAGGAAGGAGAAGCTTCTTACCAAGTGAATCTGCCTTTGCAAGCATTTCCTTACAGTAATCAATCTTGCTATCATCAACGAGTGACTTACCAACTTCCTTACCCTGTGCCTTAAGGAATGTATATGCCATACCACCACCAATGATAAGTGTATCGCACTTCTCAAGAAGGTTTGAGATAACATTAAGCTTATCAGCAACCTTAGCACCACCAAGGATAGCAACGAATGGACGTACTGGATTCTCTACTGCATTTCCAAGGAAATCGATTTCCTTCTGCATAAGGTATCCAACTACTGCTGTATCAACATACTTTGTAACACCAACATTTGAGCAGTGAGCTCTATGAGCTGTACCAAATGCATCATTTACAAATACGTCTGCAAGTGAAGCAAGATCCTTTGAGAATGCCTCACCATTCTTTGTCTCTTCTGCACGGAATCTTGTGTTCTCAAGAAGGATAACTTCGCCGTCGTTCATAGCATTTACAGCCTCAACAACGTTTGGTCCAACTACTTCTGGATTTGGTACGAACTTAACTTCCTGTCCAAGAAGCTCTGAAAGACGAACTGCTACAGGAGCAAGTGTCTTTGTCTTTTTATCCTCTTCTGTCTTAACCTTTCCAAGGTGTGAGCAAAGGATGATCTTACCGCCATCAGCGATAAGCTTCTTGATTGTTGGGAGTGCAGCTACAAGTCTGTTCTCATCTGTGATCTTTCCGTCCTTAAGTGGTACGTTGAAGTCACATCTTACGAGTACGCGCTGTCCCTTTACGTTAATATCGTCAACTGATTTCTTATTAAGTGACATTTTATTACCTCCTAGTAATTTTTTTCATTTGAGTATTTTATAGCCGATGAGCATAGCTCTCGACCTAATTTTCTGATTTATAATTTCTTAGAAGAAAAAATGGGTCCGACTTCATATAAAGTCGGACCCAATTCTTAGGTCTTCTTAAAAAGCCGCTAGAATACTCGACTAATTATATAATCGACTCTATTATGCAAGCTCTGCGAAGTACTTGATTGTTCTAACCATCTGTGATGTGTAAGAATTCTCATTATCATACCATGATACTACCTGAACCTCATAAAGGTCATCAGCGATCTTAGATACCATAGTCTGTGTAGCATCGAAGAGTGAACCGAACTTCATACCGATAACGTCTGAAGATACGATTGGATCCTCGTTGTAACCGAAGCTCTCGCTTGCAGCAGCCTTCATTGCAGCATTGATGCCATCAACTGTTACGTCAGCACCCTTAACTACAGCTGTAAGGATTGTTGTTGAACCTGTTGGTACAGGAACTCTCTGAGCTGATCCGATAAGCTTTCCGTTAAGCTCTGGGATAACAAGACCGATAGCCTTTGCAGCACCTGTTGAGTTAGGTACGATGTTAGCGGCACCAGCTCTTGCTCTTCTAAGGTCACCCTTTCTGTGTGGTCCGTCAAGGATCATCTGATCACCTGTGTAAGCATGAATTGTGCTCATGATACCGCTCTGGATTGGAGCATAGTCGTTAAGTGCCTTAGCCATAGGTGCAAGACAGTTTGTTGTACATGAAGCAGCTGAGATGATCTGATCATCAGCTGTAAGTGTATCATTGTTAACTGAGAATACGATTGTCTTAAGATCATTTCCAGCAGGAGCTGAGATAACAACCTTCTTAGCACCAGCATCGATATGAGCCTGTGACTTTTCCTTTGAGCAGTAGAAACCTGTACACTCAAGTACTACGTCTACACCGATCTTTCCCCATGGAAGTTCCTTAGCGTCTGCCTTAGCATAAATCTGAAGTGTCTTACCATCAACAGTAATTGTTCCAGCCTCATCATCAGCTGTAACTGTGTGAAGATTCTCACCGATCTTTCCAGCGTATCCGCCCTGTGCTGTATCATACTTCAGAAGATGAGCAAGCATTGAAGGCTTTGTAAGATCGTTGATAGCAACTACCTCATATCCCTCAGCACCAAACATCTGTCTGAATGCAAGACGTCCGATACGTCCAAATCCATTAATCGCTACTTTTACTGCCATTTTATAAATCCTCCTAAGAAAATATATTGATGAATGCCGGTAGCAGCCGGCTAAACATTCTGCCCTAATATAATACCTTCTTTGATTTGTTTTTTCAACCCTGGATTTACCAATTAACCTAAAAACTAGTGGGTAATATCTAATTCAGTTTTCTGTAAAATGCTTATGTAAACTATTGCTTGCTTTTTCACTTGTCTTTCTGCCTTTCCTCTTTTATCTTGCTTGCTTTTGTTAGCTTCCGGCATACACTTATGCTTGTTTTGTTTGTTTCGTCTGCCTTTCATCTTTTATCTTGCTTGATTTTGTTTGCTTCTGGCATACATTTCTGCTTGTTCT
>CACWGK010000008.1 GCA_902760415.1 uncultured Lachnospiraceae bacterium
TAGGTTTTGTCAACGCGTATATGAGTTTAAGCTCTTCCTGACATGCATGGCCTGATACATGTGTATCGTGGTAGATAACGCGTGCACCCTTCTGCTCGAGCTCGTTCATTACGCGATATACTGACTTCTCATTTCCAGGTATTGGACTGGATGAGAATATTACTACGTCCCCCGGGATAAGAGATATCTTAGCATGAACGGAGTTCGCGATACGCGCAAGAACTGCCATATTCTCTCCCTGGCTACCCGTTGTTATGTAAACCAGCTTCTCATTTGGATAATTCTTCGCTTCATCGATATCGATAAGCGTATTTTCTGGTATTTGAATGTAGCCAAGTTCGGACGCTATGTTTATAACATTTACCATACTACGTCCATCGACTACAACCTTACGTCCATACTTATAGGCCGAGTTAATGATCTGCTGAACTCGGTCGACGTTTGATGCAAATGTCGCGATTATCAGTCTATGATCTCGATTATCGTCGAATATATGATCAAATGTTTTTCCAACATTTTTCTCTGAAGGAGTGTAGCCAGGACGTTCAACATTTGTCGAATCAGCCATAAGCGCAAGTACACCCTTCTTGCCCAGCTCGCCGAATCTCTGAAGATCGATTACGCCGCCGAAGACTGGAGTAAAGTCTACCTTGAAATCTCCTGTGTGCACGATGATTCCGGCTGGTGTATAGATAGCAAGTGCGCATGAATCCGCGATGCTGTGATTTGTTCTAATAAACTCAATTCGGAAGATTCCGAGATTGATTATCTGGCCGTAGGTTACAACCTTTCGACGAATATTGTCGAGGAGGCCGTGCTCCGTCAGCTTATAATCGATAAGCCCCATGGTGAGCTTCGTTGTATATATAGGAATGTTGATTTCCTTCTCGATGTAAGGAATCGCACCTATATGATCCTCGTGGCCATGGGTTACAACCATTCCGCGAATCTTGTCGTGATTTTCTTTTAGGTAAGTGATATCAGGAATGACAAGATCGACGCCCAGCATATCATCATCCGGAAATGCTAGTCCGCCGTCTATCACTATAATATCATCGCCATATTCAATTGCTGTTATATTCATTCCAATCTGTTCAAGACCACCTAAAGGGATAATCTTAACAGTCTCGTTCTTATTTCCATTTTCCATATTCAATCTGTTCTGTTCCGTTCTTTTCTTATTGTTGGATGTCGAGGTAGGTTTGGAGAATGATTGCTGCTGCCATTTTGTCGATATGTTCTTTGCGCGCGCTGTGTGCGACTCCTGTCTCTTCGAGGATACGATTGGCCTCGACAGTTGTAAGTCGTTCATCCATCCAGATTATCTCGAGTCCTGTACGACGTGATAATTCTTCTGCAAATGCTTCTGTAAGCTCTACTCTGTCACCCTCTGTTCCGTTCATGTTGAGAGGTCTACCTAATACTATCTTTTCTACTTCGTACTCAGCTATAAGCGCTTCGATTCTCTGATATGTTTTTCTCAGCTTGTTCGTACGCTCACGTTCCACCGTCTCGATTGGCTGTGCAGTAATAAGAAGCTCATCAGAAATAGCTACGCCGACAGTCTTATCGCCATAGTCAAGTCCCATTACTCTCATATCATTAATCTCTCTTCTTAAGTCTGGTGTCTATGTAATTTTCCATCAAAAGCTCGAGTATCTCGTCACGTTCAGCCTTCATGATAAGACTACGAGCACCCTTGTAGCTTGTGATGTATGTTGGATCTCCGCTCATTATATATCCAACAATCTGATTTACAGGATTATATCCCTTCTCGGAGAGTGCCTCATATACATCAGCGATTATGTCTGATACTTCTATAGTGAACTCTCTTTCGATGTTGATATCCTGTGTGTGCTGTCCTTCGTAACCGTCCATGTATTACCCCTTTTCATATATAAGCACCTGAACCTTTAGTTCAGGATAACATACGGAATTACCCATCTATATATCATAATATATTAATTCATTTGTTTCAAGTCTTCTTATTTTACACCTGTTGCTGGTGCTGTTTTGCGTGCTTTTAGAACTCCGTACGCAAACTCAAATGCAAAGATCAGACTTAGCAGGAATAGTATCGCAACATAGAACACAACTGCACCGCGTACATTGTAAAGCATCACAGCTCTTCCCATGAAGAAAAATGATATTACTGACACGATAACGTAACCAACTAAAATTGCATTTTGATAACGCATTACTGTCAGTAGATTTCCGAGAAGTGTTGCCATGCCGAGGCAGCCGCTGCCCACAAGCATGATTAAAAGGTCAAGCTTGTATGGCTTTAAATCTACGTTGAAGAGCATTGAAAGTACTGGTACACCAAGTACTGCTGCGCCAGCTATACATATAAGCGTAATTGCTACCACAAATGCGACCTGCTTCATAGTTTCCTTCATGTAATCCGATATCTTTCTATCATTCCAAAGACATGAGATATGGTAGATTCTCGGATTGAAGATAAATGTCACCATCATTTGAACGACGAATACTGGCATAGATAAATAGTTGTAAATTGCCTGAATAGTTTCGTCTTTGAGTATCATATCGATTGCATCTCTTGGAGCCCATCCTATATATAAGGTCAGAAATGCACCTAAAGCAAGTGGTAGTGTCACAAGCAGCTGCTTAAAGACACGTCCCACTCTTGGTCGTTCATATTCGGATACATATTCCTTTGTTAAGAATATAAAGAGTATCATTACAGCAAATGTAAATATCGTTGATACAACCACTGTAAGATACAGATTCTTAGTCACAACGATTAATACTATCATGAGGATAATCGTTGAAATATATCTTGTACCCCACATTTTCGATGCAATATCTAATCGATTATTCTTCTGATACTCTCCAAAGTACACATCTTCAAATGCATCTGGCACCTTCAGCAGGCAAACCCAAAAGATGATTTTGTACTTGTCAAATGCATTATCACCTTGCATTGATTTAACACAAAAGTATCCAACAGATAACAGAGCCATCAAAACCGTTGAGATGATTCGAGCCAACCTATATTCACGGAATTTATACTCTTTATCTATATCAGAAACCTGGAAAAATCTAACACCATATTTACCGACACAAAGGAACAGATTTGCGGCGGCATAGCCTAATGCAAATATTCCAGCCATAGTCTGGTTATATTTATTCTCAGATGCAAGTGTATGTGTCATTATCATCGAGAAGATAACCTGCTGAAATGAAAACATGACACTTGCAATCATGTTCCATATCGCAGCAGACTTTTCTATATCCTTACTTGTTGTTAAAAACCTCTTAAGTGTCTTCATAATCTTCCTGTTAGTTTAGTTTGTTTGATTCGTACTCATCGCGGTCAAGGAATGGGAACATATCGTCAATTGGTGGGGAGACGATCTTTCCATCTGGAAGTACCTTGGATGAAAGCTTTGGTGAGAATATCTGTTCATCTGATACTACTACTTCACAGAGTACAGGTCCTTCAGCGATAAGAGCTGCATTTAACATAGTAGTTAGTTCTAAATCGCTACTAACTTTTCCGTCTTCATCTAAAGTATTAGATTTTAAACTATCTATCTTGAAGTATTTGAAGCCAAATGTATCTGCCAGCTTCTCAAATGGTGGGAAGCTTACTCCATTTCCTTTGCATACTCCGACAAGTCCGTCATGGAACAGATTGTTCTGTGTCTGACGGATACTATGATATCCATTGTTATTTAGAACGAAGAGCTTCAGGTTGAGATTATTCTCACGGATAGTCTGGAGCTCCTGAAGGTTCATCATGAGTGAGCCGTCTCCGTCGAGGCAGATTACTCTGTGGTCCTTCTTATCCTGTTCGAAGTTCTGTTCTACTACCTGGTACATTTTACCAAATACTTTACCACGATTGTCTGCACTGGTGAGTGCCACTGCTGCACCAAGGGCAGCTGGAAGTCCGTAGCCCATACTTGCGCAGCCTGAGTTCGTGAAGAGTCTCGTCTTTGACTTTATGACAGCTGCTTGGAATCCGATAACGCAGGCAGATCCATTTCCGGTGATACATACGTCATCTTCGGACATAGTTTCGAAGAGGGATTTAACAAATACGTATGGATTGAGTGGCTTATCTGTATCTGAGTACTCAGGCAGAACTGCTGGGTACTTCTCATTTATTGAACGAGAGAACTCGAGCCACTTCTTATGTTCTTCGTTACCCTTTGTGTATTTTCCTGCATTTATCTCGCGAACAAGCGCCTGCATCAGATCCTTTACGTCAGCATGCACCTTCATATCTGGACTGATGGTTGGCTTGTTAAGCTCATTTTTATCTATATCCACTACTATCTTATAGGCATTCTTTGCCCAGTCCTTGTAGTTGTAACTGATAAGACGAATGTTAAGACGTGAACCGAGAACCAGAATAAGATCCGCATTCTCTGTAGCGAAGTTACCGCCACGTGTTCCGACGGTGCCAGGACGGCCTACAAAATATGGACTTGTGTCTGGCAGCGTATCATGCGCGTTCCATGCAGTTACGACTGGAATACCCAGCTTTTCAACAAGATCCAGGAACTCTTCCTCTGAATCCCCAAGTCTGATTCCTGTACCAGCAAAAATAAGTGGGCGCTTTGCTGCTGCGATCTTCTGAAGAATATCATCGGCAGTAGCTTCATTTACAGGAGAAGGAACCTGAGCTGTAAGAAGCTCTCTCTCTTCCTGTGTACCATTAAAATGTTTCAGCTCGTCTGTCTCGATTCGAGCAGCCTGAATATCAAGCGGAATGTCGATCCATACAGGGCCGCCTCTTCCTTTTGTTGCGAGGAACAGAGCCTTCTCTAAATGATATGCAATCTCAGTTTCATCAGTGACCATAACTGCATATTTTGTCATATTTCGTACACTTTCGACGATCTGATATTCCTGATCACCGAGCTGTCTTAGTGGGATGTCAGTTGCCCATGTAGTAGTCTCGCGCTTAACCTGACCTGAGATTACAAACATTGGAATGGAATCCAGCCAGCCACCGAGAACACCTGTGATTGCATTTGTTCCACCCGGGCCACTGGTTACATTTACCGCTGCAAGACGGCCTGTAAGTCTGGTATATCCCTCTGCAGCAACACTGCTTCCCTGCTCGTTATGGTTAAATATGAAATGCAGACCTTCCTTATGACCGAGGCTGTCGTTGAGGTGCATAGCGCCGCCGCCAGTTACACCGAACACAGTGTCAATTCCATTATTCACTAAGAAGTCTGCTACATAATCTGATAATTTCTGAATCATATCTTCCTCCCTGTATTTCGAAATGAGTCACTTTTTACGTTCGACGTGGGGGTGACTCATTTTTGAGTCACTTCTACGTCGGACGTGAAGGTGACTCATTTTGACTCATTTGACTCATTTGTAGAGTGATGTTGTCACGAAGTTTACTTGGATATCGGACGCAAGCTCTGCAAGCTTATCTTTTGCGTACTGGTTTAGCTCCTCTGTACGGTCCTTGATAAATGTATACTCCATTTCTGGGTTGATGAAGTTGAGCTTATCTTCTGAGTAGCCATCAAAACCTGCTACATTTACCTTCTTCACTCCCGCCTTAACAAGCGCCTTGAGGAGCATTATAAATGAGTTATCTATGAAGTCTGCATCCTCGTCGATAAGACTGCTGTAGTTAAGTGTATAGTCAAAGTCAATTCTCTTGCTTGTTACATTTGAAGTTGCGATAATCTGTATACGGTCGCTTGACTCATCGATTGGCATGCCATTTTCGTCATACTTTGGCTTTGTATCAACTGCTTCTGTAGAAATGAGTCTAGCAAGAGCAGAGGACATCTGAAGATATCTCTTTGAATTGCTTATGAAGAGCATATCGATAGGTATCTCAGATGGAATGTAATTGATAGCGATTATCTCAAGATTCTCATCTCCATCTGCTTCTCTTGTCTTCTCGATAAATGCATCAAGCTTTTCTCTTTCTGTAGATACTGAACTTCCTGGTCCTATTACCAAAATATTCTTCTGAACATTTGTTCCATCTACATTATGTTCATGGTCACCCTCATATTCGAAAATGTCTGTTGAGAGTGAATCGAATCTAGCCGAAAGTCTCTTTATCGCATCAGTGTCATCGATGTCGTGACTTTGATACTCGAGGTAAAGATCCTCCATATATTTCTTATCATATAGAAGTTTCTTCTCACCTTCGAGGCGTGAAAGAAGTTCGTTAATTGACTTTATAGAAAGCGTCTTCTTATTCATAAGATCTGCCACATAGTTTGGATGGCAGTCATTTGAAGCAGCAAGATAAAAGAAGAGATTATACCCCCAGGTTGTTGGCTGACAGAAGTTCATAATATTTACATCTATAGCCTCCAGCATCTGAGATATCTTATAATCTTTTCCATACTTCTGATTCATGTGCATGGCGATCAGCTCAATCGGAGCATTTCCCGCACTCTTACCCATGCCGTAAAGTGTTCCATCTACGAGCATGGTTCTATCAGTTTTATACTCGAGCATCGCAATACAGTTAGCATAGCCCATCTGGAAGTTATTGTGTCCGTGATAGCCCAGCGCGATGTCTGGATCAAGATTCTTATCCAGCAGATCTATATAATGTCTCAAATTGTTCTGGTGCATAAGTCCGTAAGTATCTACCATAGATACAGCGTCCGGCTTTGCTTCATTTGCAAGACGTATCAGGTCCAGCATTTCTTCGTCTGTATAACTTGTTACTGAAACAAGCTGAGAGAAAACAATGTAACCTAGTTCCTTCAGCTGACGACAGAAGTCCAGCGCTTCTACGCGAAGATGCTTCTTATAGATTACTCTGATACCATCGATGTAGGACTCACTAGCTGGCTTTATATGATCGATAGAGCAGGTTCCGTAATCAATCATTCCAAGAACCTTCTTGCCCTTCTTATCCACTGTACCGTAGATTTTCTCCATACAGTCAGTGTCAGGCATAATGCTGCGGTCGATATCAAATGTACGACGATCATCCAGAAAACCAAGTTCGATATAGTCAACATTTGAATCTATTAATCTTTCATATATACTTATCAGATTGTTATGACCGAACTTCCAGTCATTAAGATATCCTCCATCGCGGAGGGTACAGTCAAGAAGCTTTAATTCTCCCATATTTAAATCCTTTCGAAACTAGTTTAATCTATAAAATTATTAGCCTATGATATCTACAATATCCATCGGAATAGCCGCAATACCTATATTTTCAAATGATGCTACATCCGCTGCATTCTTAAAGCCGAATCCATACGTAACACCGATAAAGAGAGCGCCGGCGCCCGCAGCACCGATTGCATCATTATCGCTATCTCCTATCATTACAGTCTCCTCCGGACTAAAGCCCAGATCACGGATAGTCATATCAACTATATCCGCCTTAGTAAGATTTGAAGCAGCATTTGAACCATGAATTACATCAAAATGCTTTGCAAGCCCCTTTTCCTCTAAGAGAGTCTTTGCCATATCTTCTCTCTTATATGTAGAGACTCCAAGCTTTATCCCCATTCTCTTTAGAGTAGCAAGCATCTCACTCATTTTGTCATAGTGCTCGGCTTTAAATATATCACCCTTCGGATATTCCTCACGAAAGTAGTTCATAGCCTCCATAGCCTTATCTTCAGATAAGCCATAGATTTTCTCTAAATGCTTATTAATTGGTGGACCTATAAATGTTTGAAGTTCTTCCTCAGTAAGATTATGTAAACCAAAATGTTCTATCATTTTTCTAACTGAACTAAGAACACCCACAGACGTATCTAGCAAAGTTCCATCTAAATCAAAAATTGCCGCCTTAATTTTAGTATCACTCATCTAGTATATTTCCTTTCTAGAAGCTAATATCTAGTTTCTTTTTTATCTCAAGTTTTTCTTATCCCACCAATCATTTATTTATTAAAATCCACGTGACAAGATACTACTCATCGGCTAAAAAGTCAAATGTCAGCTGACTTGTCTTAGGCATATCGCCAAGGATTCCAAGCTCTGCCATCTTATCAATAACAGTACCAGAAATATGTGCACGGTCCTTAAGCTCCTGCTGTGACAGAAACTGTCCGTCCTTCGCAGCTTCCTCCATCTGCTGTGCAGCCGACTCACCCATGGAGTCAATTGCAAGGAAACTTGGCATAATCTTACCATCTACAATCTGGAATCTATTAGCCTTCGCAGAGTAAATATCAAGTGGTGCAAAGTCGAAACCTCGAGCGTACATCTCCTTAACAATCTTCATATCCTTAAGAAGACCTTTCTCTGTAGCTGTCATTTTATTCTTATCCTTAGCTTTGTACTCATTAAGTACACCGTCCAGATGAGCCTCGCCCTGACACATAATCTCATAGGAAAATGCATCTGCACGGATACTGAAGTACGCAGCGTAATATGCAAGTGGATGATATATCTTGTACCAGGCAACACGCCAGGACATCATAACGTATGCAACGGCGTGAGCCTTAGGGAACATGTACTTAATCTGCTCGCAGCTCCAGATGTACCAGTCAGGTACGCCCTTCTCCTGCATCTTTGCCTTGAAGTCCGGCCACTCGTGGCAGCCGCCGCTGGCAACGATACCCTTACGAACACGCTCCATGATAGTAAATGCATCGCCCGACTCAAGTCCCTGATTAAGAAGATATACCATGATATCATCACGACAACAGATGGCACTGGAAAGCTTACATTTACCTTCCTGAATAAGCTTCTGAGCATTACCCAGCCAAACGTCTGTACCATGAGAAAGTCCAGCGATACGAACCAGGTCAGAGAAGCTCTGAGGATCCGCATCGATAAGCATCTGCATAGCGAACTCAGTTCCGAACTCAGGAACACCGAGGCATCCCAGTGGAATACCACCCATATCTTCTGGTTTTATCTTAATAGGTTCTGTACCCTTAAAGAGGGCCATAACATTTGGATCATCAAATGGAATATCCTTAACGTTAATTCCTGTAAGCTCCTCTAGTCTCTTAATCATAGTAGGATCATCGTGTCCCAGCACGTCGAACTTCAGCAGGTTATGCTCGATGGAGTGATAATCGAAATGAGTAGTTATAATATCGACGGACATATCATTTGCAGGTCGCTGCACCGGTGTGAAGCTACAGATATCTTCGTCATCAGGTGTTACTATGATTCCGCCTGGGTGCTGACCAGATGTTCTCTTAACATCGACACAGCCCTGTGAGAGACGTTCCATCTCTGCCCAGCGTTTCTCAACACCTCTATATTTACAATAATCACGCACGAAACCGAGGGCAGTCTTGTCTGCCACTGTACCAACAGTTCCAGCCTTAAATGAGTGATCACGTCCGAAAAGGTCACCTAAGAACTGATGAGCCTTCGCCTGGTACTCACCAGAGAAGTTAAGGTCGATATCTGGCTCCTTATCACCCTTGAATCCAAGGAATGTCTCAAAAGGAATATCCTGTCCTTCCTTCTTCATCTTAGTTCCGCACTTAGGACAATCAGCATCTGGCATATCGCATCCACATTCTCCCGCATACGCCTTAACTCTCTCAGAGTCAAACTCAGCATAGAAGCAATTTGGACACAGATAATGAGCAGGAAGTGGATTAACTTCTGTGATACCAGCCATAGTCGCCGCAAAGGAAGAACCAACGGAACCTCTGGAACCTACCAGATATCCGTCTTCGTTAGACTTCCACACGAGCTTCTGTGCTACGATGTACATAACGGAGTATCCATTTCCGATGATAGAATCCAGCTCCTTATCAAGACGAGCCTTTACGATATCAGGAGGTGTAGGCCCATACATCTCATGCATCTTGTCGTAACATATCTTACGAAGTGTCTTGTCTGAATCCTTGATACGAGGTGGTGCCTTGTCAGGACGAACTGGGCTCTTAAGTTCAAGCCAGGATGCTACTAGATTTGAATTAGTAACTACGACTTCCTTTGCAAGTTCTTCCCCAAGGTAGCTGAACTCCTCCAGCATCTCTTCAGTAGTTCTAAAGTAAAGAGGTGGTTCCTCTTCCATAGCTTCCTTTACAAGATCAACATTTTCATGTTCCTGACCCTTTGCCGCACGCTCAGCCTTCGCATTAGCCTCCAGCTCCTCACGTGCCTTCGCATTAAGTCTCTTTATACGGACACTGTCCTTAATGATAGCTCGGTAGATAGCATCCTCAGGATCGAGGAAGTATACGTCACCTGTTGCAACAACAGGCTTTCCATACTTCTTACCAAGCTCGATAATTTCTCTATTAATATCCTGCAGATCCTCCACGCTGTGGATTCTCGCAACCTTTTCATCATCGATAAGATGAAGATTGTTAGATACAGGCTGTATCTCCAGGAAGTCGAAGAAGTTTACTATCTTCTCAATCTCTTCTTCCTCAAGTCCATCAAGAAGTGCCTGATAGAGATGACCTGTTGAAGAACCTGAACCAAGTATCAGACCCTCACGATACTTCTCAATCTCAGACATAGGAATCTTCGGTACCATATTGAAGTACTTGATGTGAGAGTTCGATATCAGCCTATATAGATTAGTTCGACCAGTTTCATTTTGAGCGAAAATAAGACCCGTACGCGCTCTGGATTTTCTAATAACATCGTCCGAAGAGCGTCCCATCTCATTCAGGTCGTCGACTGATTTTGCACCAGTTTCATAAATCATCTTAAGAAGCTTCGCGAAGATTTCAGCAGTAACTTCAGCATCGTCGCAGGCTCTATGATGATGAGCATTTGTCAGCTTGAAGTAATGAGTCAGTCGGTCCAGGGTATAACGACCTAGCTCAGGCAGAAGAACATGAGCAAGCGTCATAGTATCAAGGGCTGTGAAGTCGTACTCCATGCCGAGGCTATGTGCCACTACTCTGATGAATGTGGTATCAAATGTAGCATTATGCGCTACGAGCATTGAGTCCTTACAGAACTCAAAAAATCTTGGCAGTACCTTATCGATAGTATCTGCATCCTTAACCATCGCATCATTAATAGATGTCAGTCTCTCGATATTATATGGAATAGGCTCCTCCGGATTTACAAACTCCGAAAATCTTGAGATGACCTCGCCCGACTTATCAACTCTGACAGCACCAATTTCGATAATCTTACAATATTTAAATGAAAGACCTGTGGTCTCGATATCGAAGACAACGTAGTCAGAATCCAGGCTCTGTCCATGTGGATTCATAACGAGAGTCTTTATATCATCAACTATATTTGCATCAACTCCGTAGAGAAGCTTTATAGCATCCTTCTGCTTAGTCTTACCCAGATACTTAGTTGCCATAGTAAATGCATTTACTACACCAGCATCCGTGATACCTATAGCAGTGTGGCCCCAGTCGATAGCCTTCTGAAGCACTCCGCCTATCGGAGTTACACCATTCATTTCGCTCATCTTGGTATGCAGATGAAGCTCGATTCTCTTCTCCTCTGCATTATCCATTCTCTTCTCTCTGGTATCAGTTGCCTTCTTTACACCATCAACCTTATTAAGAAGAAGCTCGTGGGCAAATGTATCATTTTCAGGTACACCCTTGACCATAACAAAAGAACCAGGCTTTAGGTCATCCATAATGGCACCTAAGTCATCATTCTTAACGAAGAGCTTGAAACCGATAGTATCTGTAAAGTCAGTAATATATGCTGTAACGATAGTCTTCTCATTTCTAATCTCTTTGGTGTCCACCTTAACTATCTGTCCCTTTACGACTACATAGTTTGGCATCTCCTCAGTGATATCAGCTATCGACTGAGTATCGCCCTCTACGTTCTTACCGTAGAAGCAGTCCATATCGTTGTAATTCTTCTTTCTGAAGTCCTCAGCACTGGCCTTGAAATCCTTCTTCTTAGGCGCAGTGTCAGGTTCCTTCTTACGCATAAGTTCAGGAGAATAGTAGACCTCATTTGAATCCTCATCGTAAGCATCTACAAGCTGTTCCTCAGTCTCCTTCATTCTACTGAAAGGAGCCGCCTCAGTCTCAGTCTGACGTTCTTCCTCCTCAACCTCTTCCTCCTTCTCAGGACGCTTGACATACTCTATAACAGTATTGATACTTAGACCAAAGCAGTCCTGGAACAGACGGTTGAAGTACTTTGCGATCATAGGCTTTCTCTGAAGAGCCATCATTCCCTCAGGCATGACAAATGTTATCTTTCCATCTCCAAATCGAATATCGGAACTCTTAACGAGTGTATATTCTACCGGATGTTCCTCGCGCATCTCCTTCATAATATCGTCACCATGAACACGCATTATATATTCAGGATCATACTGCTCTGACAGATGATACTTCGCCTTAATCTTTACTTTTCTATAGTGATCATCATCCTCTTCCTCAAAGACAAAAAGACGGATTAATTCTTCCGCCTTTTTTATACTGTCCAGATCTATTAAATGTGTAGATATTATATCAACGTACAGAGTCTCGGACTGGGTTATATATGTAAGCTTCTCTACATCTACACCCTCGAACATTTCCTTAAGGTCCTGGTCCATCTCCATACCATTAAATGTATCAAAAAACGACTTTAAACTTTTGTCATTATCCATTTGATGTTCCTTCCCAATTATCCAACTCTTTCCGAAGTTCGTCCAAGAGACGATCCTGAGGTACCTTTCTCAGAATCTCACCCTTTTTAAAGATGAGACCCACGTTATCGCCACCAGCGATACCCAGATCTGCTTCCCTTGCTTCACCAGGTCCGTTGACTGCGCAACCCATAACAGCTACCTTTATATTCAGATTCTTATATTCATTAATCAGTTTCTCTGTCTTATTTGCCAGACCTATTAAGTCTATATGTGTTCTTCCACATGTTGGACATGACACCAGAGTTATGCCATCTGATCTAAGTCCCAGAGTCTTAAGTATAAGTTTCGCGCTTCTTACCTCCTCCACTGGGTCACCTGTAAGTGATACTCGAATAGTGTCGCCTATTCCTTCATTTAAAATGATACCAAGGCCTACAGAGGATTTGATATTTCCACTCCACAGAGTACCTGACTCAGTGATTCCAACATGAAGTGGATAGTTAGTTCTCTCAGCAATCAGCTCATGTGTCTTCACAGACATAAGCACATCTGAGGACTTGATACTGATAACTATGTTATCGTAATCCTGCTGTTCGATCATGCGCACCTTATCCAGCGCGCTTTCAACTATACCCTCAGCTGTTACGCCGTGATACTTATCTATGAACTGCTGCTCCAGAGAGCCGCTGTTAACTCCAACACGAATAGGGATGTTACGCTGCTTTGCAACACTAACTACAGCCCTCAGATTCTCATCTGAACCGATGTTACCTGGATTAATACGAATCTTATCTGCACCTGCCTCCATAGCAAGGATAGCAAGCTTATACTGGAAATGAATATCAGCCACAAGTGGAACATGCGTTCTCTCCTTCAGTTTCTCAAAGGCACGTGCTGCTTCTTCAGTATTTGCTGTGCAGCGAACTATATCACAGCCTGCTTCTTCAAGAGCGAGAATCTGGCTGACAGTTGCCTCTATATCTGAAGTCTCAGTGTTAGTCATAGACTGGATAGCTATACGGTTGCCACCGCCTATCTCAACATTTCCAATCTTTATTTTCTTCGTATTATCTCTATATGCCATAGTAATTATCCCCTATATTAAACTAGATTAGCCATGTAATACATTTCCTAAGTCGTTGAAGAATACAAATACAGTTAGTAGTAAAAGAAGAATAACTCCTACCGCTGTAACGATATTCTCCTTCTCTCTTGGCACTGGACGACCCGCTATAGCTTCTATAAGCACAAAGAGAATTCTACCACCGTCAAGAGCAGGTATAGGAAGAAGATTCATCATTCCAAGGTTCGCACTGAGTAGACATGCAAAATTGACGATAGTCATAAGCACAGTCATAAACTGTACCCAGGTCGTCTCCTCCTTGGTCTCTTCCTTCGCTTCTTCAATCACCGTATTCATCGTATTGCTTATACCAACCGGTCCCATAAGCGAATCCTTGGAAGCCTGACCAGTAACCAGAATTTTAATAGAATAAACTACCGTCTTAACCTGGAATCGTACCTCGTAGACAGAGTACTTAAGTTCATCCATAAGTCCCTTGGAAGCACGTCCTGTACTGATAAAACCGAAGTAGTAATTACCTGTCTGCTCGTCCAGCTTTCTTGTGAGAGTTACAGTATGTTCTTCTCCATCCCTAAGATATGTTATGTCAACCGGAGTCTTAGGATCAACAAGCATACCATAAAGAGTTATCTCACGATAGTTATATATTCTCTTGCCATCAAGCTTTACTATCTCATCGCCAACTTCAAAGCCAGCAGCTTCAGCCGCGCCGCCTTCCATAATATCTGTCAGGATAGGCTGATCAATATAGGTAAAATGACATATAGCAATGGACAGGAAAAAAGCTAATATAAAGTTAAATAGCGGTCCTGCAAAGCACACCATCAGTCTAGCCATGATGGATTTGTTACTGAAGGCATTCTTATCATCTGAATCTTCAGCCATACCTTCCATCATGCAGTAGCCACCGAAAGGAAGAACTCTGATACTATAGTCTGTATCGCCCCTCTTCCAGCCAGCTATCTTAGGACCCATGCCGACAGCGAATTCATTTACCTTTATCTTGCTAAGCTTAGCAAAAAGAAAATGTCCAAACTCATGGACTGAAACTATTATTCCAAATGTAATGATTATTGAGATAACATTTATAATCGAACTCATACTTAAACTCCGTAATGCTCTGTAAGGATTCGGTCCGTATCATCGCGAGCCGCTAGAATTGTCTTAAGATCCGCATCCTGTGAAACTGTATGATGTGACATCGCATATTCAATCATATCGTATATCTCGAGGAACGTAATCTTCTCCGACAGAAATGCTGCAACAGCATGCTCATTTGCTTCATTCATGACCGTAGGCATAGTACCACCTATTCGGCTTGCCTCCTTTGCAAGAGGGATTCCGCGAAATGTTTCGTAATCAGGTGTTTCAATTACTATTCCACTTATCTTCGAAAAATCAAGTCTCTCTCCAGCGAGGTACCTTCTCTCTGGATAATAAAATGCATACTGAATCGGAAGCTTCATATCAGGAGTGCCAAGCTGTGCTATAACCGCTCCATCCTCGTACTCTACAGCACTGTGAATAATACTCTGTGGCTGAATCAGAACTTCAATATCATCCAGCTCTGTATCAAAGAGCCAATGAGCTTCTATAACCTCAAGCCCCTTGTTGACCATACTGGCACTATCAATAGTTATCTTGGGGCCCATAGACCAGTTAGGATGATTAAGTGCTTCCTTAACAGTAACATTCTCCAGCTCCGATCTAGAACGTCCTCTGAAAGGTCCACCAGAAGCTGTAAGAAGTATTCTGGATACTTTATTATCATATGCACCCTGACAGGCTCTTCTGTTACCCTGAAGGCTCTGGAAGATAGCACTATGCTCACTATCTACAGGAAGAATCTTAACACCCTTCTCAGCTGCACGTTTCATAACAAGATGACCAGCAGTTACAAGTGTCTCCTTGTTAGCGAGAGCTATATCCTTACCAGCCTCTATAGCCGCAAGAGTTGGTTCAACACCAATCATACCAACAATAGCTGTAAGCACCATATCCGCCTTATCATATGCCGCTACTTCGCATAGCCCTTCCATACCTGATACAACCTTTATTCCTGTATCAGAAAGCTTCACACGGAGTGTAGACGCATCTTCTTCCGACATAACAGAAACAAGCTCGGGAGAGAACTCCCTAGCCTGCTTCTCAATTAGTTCTATATTCTTACCACATGCAAGCGCTACGACATTTATATCGCCATTAGCACGGACTATATCCAGCGCCTGCGTACCTATCGAACCAGTAGATCCGATGATTGAAATATTCTTCATATTCTCCTCTATATAACTTGCAGTCGCTCTATAAAGAGTTCTGCTGTGTTGTTATAACAAATTGAATCAGATAATAGATTATAGGCGCAGTAAATATCATACTGTCAAATCTATCCAGCACTCCACCGTGTCCCGGAATAAGTGTGCCATAATCCTTAACGTTATTATTTCTCTTGATAGCTGAAGCAGCTAGATCACCGATAACCGCTGGTATAGCACCGAGTGCGCAGACAATAAACAGAGTGATATATATATTCATATTATCAAACTGCTCCACTCTTCCCTTAAGGAAAAATGCATATATAACACCCAGAAGTCCTGAACCAACGATTCCACCAATAAGTCCTTCAACAGTCTTCTTAGGACTCAGCTCTGGTGACATCTTATGCTTTCCAAAAAGTCTTCCTGCACAGTACGCAAGAGTATCATTTCCCCAGGAACATATGAACACGAGAACGATGAAGTAACCACCTTCGTACATAGTTCTAAGCTTATATACAAAGGACAGCATAACGCTCACATAGAAAAATGATGTGAACGCCGCCATAATCTCGCGGTCATGATACTTAGGAAATCTGAAAACATATAGTGTAAGTATCGCTAGCAGATACAGTATCATAATCGGAATAGTAAACTTCGTAAGAGATACTGCCTCACCTGATTCAACGGCAGCTTTAACCGATGGATCAATCTTCGTAATAATAGAAGTTCTCATATCTGCCAGTATCAGCACTAAGTAATAGACAAATGTCCATATAAGCGCTATTACGGTAGGCGAACGCTTCTCTATATCATATACTCTACAGAATTCATAGACACCTATTGCTGATAGGATCATAGTAACAGCTCCTGTTACTGCTCCACCTATCCATAATACAAAAAGTGCTATAACTATAAGTACTATTCCACTAATAAGTCTGGTCTTAAACATATTTTGCTCCAAATGAAGGCGCTACTCAGCACCGCCAAAGCGCCTGTCTCTGCCATTATAGTAATCAATAGCCTGACGGAGTGAATCCTTGTTAAAGTCTGGCCATAAAGTGTCAGTAAAGTAGAACTCCGAATAAGATATCTGCCATGGCAGAAAGTTTGAAGTTCTAAGTTCTCCACTAGTTCTTATAAGTAGGTCAGGATCTGGAATGTCAGCTGTATCAAGCTTTGAAGATACATAATCCTCAGTGATATCTTCTACTGAGATTATTCCATTCTTAACCTCCTCGGCAATCTTCTGAGTTGCACGAGTTATCTCATCTCTACCACCATAATTGAGGGCAACGATGAACTGAATACCTGTATTATCCTTTGTAGCATCTTCGAGCTTCTCTATGGCATCAACGATATCAGCGTCAAGCCTGTCACGACGACCTATCACGCGAACACGCATATTATTCTTGTTAGCTTTATCAATAGACTTTTTAAGAAAATCTCTAAGAATAAGCATAAGACCTGTAACTTCCTCAACAGATCTCTTCCAGTTTTCAGTGGAAAATGCATATACCGTGAGGTACTTTATTCCAAGGTCCCATGCATCCTCGATAATCTGTTCCAGATTATCAGCGCCAGCCTTATGTCCAAAGTTTCTAGGCATGTGACGCTGCTTAGCCCAGCGGCCATTACCATCAAGGATTATAGCCACATGCTCTGGGATTTTATATTCTACGCTCATAGATTACACCGTAAGGATTTCTTTTGTCTTTGCCTCGATAAGCTTATCAATCTCAGCTATAAACTTATCTGTTGCCTTCTGGATATTCTTCTCTTCATCCGCAAGATCATCCTCTGATATCTCGCCTGCCTTGCTCTGCTTCTTAGCAGCTTCGTTGGCATCACGTCTTGCATTACGAACAACTACCTTAGCATCCTCACCCTTCTTCTTGATATCCTTAGCCAGTTCCTTACGTCTCTCTTCTGTAAGCTCTGGGAAGTTGATGATAACATTTTTACCATCATTGTTAGGTGTAACACCAAGATCAGATATCTGGATAGCCTTCTCGATAACCTTAACCATAGAAGCCTCCCATGGTGTGATCATAAGAGTTCTAGCCTCTGGTACAGATACGTTAGCAACACTCTGAAGATTAGTTGGTGTTCCATAGTAATCTACCTTTAACTTATCAAGGATATGTGGATTAGCACGTCCAGCTCTAATTGTTGCATAATCAGCAGACAGATTATCAACTGCCTTCTGCATTTTTTCTTCGTAACTCATGGTAAATCCCTCCATATATAAATATTTATTAATCTACAGTTACTGTTGTTCCTATATTTTCACCATTTGCAGCACGGACGATTGAATCCGGCTCATTTAGTGCAAAAAGAATCATAGGCATCTTTTGTTCCATCGCAAGAACGGCTGAAGCAAGATCTATAACACCCAGCTTCTGATCTACGATATCAGACATTTTCATAGTGTCAAACTTCTTAGCATTTGGATTAGTCTTTGGATCACTATCATATACGCCATCGATAGCCTTAGCAGAAAGTACTGCGTCGCACTCAGTCTCTACAGCACGAAGAACTGCTGGCATATCAGTTGAGAAAAATGGATGACCTGAACCACCTGCAAAGAATACAACGTAGCCCTGCTCCATATACTCTATAGCCTTATCTCTAACATACATTTCTGTTACATCACCTATAGCATAAGGAGATGTAATCTTGCACTTCATTCCTGCTCTTCTAAATGCATCTGCTGCGTATATACAGTTCATAACAGTAGCAAGCATTCCGATCTGGTCTGCCTTTACTCTGTCCATTCCATCTGATGTACGTCCACGCCAGAAGTTACCTCCACCGATAACTACTCCGACCTGAACCCCTTTATCAACGACCTTCTTAACTTCAGATGCAACCCTAGTTACTTCCTCATCTGAAAAGCCGTGATGAGCGTCTCCCGCAAGGGCTTCGCCACTTAACTTCAGTAATATTCTGTGTAATTCCATGCTTGTCTCCTTTATATAGATCCTGTGTCTTAATCTCAGGATTATTTACTCTACTGATGCTTCATCCAGATTCTGGATTCCATCTTCAAAATACTGTGATACATCGACACTTGCATATACCTGCTGGCACATACCCTCTACTACAGCGCCGCTGCTTATCTGAACGGACTTAGACTTTATATTTCCTACGATAACTGCGGTAGAGCCTATCTCTACATCACCCTTGATATCTATATCACCCTTAACAGCGCCAGATATCATAGCACTTGTAGCTGATACATTTCCCACCAGTACACTGCCAGCTCCTATTCTAACAAGTCCGTCACATGTAACTGTTCCCTGAATGTGAGCATTATCTGCATAGAGGTCGCCGGTTATAACATCTCCATCCACACGTCCTCCAACTACAAGCTTACCGGAACACTTTACATTTCCTTCTACTCGTCCAAGTATCTCAACATCACCGTCTATCTCTACATCACCAGTGATAATAGTAGTCTTTGTAATATAGGTTGTATTTTCGCTAAGACCTGTAAGTTCTTCTTCTCTTTTTATCTCGTGCTCCATCTCACTCATTTTCTTGGACTTCCCCTTCTTTTCTTTCTTCACCACTTCTGGCTTTGGCTCAGATTCTTTTTTTTCTTCGGTTACAGTCTCTGCAGTAAGCTCCACTGCTTCAACATTTCCCGAGGCTTGAATCTTTGAATCTGATGACAGTTCTTCTGATAAATCCTCAGAAATCTCAGGCATCATATCTGGATGCTTCTGAACTCCAAGTGCTTCATCAACCTGAGCATCAACCTTCTTCTTTAAATCGCCAGCTTTTATATCCTCAGCCGAAGGAGATACATCGTCTAGATCAGAACTACTTTCCGACAGAATATCTGAGGAATCAGAAGACTCTTCTTTTCCTGTATCCTCAGCCTTCTCTATGTCCTGTTCTTCTAATATAGCCTCTCTTACAGCCTGTGCAAAATCTCTTTTATAACCCTTGATTTTTTTCAAAGCACGTATATCCTCCGTACAACCCAAAATCGAAAACTATTATAACACATTAACATGTAATAAGCCTATTATTTTTCATGTGATATTTCGTCCGATTTATAAAAGTTATATATTTAAAACTTTTTACATATATTTTATAGTTTGTTAATAACTTGTTCATAACTCAGGTTTATATTGAAACCATAGATTTTTCATAACTCTCTCACCCTATGAATAGTGTATGCTAAAAGCACCTCATAACTTGAGGTGCTTTTTTCTGTATATCGGTTCAATATTTCTAAGTTTTCTATAAATCCTATCCATAATCTACTCAGATATTCTACTCTTTATCGCACGGAACTCTTTCTCTATCTCTTCATCTGGCTTCTTAGTTAAAAGACTCACAAGTATCACAAAAAGTATAGTTGTAACCATAGAAGGGATAACTGAATTAATACCAAGCATATCGCATAGTGACACTCTCTTTCCTCCCAGAAGGAAACATGGAGTAAACTTGAAAAATGGAACTGATAGAAGTCCTCCCACAAGTCCAGCCATGCAGCCAGCAGCATTCATTCTCTTCCATACCAGCGATAAGAAAATCGTTGGAGAGATAGAACAACCTAGTGTAGTGATAAATGTGATAATAAGGCTTATTGACATTTGCTCAATATAAGCACCAGCAAGAAGTATAGCTATGCCTGAAAAGATTGAAATAATCATGATATCGCGTCTAACATGCTTAGGGTTCACCTTTACAAGTCTTCCACCCAGGATAATATCATCATAGATGCTTGTAACGACCACATGCATAGCACCCTCCAGAGCGGTCACAAAACCTATTATAATGATCAGCAGCAAGATAAAAGCCGCAATTCTTCCAGCGCCCACGTCGTTATACATTTTATCGAAAAGCATATAGAAATATCTGGACAGCGAATTGGTTCTCGCTTCTGGATACAGATAACCTCTTGAAACAGTTCCCATAAAAAATGCGAATTCAAAGAGAACTATTCCGAAGACAATTATGATTCTTCGACCTGTATTAATACTCTTCGGTCCCTTCTCGGCAAAAAAGATTCCAAGCATAAATGGCATACCTGACGCAAGAAGTCCAAGGGATATAAGCGATATATAGTCTTCTGGCTCAAGCAGCTTTCCATCATGGTAGAGAACATTTAAGTATCTACTCACACTTCCAGTGATATCTGAGGACATAAGATTTCTTATAAGTCCTTCAATGCCTACACTGAAAACCATATGAAGCAGGATAAATGCTATACCCAGCACTAGAATGACAGCCTTAGTCCATGCTGTCTTAAAGATAAGATTAATTCCAAAATATCCTAAAAGAACAGAAACGATTAGAAGAACTACTGCCATACATTTAATAGGATCCAGATCGAACAGAGTACCGATTATTATACCCAGTTCCTTAACAAAAAGAGCTGATAAGACTATAGATAATACTATAATCTCAACAGACGCAAAAAGGCGCAGCAGTCCGCCACGTGATTTAAATCTATATTCATAATAACCTGGAAGTGTAAGAATCTTTTTACTCTTTCTGGTATATCTCATCAGAGGATAAGATTCCACTCCCCATACGACCAATGTGCATATAGCTATTCCAAGGAATTCCCAGAAGATACCTGCGCCAAAAAGGTACAGATAAAAGGGAAGGATAACAGCTGTAGTGAAACCGGCCGTAAATACTATGGATGACAGCGCTTGCGACGAAGTCGAACCATCACCCAAGGCAAACCTTCTAATATCCATTAGTCTCTGGTCTCCATGATTATCATATAGTCATCAGAGGATATGATTCCAACATCCTCCACAAGTTCATTACTTACTCCCAGGCTCAGGACCTTATCAAGAGTCGTATCTGTCACCTCATACTTGAATCCCTTTTCTGTTAAATGAGATATCTCACTGTAATAGGGAAGTACAGATACATACTTTCCAAATATATCTTCTCTTGTAAGTCGAACCTCTCCTCGTACTACTCTTATACGATTGGTCTCGTCTATTATAAATGAATCTACTCCAACATCAGCTGCCAGCTTAAGCAGATTGATGCTAGCCATGGTCTGATCAAGTCTTGTACCAGTACAACCCATGCACACTATGCTTTCAGGCTTCATCTGAAGAGCAAATCTAAATGCATGTTCAGTATCAGTATCATCCTTTTCAGGTATAAGTTTTTCTACATCAGTAATACTTAGCAGCCTTTCTAGAACTTCTTCTCCTACTGAGTCAAAGTCACCGATAGCCTTATCGGGCTTAATCCCAGCTTCGTCTAAGATTACATTTCCAGCATCAACTCCTATAACGAAGGGAGTATTCAGAGTGTCATGTATCTGAACAAGCTGTTCGATATTTACTTTTCCGCCAGCAACCAAGAGAATATTCATGTAGTACCTTATGCCTTACTGTATATTTTGTCAGAAATTACTCACCGTTTAAGAAAATAATATGTAAACTAGAACGCAGCAGTAAGGGCGCGAATATTATCAGCTGTATCCCCTGTAAAGACTGCAGAACCTGCAACTATTACATTTGCGCCTGCTTCCAGAATATCTCTAACATTTTCTCTAGTGACACCACCGTCTACCTCGATGTCGAAGCATAGACCTCTCTCCTCTCGGATACTCGCCAGTGTCTTTAATCTATTATAGGTTTCAGGAATAAATGTCTGCCCTCCGAAACCTGGATATACGCTCATTACAAGAACCATATCTACTGTATCAAGAAATGGCTCTATATCTGATATAGGAGTGTCAGGACTTATAGCGACACTCGCATTTATGCCAAGACTCTTCAGAGTGAGAAGATCAGCTCTCAGATTCTCAGTAGCCTCCGCATGTATAGTGATATTGTTAGCTCCAAGGTTAACAAACTTCTCGAAAAATCTGGATGGATTTACGACCATCATATGTACATCCAGATATGTATCTGGAATTGCCTGCTTAACGAACTTTATAACTGGTGGACCAAATGAAATATTTGGAACAAAATATCCATCCATAACATCCACGTGAAGGATCTTCATGCCTGCGCCTTCTGCTATCTTAAGCTCATCTTCCATGTGACAAAAATCAATCGATAGCATAGATGGTGCAAGTTTTCTCTCTAGCTCGCTCATTACCATTTCCTCCTGGACTTAACCTCCGAAAACATGTCTATATAGCTCTCATATCTCCCCTGAGGAATAACTCCCTCTTCAACCTTTTCCTTAACACTGCAACCTGGTTCAGCTATATGACTGCAACCAGTATATTTACAGGTTTCATTTAACCCTTCATATTCTCTCATATAAAACTTAAGGTCATTTTCATCATCAACCATAAGTTCTATCGAACTATAACCCGGTGTATCTATGACAAATGTATTATCCATCTTCGGAACTGGAATGATTTCCGTATGTCTAGTTGTATTCTTTCCTTTTCTCAGCTTCTTACTGATATCACCAGTTTCAGCTCCGAACCCCGGAACAAGACTATTAATGAGCGATGACTTTCCAACCCCCGATGGTCCAGAAAGAACCGTGGTTTTTCCATATATAATATCCTGAATAGTCTTCAGTCCTTCACCACTTATATTAGAAAGCTCTATCACTCTGTATCCAGCCGACCGATACATATTACTAAGTGACTCCAGCTCTGGAAGCTTGTATCCGTCCTCATACTCCAGAAGATCCACCTTACTAAGCACTATAACAGTCTCCATCTCCTGCCTCTCCATATTGATAAGAAAGCGGTCCAGAAGACCAGTACTTGGAACTGGGTGTGCACATGCAAAGATTACAAGAGCCTGATCAACATTTGCCACAGCCGGGCGAATGAGCTCGGAACGTCTATCCTGGATATCAGTGAGAAATGCTGTCTTCTCCGTCTCATCGATAACCTCGATAGTCACACTATCTCCAACGAGAGGTGTGATGCCCTGCTTTCTGAACAGACCTCTTGCTCTGGTCTCATATAAAACACCAGCGGCATCTACATAGTAGAAGCCGCCGATTCCTTTAATTATCCTGCCTGTTAGATCCATATATCTATTCTTCTATACGTTTTTATTCATCTTCGTAGGACAGTGTCAGCGACTTATTATACATTCCAGATACATCAGCACCATTTTGATCTACAACAGTAAATGATACTGTACCGTTGTTATAACTAAGTCCCTGCGCCTCACCGTTAACCTCTATATTACCACCAGGAGCAGTCACTGTATATGCTAAATGATAACCACCATCATCATTTATATATACATTAAGAGTTACAGTAGCATTAGCAAGTCCCGGATCAGATGTAGATACATTTCCGCTGACCTTACCCTTATAGGTCTTAGTCTCAGCACCATTTGATATAACAATATCTATTGTCGAGCCTTCCTTAACCTGAGTATCCTTTGTAATACTCTGACGGATTACAAGACCTGCCTCGACATCCGAATTAAACTCATAAGTTACATTTCCAACTGTCAGCTTGTTAGCCTCTATGCTTCCTCTGGCAGCTGCTTCTGTTAAGCCTACAAGTTCAGGAACTCCGACGAGTTTTTCTTCCTGTCCCTGACTTATATAAATTACGATAGAGTCTCCAGCCTTAGCCTTGCTTCCGGCCTTAGGATCTGTTGATATAGCACATCCTTCATCTACCTCATCATCAAACTTATATGATCTGGTTGGCTTAAAGCCCTGTGAAGTAAGTGTCTCATAAGCACTATCTTCGTCCATACCAGTTACATCAGCTATCTCAAGTTCTTCAGCACCAGCACTGACTGTGATGATGATCTGAGTATCCTTAGCAATCTCTGTTTTCTGCTCTACATTCTGGCTGATTACATAGCCCTCTTTAACTTCTGTAGAATGTTCCTGAACGAACTGATAATTAGTTGAACCAGCCTCTTTAAGTTCCTTCTCGGCAGCCTTCTCACTAAGTCCTACAACATCCGGCATAGTTATCTTAGCCTCTTCTGTAGTAGCTTCCTCAGTAGTGGTTGCTTCTGTAGTTCTTCTCTCGCCGAAGCTGAACCAGCCCATCATATTTCCTACTATGACAAATACTATAACTGCAACTACGATAGCTGCCGCGATACCGCCGACCATAACTGCTTTCTCAAGCTTAGGATCTACGTCATATTCATCAGTATCGTCATACTCTTCTTCATAACGCTCATCCTCATAGTCATCAACGACCTTTATGCTTCGTCCTGCTGGGCGACGAGGTGGTTCTTCAAACTCCTCATCCTCCTGATTAAGAAGCGCTTCGATACGACTTGTATCAGGTCGAACCTCTGATGATTCTGGAGTATTTGGAACAGGCTGTCTGTTAACGGTGTCAACAAAGCCTTTACTCATGCTTCCGTTCTTAATCTTCTCCATATCCTCAGAAGTGAACTGCTGAGTTGGTGCTCCTGTTACTGTAACTGGAGCAACTATTATATCAATGTGTGGATTATCCTTTACACGATTAAGATCTGCTATAAGAGCAGCCGCTGTAAGATATCTTCTCTCAGGTTTCTTCTGAGAAGCCTTAAGTATTATCTTCTCAAAACTTGGATAGATATCAGGATAGAGCTGTCTAGGTGGTATCATATCATTTTGGATATGCATGAGGGCTATAGCTACATTTGTATCTCCCTCAAATGGCACTCTACCAGTAACCATCTCGTACATAGTGATACCAAGACTATAGATATCGCTTCGCTCATCGCTGTAGCCACCTCTAGCCTGCTCTGGTGATATATAATGAACCGAACCAATTCCGGTTGTAGACATAGTTGTAGAGGTAGCAGCCTTAGCTATACCAAAGTCTGTTACCTTGATGTTTCCACTCTTGGACACAATAATATTCTGAGGCTTGATATCACGATGAATTACATGATGCTCGTGAGCAGCCTCAAGTCCGGAAGCTATCTGAATAGAGAAATCGATAGCTTGTGTCATATTAAGACGACCATTAAGATTGATGTACTCCTTGAGCGTGATACCCTCAACAAGCTCCATAACTATAAAGTATCTTCCATCATCTTCGCATACATCGTATACGCTGACGATATTCGGATGAGTAAGTCCAGCTGATGACTGAGCTTCTGCACGGAACTTGGATACGAAATTCTGGTCAGAGCTGTAGTCTGACTTAAGAACCTTGATTGCAACGAATCTCTTAAGTCTCTCGTCCTTGGCACGATATACCGTGGACATTCCTCCAGTTCCGACAACATCTATTATCTCATATCTGTCGTCTAAAATTGTTCCAGGTCTTAACATAATCTACCTCTTTTATATCGAAACTATTACAACGGAAATGTTATCATTTCCTCCATAATAGTTGGCCCTGCTTATTAATGATGACACTGCGTCATCCAGGTCAGGATTATCCTGAATTATATCTTTAATCTCATCATCCTCTACCATATTTGAAAGTCCGTCTGAACAGATAAGTATCTTATCACCCGCAGCAATAGGGAGTTCAAAGAAATCAGGCATAGCCTCGTCTCTCGAACCCATAGCACGAGTTATAATATTCTTCTCAGGATGATTTCTTCCTTTATTACGTTCCAGCTGACCGCTTCTTATAAGTTCCTCAACTAATGAATGATCCATAGTAATCTGCTTTATATCATCATTAACTATGTACAGTCTGCTGTCACCGATATTCGCTACGTAGAGCTTGTCCTCCATGATCACGGCTGCAACCATAGTGGTACCCATGCCCATCTTATCCTTATCCTTCTCTGACTCCTTAAATAGCTCATTGCTAGCATAGACAAGTGCGCGTCTAAGAAGCGAGATAGGACTTCTCACTGTTGACTGACGTATGAAATCTATAACAACACTAATAGCATACCTGGAGGCAAAGTCACCTGCTGCGTGACCTCCCATACCATCTGCAACGATATACAGATTAGGTAAAGGTCCCACAGGTGTGTTGCTCACAAATATGCTATCCTGATTATTACTTCTCTTTCTACCTTTGTCAGTTCTTCCAGTAGATGCCAGATTCATAATCCATACTTCCTTCGTAGCTGTCCACAGGCAGCGTCAATATTTCTGCCCATACCTCTCCTAATAGTAACATTTATTCTATATTTTTCAAGCATTTTCTTAAATTCAAGGGTTCCCTCAGTACTTCCAGGCCTGTAAGAACGCTCATCTACGGGATTTATAGGAATGAGATTCACATGGTATATTCCAGTATGTTCGCCTAGATTTTTCGAAGTATTTCTTGGCTTCAGGAGCTCTCCCAGCTGCTTTGCCTGCTCTAGACTGTCATTTACTCCATTCATCAGACTATACTCTATAGTGATTCTTCGTCCCGTCTTCTGGAAGTAATAATCCGTAGCGTCGAGAGTTTCTTTAATCGTATATTTATTCGCTATAGGCATTATAGTCTTACGGAGCTCATCTGTCGGTGCATGAAGGGACAGGGCAAATGTTACTGGCAGCCCTTCATCTGCAAGACGTCTGATATTCGGTACTATACCACAGGAAGAAACTGTGATATTCCTGATGCTAAGATTATATCCCGCTTCACTGGTTATAAGTTTTATAAAGCGAATCAAATTATCATAATTCTGGAAAGGTTCGCCAGTTCCCATTACGACTATGTTGGAAACTCTGCTGCCCTCTTCGATTTCTTCTCTCGCTATAGTTCCGCCAGACTCTTCCGCCAGTTCCTTTGCAACCATGTTCATAGCCATATAAACCTGTCCCAGCATCTCACTTGCTGTAAGGTTCCTTATACAGCCTCCAATTGTAGATGCACAGAACTTACATCCCATAGCACATCCTGCCTGGGAGGATATACAGATTGAGTTACCATGATGATACTGCATAAAGACAGTCTCCAGCATCTGTCCATCTTCCATCTCGAACAGGAACTTTCTAGTACCATCCTCAGTATCTCTCTGATGAGTTACATACTTCACATGAGTCATATCCTGATTCAGTTCTTCACGAATAGCCTTAGGAATATTGCTCATATCTTCTGCAGATACAACATGCTTCTTATGAAGCCATTCATATATCTGCTTAGCCCGAAACTTTGGCCAGCCTTTCTCATTACAGTATTCAGTTAGTTCATCAATATATAATGAATTAATATCCATAAGTTTCCTCGAATTATGCTATATATTCCTGCTAAGAATGCAGTAATAGAATCCATCGCTTCCATCTATTCCCTGAAGAAAGGTTCTCTCTTCTATAATGCTATATGGTAATGCCTTATCTGAATCCACCGCACTATGATTCACTTCCTCCAGAAATCTTCGTACTGTATCTCCATTTTCAGCTGGATTTATTGTACAGGTTGAGAAGCATATCCTGCCTTGTGGCTTTACGTATTTAGATGCATTTCTAAGTATAACTAGTCCCTGCTCGGACAGCTCCTGCATGATCTCAGGTGTCATATGATACTTGATATCATTCTTACGACCCATGATGCCAAGTCCCGAACAAGGAACATCCGCTATTACCGCGTCGAACTTATCCTCATCAGGTAGTGAGACAATTGATTCGTCAAGTTCTGTGGCATCACTTATCTCAAGATTTATAGAAGTAATGCCTAGACGTTCAGCATTTTCCCTTATCTTCTCTATCTTATTCTCAGATATATCCCGGGAACATACTGTTCCGAAGACCGGGTTTCCTTCTTTATCCGTTCCAGATGTCAGCTCAAAGGCAAGAAGCGACTTACCTCCTGGAGCCGCACAGACATCCAGCACCTTATCCCCAGGTTTTATTCCGATATGTTCTACTGTGTAGGTCGAGGTCTCGTCCTGCACGGTAAAGAGACCATCATTATATCCAGGAAGTCTCCTTATAGAATCATAACCACTTATTCTAAGACAGCGTTCTGTCAGAACTCCGACCTTTACTGTTATTCCTTTTTTCTCAAACAGTTCCTTTAACTCCTGCACGGAAGTCTTAAGAGTATTTACTCTCACAACCGTATCATGCTCTGCATACTGATCCTCGAGGATGGTTCTTGCCACATCCTTGCCGTAGGTTTTCATAAGGAAATCGCATAGCCACTGTGGAGTTGAATATCTTGCATCCATACGGCTCACAAGAAAACTATCCAGCTTTTTTTCGTCCTTGGCACGAGCTACATTTCTAAGAAGTCCATTTATATATCCAGCCATACCTTCGTAACCGAGGGACTTAGCAAGACTGACCATCTCAGAAACTGATGCATTATCTGGAACTGAGTCCATATATCGTATCTGGTAAATGCCCATTCTCAGGATAATCTGAATATCTATCTTATTCTCCTGCTTCTTGGACTTACCCTTTTTAGAAAACTTTCCAATTAAAAAATCAAGGGATATCTTGCGTTCCGTCACTCCCTCAACAAGGCGGGTGATGAATGCTCTATCCCTTTTATCTGAGAACTGCATAGTGCGAAGTGCGCTGTCCAGCACATCCCCCACATATGCATCCTCTACTTCGATTCTTTTTAATATGTCGAAACTAATCTTTCTAGTATCCATTTTCATATCTTACATGCCAAGTTCTACTTTGTTTCCATTTAGAAATGCTACGCAGTCCATAGGCTTCTTTCCTTCTGGCTGAAGTGTCTTAATCTTAAGCGCCCCTTCGCCGCATTTTATAGCAAAGAACTTTTTAGTAACCTGACATACCTTTCCTACTGGAACGCTACTATCTTCTACATCTATTACTTCAGCTGAAACAAGCTTAATGCTCTTTCCATCCAATGTAGTATAAGCACATGGCCAAGGATAAAGTCCTCTTACAAGACGTTCTATCTCAGCAGCCGACTTACTCCAATCTATCTCACCCATAGCTTTATCAAGCTTACCCGCGTAGCAGCTCTTAGAATCATCCTGAGGTGTACGATTGGCTGTACCAGCCTCAAGCTCTGCCATAGTTTTAACAACTAAATCTGCTCCCAGCTTCGATAACTCTGCCGTAAGTGTTTCAGTGTTATGTAAACCGATTTCTATATCAGCTTGAGAAATGATATCTCCCGTATCTAGACCCTTTGCCATATACATAATAGTAACGCCTGTCTTCTCATCCCCTGCTATAATACTAGCTTCGATAGGTGATGCACCGCGGTACTTTGGCAGAAGTGACGCATGGATATTGATACATCCATACTTTGGAATATTCAGAACATCCTCTGATAGAATCTGTCCATAAGCAGCAACAACTATAATATCTGGTGCAAGAGTTCTAAGCTCCTCAACCACTTCAGCCTCTCTAAGTTTTTCCGGCTGATAGATACTTAGTCCCAGCTCCTGGGCTGCAACCTTTACATCAGAAGGAAGGAACTTCTTACCACGTCCCTTTTGTCTATCAGGCTGTGTATATACACCGACTATCTCATGTCCGGCTTCATATATTTTCTTAAGAGGAAGCACCGCAAAATCAGGTGTTCCCATATATACTACCTTCATTATATCTCTACCTCATCCGAATGATTATTACTCTTCCTCTTCTTCAGGATCTATAGGCTCAACCTTATAGAGACCACCGATAGCAAGATCCTTATAAAGTATTCCATCGAGATGATCAAGTTCATGGCAGATAGCTCTTGCAAGAAGTCCTTCACCCTCAACTGTAATCTCCTTCATATCTCTATCAAGAGCCTTACATACTACATGTTCAGGTCTTGCAACATCGCCCTGAAGACCTGGAAGGCTGAGGCAGCCCTCTGGACCAATCTGTTCTCCGTCCTTCTCTATGATTTCAGGATTTACAAGAACTAATGGATTATCGTCCATAACATCTATAACAACTATACGTCTAAGGACTCCAACCTGAGGTGCTGCAAGTCCAACTCCATTAGCCTCATACATTGTCTCAAACATATCATCGATAAGTGTGCTGAGTCGCTCTGTCATAACCTCAACAGGCTTACATACTTTTCTTAATACTTCGTCTCCATCCTCACGTATGTTTCTGATTGCCATTTTCCTAGCTCCATTTCTTTATATCATTAGTTTACATAATATGCATTGGATTAAAGTCATACTGAATCTCAATGCTGTCTTTTCTTAGTTCAAGGTTCTGCTGCAGTTCGCTGAACACGGAGTCCGCAAGACTCGCAGCCTTGGTAAGTATATCATATTCTTCCGACTTAATATAGATTACACGTCGGAAGACATTATTGATTCTATATATATACGCTTCTGTTGGACCAACTATGTCAAGCTTTGCACCTGACGCTTCCCTCTTCTGGGCTTCCCTCAGACTCTTTATAGAGCCTGCAACCTTCTCTGACATATCTATGCAGAGATTCTCATCAGCACTGCTTACACAGATTCCCAGCAAATGATACATCGGCGGATAATGCAGAAGCTCTCGGTAGGATACTTCAAACTCGTAAAAAGACTCATAGTCCTGAGAAGCCGCTGAAGATATAGCATAATGCTCTGGCTGATAAGTCTGAATAACTACCTGGCCAGCTAGCTCATCACGTCCAGCTCTTCCGGCTGCCTGAGTCAGAAGGTCAAAGGTTCTCTCTGCAGATTCGAAGTCCGTATCAAAGAGGCTAAGATCCGCTAAAATATTACCAACTACAGTTACCTTAGGAAAATCGTGGCCCTTAACTATCATTTGAGTTCCTATAAGGCAGTCTGCCTTACCTTCACGAAACTTCTTTATGATAGCACCGTGGCTTCCTTTCTTTGTAGTAGTGTCACGGTCCATTCTTAGAGTCTTAATATCTGGGAAGAGGTTACGAATAGTCTCCTCCACAGTTTCAGTTCCTATACCTAGACCACCTATAAGCTTTGATTTACATTTAGGGCACACATCTGGAACCGGCTCTGTATGTCCGCAGTAGTGGCACATCAGATACCCCTTGCCGCCAGGTCTCATAGCCTTATGCTCTGACAAGGATACATCGCAGTTAGGACACTTGATAACCTCACCACAATCTCTGCAGGATACAAATGTCTTATATCCGCGCCTGTTGATGAAGACCATAGCCTGTTCGCCGCGGCTAAATGCTGTGCTAAGCTTGTTATATAACGACTGTGAGATAATGCTTCTGTTTCCAGCACGAAGCTCTTCCCGCATATCGACTATTTCTACTTCTGGAAGAACAGAACCTTTTACACGGGTAAGCAGGCTATATAGCTTATATTCTCCCTGCTTTGCCTTATAGTAGCTCTCAATACTTGGAGTAGCAGTACCTAAGATAACCTTTGCCCCTTCAAGTTCTGCCCTCTTTATAGCCACTTCTCTAGCATGATACTTAGGAGTCTTCTCACTCTTATAAGCTGTATCATGTTCTTCATCTATAATGATCAGTCCAAGATTCTGAAATGGTGCAAAAAGCGCTGATCTTGGTCCTATCATAATATGAGTCTCACCACTTAGAGCCTTCATAAACTCACGGTACTTCTCACCTTTACTAAGCTGTGAATTAAGTATAGATATATTATCCTGAAAATAACTACTGAACCTTGCTACAGTTTGGTATGTAAGGGCAATCTCAGGAACAAGAACTATAACATCCTGTCCTCGAGACAGAACCTCTTCTGCCATTTTTATGTAAACTTCAGTTTTACCACTTCCCGTTACTCCATGTAGCAAATATGTGGTTTTATCCCATTCAGGAGTTTTACTTATGTCAACCTGTGATATATCATTTATAAAATCATTTACCACTTTCTCCTGTTGAGGCTCTAATGCTTCAACAGGCTGAAACTCTGGGATGCTATCCTTTATATCTATCTCAGTCTTACGTTCTCGAACCTTCTCCTTGACTGGCATAACAGTCATAAGAGCACTGATCATCGTGCAGCCGTAACGTTCCTTCATCCAGGCAGCAAGTCTTATAAGCTTACTCTCTATGGAGATAGCACCTTTAGAAACTTCCTGAATATTTTTAATCTTATCTATATCGTAGTTCGGCTCATCAGCTAGTCCGATAACATATCCGGTTCTTATGCGGTCGCCCTTTCCAAATGGAACCTTTACCACCGAGCCTACTGCAATACTTTCCAGAAGCTCTTCTGGTATTCTATATCTAAAGGGTCTATCTACATTACTCTGTGAAATATCGATTATTATATCCGCATATTTCTCCGACATCCTCTTCCTCCAAAATCTCCCTGATCAGGTCGCGTTCATCCATATGATGCTTTACTCCGCGGATTTCCTGATAGTCCTCGTGGCCCTTACCAGCAAGGATTATAACATCGCCCTCCTTCGCATTCATAATAGCGAAACGGATAGCTTCTTTTCTATCTATAATATCGATAAATGCACCGCCAGCCTTCTCTACTGCTGACTTAATATCATCAAGTATCGCCTGTGGCTCTTCGTCTCTAGGATTATCACTTGTGATTATAGTGAAGTCTGCATACTTCGCTGATACTTCTCCCATCTCATAGCGACGAGCCTTAGCTCTGTTACCACCACAACCGAAGAGAGTTACAAGTCTGCTTGGCTCATACTCACGAATAGCCTTAAGCAGTGACTCCAGTGACATTCCATTATGAGCATAGTCGATCATAAGCGTAAATGAATCTGATATAGGGATCATTTCTACTCGTCCCCTAACCTTGATGATCTCAAGGATTCTCTTAATCTCCTCAAAACTTACGCCCATGCAGTCTGCAACTATAGTAGCTGCCATAGAATTATAGATACTGAAGTCGCCTGGAAGAGCAACTCTGACGTGACCCTCAAGAGTTCCGTCCAGATCATACTCGATTCCGAGGATACCATTTTCCGTATATAACTTGTGACCACGCGCTATATAATCAGCGTCCTCATTTTTTCCATATGTTATAGGAGCTGCCGTGCTGCCGTCCATCATGTACTCTGCTTCAGGATCATCCATATTATAGATTCCTGTCTTGCACATGGAGAAGAGCTTCTTCTTGCACTCCTTATAGTTTTCATAGCTGTCATGCTCATTTGGACCTATATGATCAGGGGATAGATTTGTAAAGATTCCGTAGTCGAAATCGATACCTGCCACTCTATCCATCATAAGTCCCTGGGAAGATACTTCCATTACTACTGCTTCGCAGTCATTATCAGACATATCTCGAAGCTTCTTCTGAATCGTGATAGATTCAGGGGTTGTATTAATAGATGGAATCTTCTCTTTACCATCATCTATCTCTATAGTACCGATAAGACCTGTCTTGATGCCTGCAAGTTCAAGCATTTCCTTAACCATGTAGGTAGTTGTAGTCTTACCCTTAGTACCAGTAATTCCTATAATTGTCATTTCATCAGAAGGTGTGTCGTAGAAACTCGCACTCATCACACCCATGGCATATCTGATATTTTCAACCTCGATTATAACAAGAGAACTCTCTTCATCGAGATCACCATTTACTAATATATCATTTTCCAGCAGATTCTCGAGAGCCTTCTCACCCTTCTCAGTTACTATAGCTGCAGCGCCTGATCTTATTACATCCGGAATAAAGACAGCTCCGTCTACCTTAGCACCTGGGACAGCAAAGTAGAGGCCACCCTCTACAACCTTTCTAGAATCATTTGTTATATCCTTAATCTCGGTATCAAGATCACCGCAGATTATCTCTATCTCAAGCGTACCTACTATATCCTTTAATAGCATACATTCCTCCCGCATAAGTATATAAATAAGAGTAATTTAACCGTCATCTAAAAAGAATGGGGACGAAAAACGTCCCCAAATTAATCTTAGCAACTATTATTCATCGTCACCTATAATCTTTATCTTGCCTTCATAAAGCTCTTCAACAGCAACAGACAGAGGCTTCTTTCCTTCTGTATCTCCTATAAGAGGCTCATCTCCTGCGATAAGCTGTCTTGCTCTCTTTGCTGTAGCAAGAACGATTGAGTAACGGCTCTGAACTACTGGCTCCTCGCCTGGCTCTACGCCTTCGTTAGCAACGTCCATTAAGTCACGATATGACGGATGTATCATAATTCATTCCTCCTATAATTAAGTGGATAGGTAATCCTTACCACATTTTCGTCCACCATATATATTAGCCACAAAAAGCTAAAAATGTCAACCCTTTAACTTTATTTGGTACTTCATCGTATGTTACATCTCATCAAGCTGTCTCTTAATACCTATAAGAAACTCTGTACGATTCTCCTTCTTGCAGGACTGACTTACTACGATAGAATTAACAGTATCTACGCACTCCTCCAGGTCATCATTGATAACTATGTACTCATATGACTCCATAGACTTTGCCTCTTCAGCGGCACGTGCGATACGCTTATTGATAACTTCTGGAGTCTCTGTTCCTCTGTTAGTAAGTCTCTCACGAAGAGTATCTATATCCTTAGTGCTGATAAAGATAAGTATTGCGTCAGGATACTGTGACTTGATGTTCATAGCTCCCTGAACCTCAATCTCTAAGATAACATTTTTACCAGCAGCTATCTCTTCTTCAACAAACTTTCTAGGTGTACCGTAGTAATTATCTACGTACTGCGCCCACTCGATAAGACCATTATAATCAATGAGTGACATGAACTCATCTACAGTCTTGAAGTAATACTCTCTACCATCTTCCTCACCCTCACGAGGTGCTCTTGTTGTAGCAGAGATTGATAGGCTATAGTCATACTTCTCACGAAGTCTCTTTATTACAGTGCCCTTTCCTGCTCCTGAGAAACCAGAAACGACGATTAATCTTCCCTTCTTCATACAAATGCTCCTTTATTCTAAGTTCTGTACCTGCTCACGTACTTTCTCTATACAAGTCTTCATGTTGATTCCGATATCTGTAACAGATAATGTATCTGACTTAGAAAGCGTTGTATTGGCCTCGCGATTCATTTCCTGGATAATAAAGTCAAGACGACGTCCGATTGAATTAGAACCATCGCTGTTGGCATTATCATCTGCTGAATCCTTAGACTCTGCCAACATATCACGAACTGCCTTGATATGACTATGAAGTCTTACCAACTCCTCATCAACCGCTACTCTATCAGCATAGATAGCTACTTCCTGAACGATACGACTCTCATCGATATTAGCTGTCTCAAGAAGATTGCTAACCTTCTCAGTAAGCCTAGCCTGATATTCTTCTATTACCTTAGGAGCCAGTTCATCAACCTGAAGAGTATAGCCCTCAAGTTCATCCATCTTCGCTATAAGATCAGTTGCAAGATTTGCACCTTCCTTAGCACGTGATGCCTTAAACTGCTTTCCAGCTTCGTCCAACACCTTCTCTATAACCTGATACTCTTCATCTTCAACAAAGTAATTCTCTTCTATGGAGAATACATCTGGATATCTTGCAATAACTGTAGGTTTATAATCCTCTGTCAGCCCATAGTCTTCTTCCATCTGTTTGAAATGTGCCATATACTGATCAAGCACATCCTTGTTATACTTTACAACCGCTCCAGTATCCTTGAGGCTATTGTAAGTTACAAATACATCAACCTTACCACGCTCAACATAGAGCTTCAGTCTCTTTCTTATCTCTGGTTCAAATCTACTGATACTACGTGGAAGCTTTACGCTTATATCACAGTATCTGTGATTAACCGACTTAATCTCAATAACTACTCTTCTTAGTTCGTCAGAATATTCGCTTCTGCCGAAACCTGTCATACTATAAACCATTTTTCTTCTCTTTCTGTTTCAAAATCTACTATAAAGCTTATATTAGTTACGAGGAAAGATTCCATCTCCGTAACATTTTTATTATAGTCAAATGAGGTGATAATCTCAACAACTTTTAGACACATCTTTTGCGCATCAGCTCGAGTCTCACTACTGTGTCTTCGCCCTCATAAGTAGCAGTTGTCTCATCATAGGTCACCTCTGTATCTGCATCCTTCCTCTTCATGAACTTCTCGAAATCGCACATGAAGCTGATGCCCTTCTCTATCTCCTCATCAGCAACATCCAGAAGTTCAATCGGCTTATCAAGCAGTGCATCTGTGAGGATTACGATTGTCTTCTTCTTGCCTCGAGTGATAGATACATTTAGACGGTTTCTGCTATAGATAAATGATATCTCAGACAGTGCCTTCTCTATATTTGATACACCGTAGCTTACAAGAGTTGCTTCTCTCTCCTGTCCCTGAAGCTTATCTACCGTACCTATAAAGAGCGTATCTCTATCCATTCCAAGTTCATCTGAGATTCTATCCTTCAGCTTATTGATATGTTCATGATGAGGTGAAATGATAGCAAAAGCGCCTTTATTATCAGCATCGCCCCAGAACTCTCCATCCGTTCTGTAGTAGCTGCCACCACTTCCCAGCAGGTGCTTCTTCAGGAGTCTTGTAATCTCTGTAGCAAGGCTTAGTTCAAGCTCCTGCTTAGTCTTAGCATTTCCACCAGATAGTTTTATAAGCACTAGAGGATACTCCGGATCAACGATCCTTTTCATAAGGTCCATACATTCTTCTTGATTTAACCCTTCTACAGAAGTATCAATCTTAGTATCCACAGCTAAATCTATGTCGAGTGTAAGCTTCTGGTTAGCTATAGCATCCCCTATTGATTCATTTCTAAAACTATGATATCCCTCTCGGCCGTCTCCAGGCACTATATCTACATCATATATTTTTTCCCCTGGATACCTGTCTAATATCTCATTCATTCGGAAGTTTTCTTCCAGCTGGCAGAGATAGTCAAGGGAGTTTCTTCTAGCTATATCATAGTACATTCTAAAGATAGAACCATAGATATCAGGACTGGTTTCAGGAGCCTCGTACTTTCCTAAAATAATTGGAGACAGCTGATTCTCATCTCCTACTATCAGGAACCTGGTTGAAGCGTTGGACCAATCCATACTGGACATTGCGTCCCCAGTTCTAACCTGCGACGCTTCATCGATTATAACTACATCAAATCCTGAGAAGCCATAATCCACATACCTATCACCTTCTAGCTTCTTCCTGGTATAGCCGCAGGAGTTACCAGTTGCACCAACCACAAAAGGCCTGCCCACCGGATACTGATAGTTATATCCTTCTATGTTGTTACTACGCTGGGATAGCATGAAGAGTGGAAATACTGGATATGTCGGATTCTTATCTGGAAGCTTCTTTCCTCGCTCCGGGTCAAATGAGAATCCGTACCATCTCTTATATACTTCAACGCCTGGCACAGGACTGCTATCAATACCGCTATCATATTTATCCAGCTTAATCAGCGACGGGAGAAATCTCGAATCTATTCTCTCTTCATCAGGAAGGCTCGAATTATAGGATAACTTCTCATTCAACTTTTCTAGTATATTATTGATTGCTGCATGTGAATTAGCACTTACGAGCACAGAAAGATTGTAGTTATATCTTTCTTTGAAAAATCCACATAACGCTATAACTGCTCTAGCTATAAAGTCAGTCTTTCCGCTTCCTGGAGGTCCAAGAAGAAGTGTGATATTCTTCTCAAAGAACTGTCTAAATGCCTTCTTCTGAGAGGGAGAAAAATCCATCCCATCTATAGCAACGTACTTACATATAATATTAATATAATCACCTAGTAATAGATTTCTATTACCTGCAATAAATGGACCATAATTATCTTCGTAGCCGCCATCTCCATCCTCATGCTGTCCCTCAGGATACAGAATACGGGAATGGCTCAAGCCCTCCCCCAGCTTATCGATGGTTTTATCGCCCACAATATCTGTAAATCTTTCGACAATATATAACTCAGTTCCCGGCGCATACGCTCTGGTGGCCATTCTCTTTCCAGTAATAAATGTTCTGCCCCCGTGACGATGAAACTCCACATCACTAAGATATGCTGTGTGAAAAAATCTTTGAGGATATTCCGGATCAGTAGAAGTATCCGGCAAATGAAATACATTCCTGTCATTTAAAGAAGCTAGCTCATCTGCAGCCGTATCATTTATCTCTACTGTAATAGCTGAGTACCATTCACTTAGAAAGAATACGTCATCATTTATAATCTCATACTGAACCTCTACGCCTCCGGTCTCCATAGGCTTTCTATCCACGAAGTAAACTAGCGGCTGGGCAAGTGGAGTCTCTGAGATTACTCTTATCTTCGCTATCTTGCCATCCTTAGCTTCTTCTTCGAGGTCGCCCATTCTGACTCTCTTCATATCATGAAAAGAAAGCAGCTGTTCATACATCTGCTGAATATATAGCTTAGAGATTCTCTCGTCCATATCTTCATTTACGGTAATCATACTGAACTTTGACGGATATCTCTTTATTCCTGTATGTCTGCTGTCTTCGCGCTGAAGATTACTTATAAGATTACTTACCACCGCGAGACGCATCTCCAGATAATTGGTAAGCTTACTTATTCTTTTGTCCTTAAGCTCCTGTCTTTTATCCGGATCGTCATCTTTTCTGCCATGCCATATATCATTTATAGGTTCACTTTTCAGTGTATTTGAAAGCGACGATGAGTACTTATGACTATTATCTATATTAAAATCTTCGGACATAGCCTTGCTGATATCTTCAAGATTGTTAGAGATATATCCTGGTATAACAAATAGACGTCCGATCACGCTGCTGAGAACAACCAGTGGAAACTCATCGCTTATGTTATTGCCCTGATGAGCCGAGTCGGTTATCATACGTTCGCCCTGCATCCAGAAGATAATCGCCAGCAACTTATCGCGGTAATCCATATCTATATCATCGCGAAGCAGTTCAGCGAAGAGCCCCTCTTCCAGGTTGTAGGACTCATAATTATCCATTACAAATCCCTGAACCGAGAGCTGCTCATCATAAGTCACCGCACTATTATACTGAGTTATTCGTAAGAAGATATCATATATATATTCCACGAAGGATTTTGTATTATTACTTATCTGTGATGGATCTGACGCAAGAAATATCTTTTTCTCCTGTGGAAATCCATTTTTATTTAAGGATAGACCTATATGATTCTTGTCCTTCCATACGGAAATATCGACTCCATATAGATATACCATATCTAAGCCAACATCTCTCTGAACCGTAAGCACAATCTTAACATCCTGTCCCTTCGGCATCTCCATATTATAGACTGGCTTCTTGTAAAAGGTATTCCTTCTACCAGACTTCATGTCTTCTATGGCACGAAGAACATTTTCCATATACTTAAGACGAGTTTTTAAAAATCCTGATTCCTCCGACAGTTTTTCACTAGCACCGTCTCTCTTAATATATTCTCTAAATCCTTCTAAATCTCTTGGAACATCTGGATTCTTCATAAAGAATTCCTGTGTTCTTGGTGTCATATATGGCATCAGTAAAACTGGCGCGTGACTTTCTGCCCACTTCATGCAGTGTTCAAGATTGCCGCACCATTCACACTTCTGAGATAGGCAGAAGCTAAGCGCTTCGTCTAGATGCTCGCCTATTTCGAAACCTTCTGCATTATCTTCGATAGACTTCATACTGCTTATTACATTTGGAAGACTTATATCGAAATATGCTTCCACAAATGTAAATATATCGGAGGTACTAAAGCTCTTGGGTTCCTCTGCTTTGAAAGGCCATACATAGCCTGTCGTGTCATCAACATAGCCAGGAATCTCTAGTTCTTCAAGGATGGCTTCCAGCATACGAATATAGACGCATATCTGAACCTTATGGTTTATCTTTGCCCTCTTAGCATGCTTCATATCTATAACCGAAAACTTAGGACAGCCCCTCTCAGAGTCGTATTCAACTCTCAGTAAATCAGACATAGAATCATTCCATATGATCTCATCTATATCAACCTTCGGCATAAACTTTTCTGTAAAAATATCATTTATATATAGAACTGCCTGATAGATATATCCCGGTCTCGCCTCACGAAGGAATCTAATAGTCTCCTCTCGTCTTTTCTTCGCAAGTTTCTCCCTTTCTTCCTTTGTAAGCGACATATCGTCTGACGGAACCATAGCTACATACTCACCTGCAGCGGCAAGCTTTTCCAAAACAGTAACTTCCCAGGCTTCACCTGCCTGCTTTGCCACCTGATTGAAATCCTTATCTTCGTCCCAGCCAATCCTTCTTCTATCGCTATTACTAAGTCCGTCATATACCATGAACCTGTCACAGTTATGAACGAAATAATCTCCTATTCTAGATGGTGATATCTTATATCGCATCCTTATCTCTTATTAGAGCGTCGCCAGATTTTACGCTGCTCTGCCTCCTTTATCAGTTCATCCCTAAAGTCTGGATGAGCTATAGATATAATATCCTCCGCTCTCTCCCAAGTAGACTTACCCTCAAGATTTACAACTCCATACTCAGTTGCTATAAAATACACCTGACTTCTTGGAGAAGTTATGATATCACCGTTAAATTGCGGAGTAATGCATGACTTATAAGAACCATCCTTCTCCTTAAAACGGGATGCCATGCATATAAAGGCTTTACCACCATGGGAGGCCGAAGCACCTGTCAGAAAGTCCAGCTGTCCACCTGTACCACTGATATGACGTCCTTCAAAACTTTCAGATGCAATCTGTCCATAGAGATCTACTGCTACGCAGCCGTTAATTGATACCATGTTATCTATCTGCGCGATAACAAATGGTCTGTTAACATACTCTATCGGATAAGCAGCAACTCCTGGATTATCATCCAGCCATTCATAGAGTTCCCTCGAACCTACAGCACACCCGAAGACGCCCTTACCTCTATCTATTGTTTTAAGCTTATTTGTAAGTTTTCCAGAACGATATAGTTCAAGATATGCATCCGTACAAAGCTCGGTATGCATTCCCAGATCCTTAATATCGGACTCAGAAAGAAGTGCGCCTACAGCATTTGGAATACTTCCTATTCCAAGCTGAAGCGTAGCTCCATCTACGATATAAGGAATAATATGACTTGCTATCTGCCAGTCCAGTTCACGAGGCTGTACAGGCAGTAGATTCTTAAATGGTGCATGCTCACCTTCTACGATATAGTCGATATCTGAAATATGAATACATTCATTTGAACCACCATGAATGCGAGGCATATGTTCATTTACCTCGACTATAACTATATCCGCCTTCTCGCAGATTGGACCTGCAACACCAGTATTAACCGAGAAGTTGAAATAGCCATGCTTATCCATAGGAGCCACACTGACCATTACAACATTTACATCTATAAAGAATTCATAGTAAGCGGCATTATACTGGAAAACCATAGGAATATAGTAGCAGAGTCCACGGTCAGAGAGTTTTCTCTCATACGACGAGCAGTGCCAGCTATGATATACAAAATGTTCCTGACTCGGATCACATTCTGCAACCTCTATAGGTCCAGGTATAAGATTACCGCGGATCTTCACATCCTCCAGTTCATCACGACGCTTTGCTAAAGCCGCATCCAGCAGAACAGGCATACCAAGTGAACTGGTATAATCAACCCAATCTCCGCTTTTTACCACCTTTACCGCTTCTTCAGGAGTACGAAGCTTATCTCTATACTCCCTAGTGTAATCCCTTAACATACGGTCCCCCTTGATCTAGTAAAAATGATTAGCCAAAATGTTACTCTGTAACACCAAGTATTTCTCGAATAAAGTCAGCCTTTGGAATAGGTTTCGAGAAGTAGAAGCCCTGCTGATAATCAACTCCAAGCTTTTCAAGAAGATGAATCTGTGACTCAGTTTCAACTCCCTCTACAACTATCTTCTTCTTCATCTGGCGAATCATATTGATACTGTTCGTAAGTATCGTCATACCAAGTTCGCCCTTCTCAGCCGCCCACAGAATACTCTTATCTATCTTTACAACATCGAAATCCAGAGAGAAGATTGACTGGATATTAGAATAACCAGTTCCATAATCATCCATAGCAAACTGATAACCACTTCCCTTGAGTTCCTTTATTATCTCACCCAGTTTGATATAGTCATCCGCTCCTACGGATTCTGTAATCTCAAATGTGATCATGTGCTTATCAACTTTATATCCATCCACTATCTGATTGATTCTGTTGACGAAGCCCTTCTGCATACATTGAATCATTGACAAGTTAACATTCAAAGTACGCATGCCAGCCTTTTCAGGAATACCACTTTCTATAAACTCACAAACCTTACCAAGCACCATATTATCTACATCATCGATAAGTCCCATCTGTTCAATAACAGGGATAAACTCATCTGGGAAAATCTGTCCCAGCTCTTTATCATACAGTCTTAGAAGTGCCTCTGCACCGTAAAGCTTCTTAGTGCTAAGTTCATATACTGGCTGATAATATACTTCAAATCCGTCTTGTGCAATTCCTCGACGAATAGCATTTTCAACCTGAGTTCTTCTAAGAAGATAACCGAGATCATCACCCTCTAGAACCTGTTTATCAAGTCTCTCAGGAATAGGACTGTCGATAAAGAAAAATGCCTCTTCAACCGTCTTGAAGTTATCTGGAATATTTGCCTTGATGATCACAGGATTTAGACTAGTCTTAGTCTTACCCATATTCCAGTTACCTTTAAATCTTCGGAGTATTTCCTCAGTAAGCTCGTCAATATTATAGGATGGCTCATACTTCTTAAACAGTCCTCTAAACCTTCTCTGCTTATCCTCCTTACTATCACCAAGCAGGATAATAAAGTGGCTAGGATCGATATTATAGATATGATAACGCTGAACACGAAGCTTCAAATATTCAGCTATATCATTTGTCAGATTATTTATATTGGTAAGACCTATACTTCTAAGACTTGTACCAACGTCTGTAATTCGTAGACTTAGAATGTCACACCTTAGGCCGAGCTTTGTGATGGTTTCGATATCCATCTCCAGGCCATGTCGATTATAGATTCCTGTATCCGGCTCAAGGCGGTCATCTTCATTTTCCATAAGAAGCATGATACCCAGTGCACCAAGAGCTTCCGCAAAAAGCTCGCAGCGAATATCAGGGTATGCAAACTGAATAGTTAGTCCAACAAGAACTACCCCTAGGAAGCACATAAGTGAAAGTCTCTTCTTAAAGGTTATCGCATTCCAATATCTGAAGATACAGATTATTGCATGCAGGATATAAATCGAAGAGATTACGTATATTACATATTCAGCTGGTCCTCTCTGGAAATGACCTGTCCTTGAATGATGATATATTAAACTCGTTATAGGATTTGAAAGAATCATCAGCTCCATAATAACTATAGGAATACTGAAAAGAACCACCTGATAATCTGTCCTCTTCCTTATGGCATCTGTAAGACAGAGCTCATAGAAGAAAAACATAGGTGCTATAAGACTATGGAACATAAAGTATAAGATATGGCATACATCATCAACAAACATACATGTATCAGAAGTCATGATATATGGTCGAACGAACTCTGAGACAATCTCTGTAATAGAGTTTGCCATAATGATACATACTATAACTATAAATGCAAGATTATGAGCACGGTCCGTCCGCTTCTGAATAATCGATTGCATAAGTATAGTAAATGACACCATAAGTGCAGCAGCATAAAAGGCTATGTGAAATTCATCAAATATAAAATGCATATAATAACCCCATTTACATTATATGTTTAATCTGTAACCTATTTAATCTGTAACCTGCCTAAGCCCATCGCGAGATGGAGCCACCATAATTGAATAATTAGTATGATAGATAACGTACCCCGGTCTCGCCTGAGGAGGTTTCTTAAGATTCTTACGCTCAGTATAATCAACCTCAATCTTCTGCGAGCTTGTTCCAGTAGATGTGTTGTCCGATTCATCAGCACCGCTGGAGTAAAATGCAGCTAGCCCCGCTGCTTCTTCGAAGACTCTGTCAGGAACATCTTCCAGCAAGTTATCCTCTTCTTTAACTTTTACTATAACATGAGAACCTGGCATCTGCTTTGCATGGAACCATATGTCTTTTCCCGTTGCAAGTCCAAAGGTCAGTTCCTCATTTTGTATATTATTCTTACCTACATATATATCATAGCCATCACTGGATACGAAATGAAGTGGCTTTCCGGCAGCCATACGTCTGGCGCCCTTACTGGAAGCCTTCTTTTTTACAACCCCAGCCCTTTCCAGTTCCGCTCTAAGTTCGGCTATATCTTCGTTACTTTCAGCCATTTCCAGACTATGTCTGGCAGATAGAAGATACTCTAGTTCCTCCTTCGTCTGCTTTACAAACTCAGTAAGTGCTTCGCTGGTTCTCTTCTTCTTGTTATACTTTGCAAAGTATTTCTGAGAATTCTCCTGAGCTGTAAGTGTACTATCAAGAGGTATAGTTATCTCCTGATTATCGTAGTAATTAATACAGGTCAGCTTATCTTCCCCACCCTTTAGCTCATAACCATAGGTATTAAGCAATTCTCCGTATATTCTATACTTATCTCTATCCTCTGTATCAGCAAGCTGTCCGAGCTGCAGATCATACTTCCTGGACGCACGCTCGATAGCAGTCTGAAGAACCTTCTTTATATCAGATGCCTTAGATCTGACATTTATCTGCTTCTCCTTCTCACTATAGAATCTTATAAGCAGTTTCGATATAGTATCCTGATCTTCTCCATCTTCCTCGCCCTGGGAAAACTTTGTAACAGATAGATAATCCTTCGGTCTTCCGTCCACATATATTAACTTTGGACTATAATCTCCCGCCTTAATATTCTGAATAACCTGACATAGACATTCGAAAAGCTTATCCTTCTCGATATCACTTATATCCGAAAATGTCATTCTGCCATCTATTCCAGCCGCATCAACTAAGTACTCAGCTGTAGCCTTCGAAAAACCAGTAATCGAAGTAAATATTGCTTTTGGAATAGGAATCTGCTTTGACGCAATACATTCTTCAAATATATTTTTGTCAAATGGAGCATCCTCGCTTACAGGATCTATCTTGCCCTGGGAATCCGGCGCCTCATACTTCTGCCCTGGAAATATAATGCGGACACTCTGCTTCTTGGAATCGTCTGAAAGCGCCGCGCCCAGATCAGGCATAACACGTCTCAGACAGTCCATTATCATATAGTCCGAATCTGTCAGGATAATATTGCTCTGTCTTCCCATTATCTCGATAATTAAATGACGTTCAGCCAGGTCTCCCATTTCATCCAAATGTTCAAAGACGAAATCAAAGATTCTATCGAATCCTGGTTGCCTAATATCTGTCAGGCGACCATTTCCCAAATGCTTCCTGAGAAGCATACAAAACGCAGGCGCCGTAATAGGTGCCTGAGGTAATGAGTCGGCTATATAAACTATTGGCAGCGAATTATTCACCGACATATAAAGCTTCGTCTGCCCCTTAAATCCCTTTATCGTAAATGTGATAATATCACTAGAGGGCTGTTGTATCTTCACAACACGCCCTCCTAGACATTCAGTTTTTATATCATTTATCACATTACTTATAACTATTCCGTCGTATGCCATCTTATGTCCTTTCTATGCAGGAATGAAATTATTCATACACAGAATTATGTAAACCAATTTATAATTCAGAATAAAGCTGGCTATATATCTTAGCACTCTTATCCCAGCTATAATCCTGCTCCATAGCTCTCTTCATCATAGCCTGCCAAGCAGCCTTATCATCGAAGAATATATGTTTGGAGTAATTAATTGTATTCAGCAGCTCTCTAGCATCGTAGTTAGCAAAGCTGAATCCAGTTCCAGTTCCTTCGTATTCATTGTAAGGTTCAACTGTGTCCTTAAGACCACCAGTCTCACGAACGATTGGAAGTGAACCATACTTAAGCGCCATAAGCTGAGTAAGTCCACAAGGCTCGAATCTTGATGGAACAAGTATGGAATCGCAACCTGCATAAATCTTGTGGGACAGCTCATCACTAAAGTAAATGTTAGCTGACAGCTTAGCAGGATGGAATCCCTGATAGTATCTGAACATATCTTCGTAACGTCTGTCACCTGTACCAAGTACAACCAGCTGAGTTCCATCAGTCATGATGTCATTCATGATATGGTCTATCAGATCAAGCCCCTTCTGATCAGTAAGTCTCGATACGATTCCCATAAGATAAGCATTTTCATCCTCTGGAAGTCCAAGTTCCTTCTGAAGTGCGAGCTTATTCTTCAGCTTATTCTTCTTATAATTCTTTATATTATATTTGCATGCAATCTTCTCATCCTTTGAAGGATTAAAGATATCATAATCAATTCCGTTAACGATGCCCCATAGACTCTGCCAACGTGCCTGAAGAAGACCATCAAGTCCCTCTCCATAGTAAGGTGTCTGAATCTCATGAGCATAAGTATTAGATACTGTCGTGATCTTGTCAGCATATACAAGACCGCCCTTAAGCATAGATGCGTCTTTATTCATTTCCAGCTTATCAGGAGTGAAGAGATAATCAGGAAGTCCAGAATATTCCTGGATTGTCTTGATATCCCAACGTCCCTGGAACTGAAGGTTATGGATTGTCATAACCGACTTGATTCCCTGGTAAAATGGATTAGATGCGAACAGTGTCTTAAGATAAACTGGCACAAGTCCTGACTGCCAATCATGACAATGAATAATATCAGGTCTAAATCCAATACTTGGAAGGATTGAAAGTGCTGCCTTACAGAAGTAGCAAAACTTCTCTATATCCCACTTAACATCGCCATATATGTTAAAGCCGTTGAAGTAGTATTCGTTGTCAATGAAGTATACAGGTACCCCTTCATACTCCATGTACATCACACCGACATACTGCTGTTTCCAGCCAATATCCATATGGAAATGAGTTATATACTTCATGTTCTTCTTGTACTTTTCAGGAAGACACATATAATTCGGAATGATGACGCGCACATCATATTCATTTCGGTCAAACTTCTTTGGAAGTGTACCAACAACATCAGCAAGACCGCCTGTCTTAATAAATGGCACACATTCTGATGCAATATACGCTACTCTCTTCATAGACAACCCCTCCGTTTTATAATGCTACGTATCTCTTAGGATGCTACGTATCTATAAACTAATAGTTCTCGTTGCTCTGCTTGATTTTTATAAACTTCTTGATAAGATCAACGCAACCGCTGATTCCAAGTTCTGATGTATCAAGGGACAGGTCATAATTCTTGATATCTGTCCACTCGCATCCAGTGTACTTCAAGTAATAATCAGCTTTTCGCTCATCTACCTTAGCAAGATAATTTCTAAGCTCAGCCTCTGGCATATAGTGTCTCGACTGTGCTCTCTTAAGCTTAAATCCTATCGGAGCATGTACAAATACATTTACCGCATACGGATTATCCTTGAGAATATAATTGGCACATCTACCAACGATTACACAAGACTCGCGACGAGCAAGCTCTGTGATAATCTCTGACTGATAATCATAGATATTTCTGAGATATACCAGATCATCATCAGGAATCTTTGATGTAAGCAAATCATCAAGGTGCGGCGTTGGAAGCGGATCAGTATATATCTCCTTGGCGACATCAAAAAGAGAAGTATCTTTAATCAGTTCGTCATCAGCTACATTTCCTGATTCCATATTCTCATTTTTAGAAACCAGTCTCAGCATCTCGCTGTTATAACAATTAACCCCAAGTTCCTCAGCAAGACGGCTGGCAATCTTCTGACCACCGGAGCAGTATTCTCTAGCAATAGTAACTACGAATTTTTCCATACGCTACCCCCCTATCCAACGATCTCTAGTTCTTTATATATTACTCTACGTTAGTGTATACGCTTTCTACATCATCATCTGCATCCAGAAGATCAAGGATCTTATCAAGATTCTTCTGAACATCTGGATCAGTAACAGATACATAGTTCTGTGGAATCATAGTAACTTCTGCTGAAGCCATAGCTATTCCTTCCTTGTCAAATGCATCTCTTACAGCTGAGAAATCTGCAGGAGAAGTAATGATCTCATATGAATCTTCTTCCTCAGAGAAATCCTCTGCTCCAGCATCAAGTGCAAACATCATAAGCTCGTCTGCATCCATCTCAACTTCTTCTTTATCGATAATAATCTGGCCTTTCTCATCGAACATGTATGATACACATCCTGATACACCGATTGAACCGCCACCCTTTGTAAATGCGCTTCTTACATTACCAGCAGTTCTGTTATTGTTATCTGTAAGACACTTAACGATGATTGCGATTCCGCCTGGACCATAACCTTCATATGTGTTATATGAGAAGTTAACGTTCTCAAGATCTCCAGCTGCTTTCTTGATACCACGCTCGATAGTATCATTTGGCATGTTATTAGCCTTTGCCTTTGCGATAACATCACGAAGCTTTGAGTTATTCTCTGGGTTAGGGCCACCCTCCTTAACTGCTACTGCGATCTCACGACCAATAACTGTAAAAGCCTTTCCCTTAGCTGCATCGTTCTTCTCTTTCTTTGCTCTAATGTTTGCGAATTTTGAATGTCCTGACATATATTTTTCCTCTTCTTTCTATCATTTATATATTAATATCTTTTGTTATCTTAACCGACTTAATGAGCTTATCCTCTATCTCTAGAGATTCAAAGGAGAATCCTCCATAATCAATCTTGATATTTCCTTCGTCCTTCGGAAATCCTCCAAGCTTATACAGTAGAAATCCATTAAGTGTTTCTATATCTGTATCTGGAAACTCGAGACCTTCAATCTCATCTTCAAGATCATGAAGCTTTATCATACCGTCTACGACATATCCATCTCCGATAGCCGCCTCTCGTACTTCCTCAACTTCTGAGTCGTGCTCATCCCAGATATTTCCAACTATTTCTTCAAGTACATCTTCCAGAGTTACAAGTCCATCTGTCTGACCATACTCATCAAGAACTATGGCCATATGCTTCTTCTCCTTCTGCATCTTCTTAAGTAGCTTCAGCGTATCAAATGCAGGATGCAGGAATATTGCTTCCTCCACCAGCTCACTGATTAAAGTATCTGGCTGATGAATATACTGCTTTGTCATATCCTTAAGATGTACTATACCTTTTATATTATCTATGTCTTTTTCGTAAACAGGATAACGAGAATAACCACTCTCAAGACAGTCCTCTATGACATCCTTAACCTGAGACGTAGCACTAACCGCATATATCTTGCTCCGGTTAGTCATAATCTCACGAACCTCCATGTCATCAAGATCAAGGATGTTCGATATCATTTCCACCTCATCCTCTTGGATGAATCCGGACTTCTGTCCCTCCTCGACCATGGAGAGAATCTCTTCCTCAACCTGTTCTTCGTCTTTCTTCTTAAACATAAAACTCCTATCAAAAACGTGATACTATATTATACCATAAATATCTATAATATGTAACTGTTCCGTAGCCGAGACTTAAAGAAAAATAGTCCCCTTTAGTCAATCAGAAAATTCTTTGCAGCGACCTCTTTTCCACCCTTAAAATATACTCTTTCAACTCGTCGTGAGATGTTACAAACTGCTTCGTAATTGAAGCTGTTAGCAGGCTCTGCTATCTCTTCAACAGAAATGCTATTATCGCCCTGTCTTCCGAAGAGAACAACCTCATCTCCAACCTTCACTTTCTCGAACTCAAACTTGCCTTCATCTATATCTGTCACGTCTACCATAATCTGATCCATACAGACTCTTCCAAGTATAGGGGCGTACTGTCCATGAATCAGCACTCTTCCAACATTTGAAAGTGCTCTCGAATATCCATCAGCATAACCCACTGACACAGTAGCTACCCTAGTCTCCTTCTCAGTAACAAAGGACCATCCATATCCAATGCCTCTTCCAGCTGGCAGAGTCTTAACATGGATAACCTTTGACTTTAGTGACATAGCTGGTTTTAACACAATTGACTTATCTATCTCTTCAGATGGATATAGGCCATAGATTACAATACCAAGACGCATCATATCGAAGCCTTCTGAATGAATCTCCATAGAGCCTGCACTATTATCTATATGTCTTATCTTAAAGGAAGCGCCCTTTCCTTCCATTTGAGAAACAAACCACGAAAACTTATCATACTGAGTCTTTGCATCGCTCTTATCTAGATAATCCGCCTTTGCATAATGCGTGAATATTCCTTCTACATCCAGTCCTTCCAGACCATAAACTGCCATAGCCTCAGCTACGCCTTCATCGTCGCACTGGAATCCTATACGACTCATTCCAGAATCAACCTTAATATGTACCTTAGCCTTCACTCCATCCTTAACTGCAATATCAGATAAAACTTTTGCCTCAGCAACATCATATATAGCAAGTGTAACATCGTACTTAAGTGCATATATATAATCAGACTCATCTGTATATCCAAGAATCAGAATTGGCGTATCAATCCCTGCATTTCTCAGTTCCACAGCCTCATCTATAGTAGCTACTGCATAATAATCAGCTATATCTCTAAACTCTTTAGCCAGCATCACCGATCCATGACCATATGCATCTGCCTTTATAACTAGGCACACCTTTCTATCCGAAGGGTTAAGTGCCTTCACTGTCTCAATATTATATCTTATGGCATCTAAATCGATGTCAGCTTCTACTCTTCTGAAAACCATCTTTCTTCACCTGATTTCTTTTGGTTTTGTTTTTCGCATGTAACTTTTCTATTATACCACAAAAAGAGACGTGTACACGCCTCTTTTATGTTATTCTTGACAAAAGCATTGTATAGCTTTATCATATCCAAAAAGAAGCAGTTTTTTACTGGGTTTTTTTCATATAATTATGATGCTCCCAGGTTACGTGCTTCTTTTTTTATGTTTATTATATCGTAAAAATACAACTTACCATCATTGATTCTTACAACTAATGTTGCTCGGTAGCTGTTCCAGCTATATAAATCTTCACTTTCTGACTTCACCGGAATTTCAAAATATACATCATATCTGTACCATCCACCTTTTGCATTACCGATATGCTTAGGTGACTTATTAATGTCCCATCTCCGATTAGTAGCAGAACAAACTAATTCTGGTAATACTTGAACGATATTAGCTTTTGCTTTTGCAATAGCTCCACGAGCTCTTACCGTATAATTAGAACCAACATATTCGTTCTTTGATTCATAGTTAAATACTATTTCATCATTATACTTTG
>CACWGK010000009.1 GCA_902760415.1 uncultured Lachnospiraceae bacterium
CTTCCTTTTCCCAGAGAACGACATCAAGCAACGGCAGTTCCGTTGGTGATTCCCCCTGCCGTTGGTAGGAGTTATATTATACCTATTATTTTTTTTCAATCAGTGGCGTTTTATCCTCAATATCTTCAAGTATTTTCATTTGCTGAATAGCAATTTTATTCAGTTTTTCAATTCTTGCACTTTGAGGCATATTGTCGTTAATAAACACAGAATTTAGATTCTCCATATTTGACAGACATATTAATTGATTTATAGTTGCATAGTCTCTTATATTCCCCTTTTTATCGGGGTTTTGGCTTCTCCACTGTTTTGCAGTCATACCAAACAATGCAACATTAAGCATATCTGCCTCATCAGCATAAATGAACGACTTTTGTTCAGAGGTAAGTTCTACTGGGATAAGGTTATTCTTTATAGCATCAGTGTGTATGCGATAATTGATTTTTGTCAATTCTCTTTTTGCTGACCACCCCAACAGTTTCTGTTCTTCTGTTTTCAGCCTTTGAAATTCTTTAACAATATATATCTTAAACTCCGGACTAATCCACATTGCAAACTCAAAAGCAATATCTTTATGTGCATATGTTCCACCATATCGCCCAGCTTTAGCTTGAATACATATAGCATTAGTCTTGGCAACAAATTCTTTAACACTTATCTTAAAACTGTTAAGACCGGATTGATTTCTAATTGTGGCGAATTCGCCATAATTAAAATTCGGGTTATAAACCTTTTCCCAAATACCAATATACTCAAGTGTATTTCTATTTCTAAGCCAATCAGTAATAAAGAAATCTCCATCCTTAGCTTTTATCATATCTGTGAGACAAATATAATCCTCTTCATTTATCTGAACTACATTTATTTCCGTATCTTTTACAATGATTTTACTCATACAAATCCTTTCCTATTTTGAGCATATTTAAACGATAATTTAGCAGCCTAAATATCCACATCAGAGACATCAAGTTCGCCAGACATAAGCTTGGGCAATAAAGTTTTTCGTAGAGCTTCAAGCCTGAGATTTTCGGATTCATTGGCTGTAATTGTGTCAAACATAGGCTTGACTACTTCATAAAATGATCGAAGCTCTGCAGGATTTGGAATTCCAATTGGAAATCCTGCGATGTCTGATATAAATAAACACTGCTGAACAGCTCCGTGGGCTGCATTTATTAGTTCAGCCTTTTTAGCTACAAGGGACTCATATACATACGCTGAACTGACAAGTTCAGGATTAGGTTTTACAATAGCTACGCTTCGCTGGAATTCGTAGTTTAATGGTTCAGTATTAAGCAATAAAAGTTTCTCTTTATTTATAAGCTCTCAAAGAACCTGCACTTCTATATTTTAACATACTTACCTACATCAATAAATCCAGAAATATAATATTAAATCTATAAAAATGAGGCTATAAAAAGTAGTAATACTACTGATAATAGCCTCATGACTGTTTAATATCTATACTATATCATATATTATGTAAACCTATAACAACTCGATTGTTCCTGGTGGCTTCGAAGTAAGGTCGTACATTACTCTGTTTACTCCCTTAACTTCATTAATGATTCTGTTCATTACCTTCTGAAGTATCTCAAATGGGATGTCTGTACAATCAGCAGTCATAAAGTCTGAAGTATTGACTGCACGGAGCACTACTGCATAATCAAAGGTTCTGAAATCGCCCATTACTCCGACTGAGCGCATATTTGAAAGCGCTGCGAAGTACTGGTTTGGAAGGTGCTTGATTCGTCCTGATGCAAGGGCCTTGTCCATCTCTTCGCGGAAGATGGCATCAGCATCCTGAACGATATGAACCTTCTCTTCCGTTATCTCGTCTATGATTCTTACACCGAGACCTGGTCCTGGGAATGGCTGACGGAATACTAGATACTCTGGGATTCCAAGCTCAAGTCCTGCCCTACGAACCTCGTCCTTGAATAGCATTCTCAGTGGCTCAACGATTTCCTTAAAATCAACATAATCAGGAAGTCCACCTACATTATGATGTGACTTGATAGTAGCTGACTTTCCAAGTCCTGACTCTATAACATCTGGATAAATTGTTCCCTGTGCTAGGAAGTCAACAGCACCTATCTTCTTCGCCTCTTCCTCGAATACACGAATGAACTCTTCTCCAATTATCTTTCTCTTTGCCTCTGGCTCAGTAACACCTTCAAGCTTTTTATAGAAACGGTCCTGAGCATTTACTCTAATAAAGTTTAGTTCATAATTACCATTTGGACCGAATATAGCTTCGACCTCATCTCCTTCATTCTTTCTAAGAAGACCATGATCTACAAATACACATGTAAGTTGCTTTCCGACTGCCTTTGCAAGAAGAACAGCCGCAACTGATGAATCTACGCCACCGGAAAGGGCACATAGAACACGGCCTGAACCTATCTTCTCACGAAGTGCAGCTATAGTGGATTCCACGAAGGAATCCATCTTCCAGTCACCCTTACATTTGCAGACATTATATACGAAGTTATGAATCAGCTCTTTTCCCTGCTCAGTATGCATTACTTCAGGATGGAACTGAGTCGCATAAAATCCTTTTGCCGCGCACTCCATAGCAGCTACAGGACAATCCTTTGTATGGGCTGAGATAGTGAAACCATCTGGAACCTCAGCGATATAATCTGTGTGACTCATCCAAGTCGTTATCTTCTTCTTTATTCCTTTAAAGAGAAGTGATCCAGCTCTTGAATCAGAATCTTCTGTCGCACCATCGATATATGTTTCTGTTCTTCCGTACTCGCTAACTGGTGCAGTAGCAACTCTACCACCAAGAAGATGTGCCATAAGCTGTGAGCCATAGCATATTCCAAGTACCGGAATACCAGCATCAAATATTTCCTTTGTATAGGAAGGTGATTCCTCAAGATATACACTATTAGGACCACCTGTAAATATGATTCCCTTAGGATTCATTTCTTTTATCTTCTCCAGAGGAAGAGTATATGGATGCACCTCCGCATACACATTACACTCTCTTACTCTACGGGCAATTAACTGATTGTACTGTCCACCAAAATCAAGGACAATAATTAATTCCTTATTCATATATACTCCAATTTATTTAGTCTAATGTATCAAGTGCTTTTTGAAGCTGATTATCTTCATCATGTTCTATAGTGACTTTCTGCTTCAAACTCTCATCAAGTTCTTCCTCAACATCTGGAACAATTCCTACCTGATGAACAACTTCACCTGATGGTCGGAAGTACTGCGCTATAGTAAGCTTTATAGCAGAACCATCTGATAATTTGATTACCGACTGAACTATACCCTTACCATAAGATGTAGTTCCAACGACTTTACCAAGCTTATAATCCTGTACAGCACCAGCGAAGATTTCAGAAGCACTTGCACTATTTCCATTTATGAGCACTGACACCGGAAGATCAACGCTATGTCCATCTTCACAACTATAATTCTCTAGAACTTCGTCATTCTTATCCTTAGTCTGAAGAAGAAGTCCCTTACTCTCTGCTCCATCAGCAAGAGCATCGTCATCTATCAGATAATCTAACATAGCGATAACTGACTTAACTAATCCACCAGGATTGTTACGAAGATCTATCACGAGTGCTTTTGCACCCTGTCCCTGAAGATCATCAACCGCATCCTTGAACAGATCAGGTGTATTCTCTATAAACTGTTCAACCTGAATGTAACCAATATTATCATCCAGCATTTCATATGCAACAGTCTTTGTTTCTATCTTATCTCTTGTAACAGTAAATGTTAGATAATCAGGTTCGCCTTCACGGTAAACTTCTATCTCAACATCTGTGCCCTTTTCACCTCTGATATGTTCAACTACAAACTCTAGTTCCATATCAGTTGTGAGCTCAAGATCATCAACACGAAGTATTACATCTCCAGGAAGTAAACCAGCCTTCTCAGCAGGGCTATCCTCAAGTGGTTTAACTACGTAAATGGTTCCGTCGTCCTGATTCTTCGAAACTGTAGCACCAATTCCTTCAAACTCTCCAGAATCGTCCTCCATCAGCTTCTCATACTCGTCCTTTGTATAATAGACAGAATATCTATCATCAAGACCTTCCATTAAACCATCATAGTAGCTTTCTTCACGCTTCTCATCGTCGATATCAAAGTAGTAGAGCTTATCAATGTACTGCTCTATTTCAGCAGTTTTCTTCTTTACATCCTTTGAATTCTCATCGAATCCATCTTTGGATTCATCTGCCTTGGCTGAATTAGCAGGTTTTCTGTCAGAAGCTGTATCATCTGTTACTCCTGCTCCGGAGCCGCAGCCTGCTGATACCAGCATTGCTGCTGCGAGACCAAGACACATAAGTTTCTTCATCTGCCTTCTGTCCAAAAGATTCTCTCGTCTCATTTTATCATATTCTCCTCTTTATAAGTTTCCTTGCAAAAGCAGTGGAAAACTACTCTCCACCTTCTGTATTAGATACAGTGGATTTATCTGTAATCATAGTGTAGTACTTCAGTGGGTTTACGTACTCACCATTTTCACGCACTGCGAAATGAAGATGAGGTCCAGTTGATACTCCTGTATTACCAGAATAACATATCGTCTGACCTGCTTTTACTGTATCGCCAACTGCGCAGTTATATGAGGACAAATGGAAGTAACATGAACATATACCACTACCATGATCTACAATAACCGCATTACCACCATTTCCAAGATAACCTACATATATAACCGTTCCATCTGCTACAGCTATAACATCACTACCCAAATTACAAGGAATATCTATACCTTTATGGTAAGTAGTTGCTCCAGCGGTAGGTTGAGATCTAGGTCCATAGTAAGATGATATAACCGAACTAGATGGCATAGGCCATAAGAACTGAGCACCTGTATATACAGCATTTCCTGTGCTTCCGCTAGTTGAGTAGCTGACAGTGGCCTCAGCCGCAGTTATCTTAGCCTGTACCTCAGCCTCTATGGTCTCAAGAGATTTAACCTTGGAATTCATAGTATCTATAGATTCCTGATAACTATTAATCTGAGCCTCCTTCTCGTCAGAAAGAATCTGAAGAGATTCCTGTTTATTTGTATAAGCCTCAGCTAAAGAATCCATATTAGTGTTAAGCATGGTAAGAAGCGCATTCTTATCAGCAAGTACCTGCTTAGCTTCTGTATAATCAGAAAGTATCTTCTCATCATAGGCTTCTATAGCCTGAATATATTCTGCTTTACTAACTACATCACTATAGTCTTCAGCGTTAAATAACGCATCCATAAATGAATATGATCCATTTTCATATTCTTCTCTAATGTGAGACTTTAAAAGTTCATACTGTGCATCCTGTGCTGCTTGAGCATCTTCTATCTCTCCGCTTAACTGAAGCATCATGGTCTGAGCTTCACTTTGTTTTTCAGATATCTCATCAAGCTTATCCTGATACTCAAGTATCATATCATCAAGTTCATTTAGCTTAGAGATAAAGTCATTCTGACTTGAAAGAAGCTGATTAAGTGTTGCCTGAAGTTCATTCTTCTCCTGAAGTGTAGTCGAAAGCTGCGCTGTAAGTGCAGCGAGCTCTTCAGCAGATATACCGCTACTAGAACCAGAAGTGGAGACAGATTCATCATCAGAATCCGAACCTCCCTCAGGATCTACAGTTGGAGTTTCTGTTGCATCTGTAGGCGTACTATCAGCAAGAACATCATAAGACATGCCCCCTCCAATTGCCGCCCTGCAAGCAAGAATCATTAGAAGAAATAGTACAGTAGCTAATATGAAATTGTCCCTAATATCTTTTTTATTAATCTTCATTATCATTTTCATATTTCTTGTCATAAAGTGCATTATAGGACCTACGGGCTACGTAGGTCCTTAATATTATATCTCCAAATGTTTCCTTGTTGTTATAAGACTTCCAAAAAAGCCGATTCCTATACCGATGAGAAGTGTTATAGGTATAAGAGTTTTGAACATATCAAATGGTGCTGTAAACTCAAAGAGATTCTTGAGAATAGAGAACTTACCCGCAATGTAATTGATAACAAGATCATAGAGATAATACAGAAGAACAAGTGGAACTATCGATCCAACAAGTCCTATGATTATACCTTCTATAATGAATGGAGCTCTGATAAATCCATTTGTAGCTCCTATAAGCTTCATAATTCTAATCTCTTCACGTCTTACAGTAATACCGATAGTAATAGTATTATTGATAAGGAATATCGATACTAGAAGCAGTATGAATATGATTCCAAATGAAGCATAACCGACAAATGCATTAATAGCGGATATACTATCAGCGGTGTCCCCTGAGCTACTGACCTTTCTTACACCCTCAATACTTTCAAGGAACTGTACGAAGTCAGCCTGCTTACTTGAATCATTTAATGTAATCACATATGAAGCTGACTTTGCAAGTGGGTTATCTGCTCCAAATGCAGCTCTTGCAGCTTCAGGATCATCATAAGTCTGTTCGGAGAAACTCTCCCACGCCTGTTCCGGCGATATATATTCTATAGTATTAACTTCTTTTCTAGTCTTTATCTGCTCCCCTATAAGATTAATAGCTTCTGCAGATAGATCCTCATTAAAGAATACTGCGATGGAGATACTGCTCTCAATCTTGTGAATAGCACCTCTAAAGTTAACAAGTACGCAGTAGAACAGACCAAATACGAATAGACAAGCTATAATAGTACCTGTTGAAGCAAGTGAGAACAGAAGATTTCTTCTGATATTCTTAAAGCCCTGTCTTACGCTGTAACCAACCGAACTAATCTTCATCGATATAACCTCCCTTCTGGACGTCACTTACAATGACACCCTTCTTGAGGGTTATAACCCTTTTCTTCATAACATTTACTATCTCTTTATTATGTGTAACTACGACTACCGTAGTACCCTTTGAATTAATCTCGTCCAGAAGATTCATAACATCCCAGGAATGCTTTGGATCGAGGTTACCAGTAGGCTCATCGGCAAGGATGATCTCTGGTTTATTAACAAGTGCTCTGGCAAGAGCAACTCTCTGCTGCTCACCACCGGAAAGCTGTCTAGGATAAGACTTATACTTATCTTCCAGACCAACAAGTGCAAGAACTGCAGGCACCTGTCTCTTTATATATCGCGAAGGAGTCTCGATAACTCTCTGCGCAAATGCTACATTTTCATATACTGTGCGGTCCTTCAAGAGACGGAAGTTCTGGAATACAACTCCTATCTTACGACGAACCTTATGAATTCTGTTCTTCTTAAGTCTTGCAAGGTCAATACCTGCAACTTCAATACGCCCCTTTGTTGGAACAAGTTCTCTTAGGAGAAGCTCAAGAAATGTTGTCTTACCTGAACCAGTTGATCCTACGACGAATACGAACTCTCCTTTTTCTATCTCAATGTTGATATCCTTAAGCGCTACTGTGCCAGTTGGATACTTCATTGTGACATTTTCCATCTTAATAACTGACATAATTTTCCTTTTATATACCTTTCACCAATCCTCCAAAAACTAGAAATCAAGGCTTTCCATATACTTCATATACTTTACAACCATGAGTGCAATCTTAAATGTTATCGCATCCTCAAAGATTCGAAGGTCAAGACCTGTTGACTTCTCGATCTTATCAAGTCGATAAACAAGTGTATTTCTATGAATATATAACTGTCTTGAAGTCTCTGAAACATTCAGACTGTTTTCAAAGAACTTATTGATTGTAGTAAGCGTCTCTTCGTCAAACTCATCAGGTGACTTGCCGTCGAAGATTTCCTTAATAAACATACGGCATAGAGGAATTGGAAGCTGATAGATAAGACGACCTATACCAAGGTTGCTGTATGCTATGATGTTCTTGTCGCTGTAGAATATCTTGCCAACATCAAGAGCCATCTTAGCTTCCTTATATGAACGTGAAACTTCTTTAATCTCATTTACGATAGTACCAAATGCAACATGAACTGAGATCATAGCTTCAGTATTCAGCATATCGACGATAATGCTAGCCGTCTTGTTCAGATCCTCGTAAGTATCTGTTGACTTAACCTCCTTAACAAGGATGATATTCTTCTCATCTACGGCTGTAATAAAGTCATGAGTCTTAACTGAGAATATATTTCTTACAGTCTCAAGTGCGTTGTTATCTTTCTCTGACTTCGTCTCTATGATAAATACGCATCTCTTAACATCAGTATCGATGTGAAGTTTCTTAGCTCTGTTATATATATCTACGAGAAGCAGATTATCGAGAAGCAGATTCTTAATGAAGTTATCCTTATCAGATCTCTCCTTATAAGCAACCAGAAGACTCTGAATCTGGAATGAAGCCATCTTACCAACCATATAGGTACTATCAGAATCACCCTTGGCAAGAATAATATACTCCAGCTGTTTATCATCCATTACTTTGAAAAACTGATATCCGAGAAGACTCTGACTTTCAGCCTGAGACTCTGCAAATGCTATAACAGCATCTTCGTAATCAAGCGGACCATCCTCAACAGTCTTAGCAAGGAGTCGTCCCTCAACATCCATTACAATAAGATCCACTTTTGTAATAGCCTGGATCCCTTCAAGTGTTTCTTGTAAAATCTGATTTGAAATCATTTTCTCACTCCTGTTCTCTTTATAACCCCAGTATTATATTAAATCATAAATGCATAAAAATACAATCTATTCACGCACAGAGTCATTATACCAAAAAACTGGCATATAAAAAAGGGGAAATGTAGAAATCTACATCTCCCCACATATTATTTCTAAAGAATACGCCGCCTGCCCGTGAAGGCACCAAAGTGCCTACACGGCACTGCGGCTTACTACGGAAAACTCTTCGAGTTTTCCTACTGTCATCGATTAGCTACGCTAATCGATAACTAGTTTACAATGATCTCCTCTGATTCCTTATCGAAGATATGAATCTTAGAAAGGTCAAATGCGAACTGAACTGTATCGCCAGGTCTAGCTGTTGTACGAGCATTAACTCTAGCTGTGATATCGAACTGATCGATTGTGAAGTACAGATATACTTCAGCACCGAGCATTTCGTAAATGTTGATACGAGCGTCAATAACTGACTCAGGTGATGACTCGATGAAGAGCTGCTCATCATGAATATCCTCTGGACGGATACCAAGAACAACGTCCTTATCAATGAATCCACCAGCGATAAGCTTGTTAGCCTTAGCTTCTGGAACCTTGATTGAGTGTGAACCGAACATAAGAAGTACGTCAGCTCCTGACTTAACAACCTTGCAGTCGATGAAGTTCATAGGTGGCATACCCATGAAACCAGCAACGAAGAGGTTGCATGGATGATCATAAAGGTTCTGAGGTGTATCAACCTGCTGGATGATACCATCCTTCATAACTACGATACGTGTACCAAGAGTCATAGCCTCTGTCTGGTCATGTGTAACGTAGATAATTGTTGTCTGAAGTCTCTGATGAAGCTTTGAGATCTCAACACGCATCTGAACACGAAGCTTAGCATCAAGGTTTGAAAGAGGCTCATCCATAAGGAATACCTTTGGCTCACGAACGATAGCACGTCCCATGGCAACTCTCTGTCTCTGACCTCCTGAAAGAGCCTTTGGCTTACGATCAAGAAGGTGCTCGATCTCAAGAATCTTAGCAGCCTCATGAACCTGCTTATCAATCTTCTCCTTTGGAACCTTTCTAAGCTTAAGTCCGAATGCCATATTATCATAAACTGACATATGTGGATACAGAGCATAGTTCTGGAAAACCATCGCGATATCTCTGTCCTTAGGCTCTACATCGTTACAAAGCTTGTCACCGATCCAGAGCTCACCGGAGCTGATATCCTCAAGTCCAGCGATCATTCTAAGTGTTGTTGACTTACCACATCCTGAAGGACCTACGAAGATAATGAACTCCTTATCCTCGATATCAAGATTGAAGTCCTTAACGGCATTGAAACCATTTGGGTAAATCTTGTAAATGTTCTTTAACTGTAATCCTGCCATTTTAATTATCCTCCTAAATAGCTTTTACAATTTGTGTTTAATTTCAAACTTGTTATATAATACCGCTTTTCATTTTATTAAACTATGTGTTTGTTGCATAAAGAATTGCGAAAACTTTTGTTCATATTGCATATTGATTTAGTAAATCTATCACTTTTTAACAAAATTTAAGCGGATATAACTAACATTTCACAATCAGATTTGTGAGAAAATAACCAAATATATTACAATTCTATTAACAAAAATCTATATATAGTGGTTTTTTAGTCAGTTTATACATTACTGGGCTAGTATATTGTCACTTCCACCAATAATTACGTAAGCTTGAACGCCCTCACTAGATACATCACAAGGTACATCTTCTGCACTTCCCTGCTCGACTGTAGCATTTGTTACAGCACCTTGTATAGTATCAGCTGAAATATCAGGAGATAATAGAACTATCTTAGACGTATCGAGAGTTCCACCGGTATAATTACCCGTCTGAAGATTTGTAAAGCCCATCTCTGTCAGCTTATCTCTCCAGGCTGCAGCAAGCCCAGCTGTTTCAGTAGCATTTAATACTACTATAGAAGCATCCATAGCTATCTCTGACTTTATAGCTCCGGCATCTTCTCCTTGTGCAGACTCATCTTCAAAAAGGACTGCATCGTCCTCCGTAGCTTCTGCTGTGAGAAGTTCATCACTTTGATCATCCTCGAACGCATCTCCCTCAGAGATTTCATCAGACTCAGACTGCTTAGTAGATATGACTGCTTTTATCAGAAATGCACTCATCGCTAGAATCACGAGTCCAAGTATTATAACAATGGCTTTAAGAAAAAATGAGAAAAACAGACCTACAGCGGTTTGCTTTTTCTTACGCTTAGCCATATATCTTCCTCCTTTTATACATCTATATAAAATCCACTAATTATCTTATAATTCGAAAGTCAAGTATAGCAAAAAGCAGTGTGCTTTTCAAGGAATTATGATAAAATGTAACTAGGGTTACACGTAATAACATATAGTAAGGATAAGACAATGAAAATACTAATCACCGGCGCATCAAGAGGCATAGGCAGAGCTATAGCTCTAGCCGCCGCAAAGACAGGCAAATATACACATATGCATCTCACATGCAGAAGCTCGCTGCGAAAGCTGGAGGAGCTTAGTCTCGAGATTCAGAAAATCAACTCTGATATTATCGTAACGACTTCCAGTGGAGTTATCAACTCTGTATCAGATGCTCAGGCTGTCAGAGAGATCTTTGGCCCTACTGACGTTATCATTAATAATGCTGCTGTCTCTTACACCGGTCCAATAATTGATATGACGGAGGAAATGTGGAACGACACAGTATCCACGAATATTTCCTCTCTATTTTATTTCTATAAAGCATTTCTACCTGATATGATTGGCCGACACTCTGGTCAGATTATCAACATATCTTCTGTATGGGGAAATGTTGGTGCATCCTGTGAGACTATCTACAGTGCGTCTAAAGGTGCAGTCAATTCATTTACCAAAGCACTTGCAAAGGAGCTCGCTCCTTCTGGAATACAGGTCAATGCAGTTGCCTTTGGTATGGTAGATACTGAAATGAATGGACATCTCACTCCAGAAGATATCGAAGTACTTAAGGATGAGATTCCTACCGGAAATATAATGACACCTGAGGTTGCAGCCGAGGCTGTCCTCAAGGTTCTGGAAATGCCACTTGATATGACGGGACAGATTATCACAGTGGATGGAGCTTGGACTTAATCAGTTTACATAATTCTTAACTATTTACGGGGGTATCACTTATGGGAGATATATATGTAGAATTTTTCTCAGATGAAGCGCTGGAAAATGTCATGTGCATTCTTCAGTATAAGCCAGAGCGCGTAGTTTATCTGGGACACAAATCAACAATGCTCACAAGAAAGATTGAGAGTCTTACAAACTTCGCAAATCTTAAATCACCAAAAACAAAGCTTGAGTTTATCGAGGTTCCTAGAGATAATCTCGAAGAATGTATAAAGGCACTAGAAGAAGTATCCGATAAATATCCAGATGCTTTCTACGAACTAACCGGCGGCGGAGAAATGATACTTATTGCATTTGGCTATATAAGCGCCACTAAGAAACTTAAGACTCTCCGCATCGATCCATACACAGGCATCGAAGTCAACATGCTGCCTGGTTCAATACCAACACAGCATAGAGATAATATAAATATAAGTGTTAAGGAAAATATCATACTTCACGGTGGTACGCTTACCAGACAGACTGGCAGCTTCTGCACCTGGAACTTTACAGATACATTTAAGGAAGATATTCGCACAATCTGGGATATAGCCCGCGGTCTGCAACATAAATGGAACTCCTACTGTTCTATTATCGAAGATGTTATCAAGGATTTCCCTTCTGACGAGGACGGACGCTTCTCGTTGCCAAAGACTCAGCTGAGAGATTCAGCAATCCTCTTCTATAAACTGAATAATAAAGGAATGCTTCGGGATTATCACGAAGATAATAAACGTATACGATTTAGATTTAAGACTGACGCCATACGTCATATCGTCACAAAGACCGGAAATATTCTGGAGCTCCATGTATATGAAGTAGCTTCCAGAAGACCTGATATCTTCACAGATGAGATAATCGGCGCTATGATCGATTGGAATGGGGATAAAAACGAAGAAGAAAAGAAAGAGTTTGCATCTAACTACGAGAAGTATATGAATGCAAGCTATGATACGATAAATGAAATCGATGTTATCCTTATGCAGGCTTGTGTGCCTATATTCATTTCCTGCAAGAGCGGTAAGGCTAGCAGTAATTCACTACATGAGCTCGAGACTGTAACCCACCGTTTTGGCGGAAAATATGCAAGGAAGGCTCTAGTTATGGCTCTCCCTTGCGATGCTTCTTCCAGCGGCTCCTCCTTCTTCAAGCAACGTGCGAAGGAGATGCACATCTGGGTTATAGATAATGTATACGCTATGACTGATGAGCAGCTCCTGAAGAAGTTGATGCAGCTTCATAACTAAGGTTGGCAAACTTAGTGTATTTACCAATCCAAGCAAGCTCTACAGTACCGGTGGAACCGTTACGTTGCTTAGCTACGATAATCTCGGCAACACCAGGTTTCTCGGATTCTTTATTATACTCATCATCTCTATATATGAACATTACGACATCGGCATCCTGCTCTATGGCTCCCGACTCACGAAGGTCGGCAAGCGTAGGGCGGTGATCCGTTCTAGTATCAACAGCTCTGTTAAGCTGTGACAGAGCTATAATTGGTACATTTAATTCCTTAGCAAGACTCTTAAGCGCACGAGATACTTCAGCGATAAAGAGCTGACGTGACTCAACCTTTCCTGTGGAGTTCATCAGCTGTAAGTAGTCGATAACTATTAGACCTATATCCTTAGTCTGCTTCAGTTTTCTACACTTAGTTCTAAGCTCTGCTATAGTAATAGAAGAATTATCATCTATGTAAAGTGGTGCTGTATTCAGATTCTGCGTTGATTCAAGAAGCTTGCCCCACTCAGTATCATTTATATCACCAGTCTTCATATGGCCAGACTCAACCATCGAGTCAACGGCCATAATTCTTGTTACAAGCTGTTCAGCCGTCATCTCCAGGTTGAAGATAGCAACACCAGTCTTCTCTCTTATAGCTATATGATGCGCGATATTAAGGACAAATGCCGTCTTACCCATACCAGGTCTTGCAGCGATGACTATAAGTTCACCACCATGAAGACCAGTCAGCATATAATCCAGATTCTTAAATCCAGTTCTAAGACCGTTGATTTCGCCTTTCTTTCTTGTAGCCTGCTCAATCTCGATGATAACATTTGAAACCAGCTGTTCCATAGTCTTCTGCTCACCAGAACTACTCTTCTGCTGCATAAGACTGAAGATATCAGCCTCTGCCTTATCCATTATGGCATCAACATCTTCTCTTGCTTCATAAGCATTGGCAGTAACTCTATCTGAAAACTTGATAAGTTTTCTAAGATAAGCCTTATCCTTTACGATAGCTGCATAGTCCAGTGCAAATGCTGCTGTTGCATTGCTGGCAAGTATTTCACCCAGGAATCCAAGGTTACTTACTGACTCTGGAGCCCCCATTTCTCTAAGCTTATCTCCCAGCACTACATCATCTACAGGACGGCCTTCATTGTATAGCTTAACGATAGCATCAAAAATTAGACCATACTGCGGATTGTAAAAATCCTCATTTAGCAGTATGGCACTTACTTCAGATATAGCATCCTTATCAGTCAACATAGAGCTGATAACGCTTTTCTCCGCATTGCTATCGTGCGGCGGAATCTTCTTGATTATATTTTCCTCAGCCATAATCTTCTCCCGACAATTCTGACTAATTCAAAACTATTTCTTCTCGACTACGTCAAGGAGTATCTCAGCTGTAACCTGTGGGTGAAGCTTCAGACCAACATTATAGCCTCCAAGCGCCTTTACAGCATCAGCCATAATGATTTTCTTCTTATCCACTTCTATTCCAAGCTGAGTCTTAATGAGTTCAGCTATCTCCTTTGTAGATACTGAACCAAATACACGTCCATTATCTCCAACCTTAACGCTGGCAACTACCTTCTTATCCTTAAGGTCAGCAGCAAGCTTCTGAGCAGCTGCAAGGTTCTCAGCAGCTATCTTCTCATCATTCTGATTCTTAAGCTTAAGGTTGTTAAGATTATCTGGAGTAGCTTCAACTCCAAGCTTCTTAGGAAGCACGAAGTTACGTGCATATCCCTGATTTACTTCTACTATATCGCCCTTCTTACCAAGGGACTTAACATCCTGTATTAATATAACTTTCATAATATTCCTCCTGTTTCAACCGAGACTATAGACTTAGTCAAACCGTCTATATCTCTCCTGCAGTCGTCATTTCCTTCAGAACGTTCTTTAGCTCAGTGAAGAACTCCTCCTTGGACTTTCCTTCCAGCTGTGCTCCAGCTATGTTTGAATGACCACCGCCGTTGAATCTTTCCATGATAATCTGTACATTTATATCACCTATGGATCTAGCAGATACATAGAGCATGCCATCCTCCGCCTCAGTAACGACGAAGGATGCATCGATATTTTCTACATTTAGAAGCTCATTTGCCGCCTTAGCAACAGGAACAGTTGGAGCTTCCTTTGAGCTTTCATCAGCATCTACATAGGAAAGAGCAAAATGTCCCATATAAATTTCAGCATTGCTTATTCCCTGAGCTCGTTCCTTCAGCTCTGTCATAGAGCTTCTGAACATCTTTCTAACCCTTACTACGTCAGCTCCATTTTTTCTGAGGAATGAAGCAGCCTCAAATGTACGAACACCAGTCTTATTAAGGAAGTTGTCCGTATCTATAAGTATACCAGCATACATAGCATCAGCTTCCTGAGTCTTAAGCTTAGGTGACTTAGACATGTACTGATACATTTCTGCTATCATCTCACATGCAGAAGATGCGAAAGGTTCGATGTAAGAAAGAGTTGCTCCCTTTATAGCCTCATTGGTCTGTCTATGATGATCAAATACTACGACTGTCGGTACTAGACTAAGCAGCTCCTCGCACTCTGTCATGCTCGGTCTGTTAACATCACATACTACAACAACTGTATTCTGATCCACCTGAGACACTGCCTCAGTACTTGTAAGGAAAACGCCATCATACATGTTGGCAGCCTTGAATGAGCTAACAAGAGGTCTTATAGCCTCTGTCACTTCATTTAATACGATAAATGCTTTCTTATTCATAGCACTTACCAGTCTGTAGATACCTACTGCTGAACCAAATGCATCTGCATCCGGTCTCTTATGTGCCATGATGATTACCTTCTCCTTACTAAGAAGAAGTTCCTCAAATGCCTGAGCCTTAACTCTCGCCTTTACACGAGTAGTCTTCTCAGTACCAGCTGACTTACCACCATAGTATGTAACCTGTTCGCCAAGCTTAACTGCTGCCTGGTCACCACCACGGCCCATAGCCATACCGATAGCCGTTCTGGCATTCTCATATGCATTCATGTAACCATTAGTATCAGAATCAAGATCTGCTCCGATTCCTATACTAAGAGTCATAGCGATATCATTTCCGACATTAATATTCTTAACATCGTCTAAGATAGAGAAACGGTCATTTCTCAGTGTCTGCATATATTTCTGCTTAAATACAAAGAAGTATTTATCATTCTCTATATGCTTAACGATTGCATCGATATTAGAGAGGTACATGTTAATCTTACGCTCAACAAGAGCCGTAAGGATGCTATGCTTTACATCCTCTAGCTGATCCATAACCTCGTCATAATTATCGAGATATAATAGTCCGGCATAAAGCTTCTGATCTATAGTCTCCTGCTCTAACTTTCTAAGATTAGTCTCATCGAAGAGATAGAGAGCCAGAACTATATCATCACCATCAGCTTCATCCTTATTCTCATCGAATACCTTCGACATATCGATACGCTTGATAGACGCCTTATACTTTCTGTCATTATAGTCAATATTTATATCGACGGATTCAGAACCATCGATTATTTCAGGCATCAACTCAGAGAAGTATGAATCCACTGGCTTCTTGATGCGCTTATTATGTGCTACACCGATGGTGTCATGGAACATGTTGTTAGCCCACATAATATGACCATCTGTATCAAGAATCGCATATGGAATCTCCAACTCATGAAGGAGTTCCTTCTGTATCTTTCCCTGTTCCAGTGAGTAATCCACCAGCACGGAGCTGAGCTCTGGAAGCAGTTTGAAGTACAAAATGAGTATAGCGATGATAAACAATATAAGAAGAGCCACTGCAATGACTCCCATCTGGGAACTGATACCATTTAGATATATGGTAGCGCCCAGGAGTCCAAGAGCCAGAACTACTGGCAGAAGAATTATTAACTGTACTCTTCTTTTTAACTTATTTCCGTTGTTCATAATCATTCCTTATATAATGACTAGGGACGGTTGTCCGTCAATTATTTAAGTGCACCGATACGTTCAATCACCTGCTCATAAGTTTCTTTATACTTAGCAAGCTTTTCCTTCTCGGCATTTACCTTTGCCTCAGGAGCCTTTTCAACGAAGTTAGGATTTGAGAGCATTCCCTCGCCTCTCTTTATCTCGCCCTCAAGACGAGTCTTTTCCTTATTAAGTCTCTCCAGCTCCTTCTCTACATCCACGAGTTCTGCAAATGGAATATAGATTACTGCGTTATGGATAACTGCTGATACAGCGTCATCAGCTATACCAGTCTTATCAGCCTGAACCTTTACTTCACTTGCATATCCAAGTGTTCCGAAGAAGCTTGAGCTATCCTCAAATACCTTACGGATATCTTCCTTATCAGATACAACATATACAGCAGCCTTTCTTGAAGGTGGTACATTCATATCTGTTCTTACTGTTCTTATAGCACGAACTGCATCCTTGATGATATCTACATTCTTTGCCTCAAGTGCAAAGTCTCTTGACTCTTCAGCTACTGGCCATGGTGCTATCATAATAGATTCATCGTCTGTAAGTGTGCAGTAAATCTCTTCTGTAACAAATGGCATATATGGATGAAGTAACTTAAGACCGATAGACAGAACCTCACGAAGAGTCCAAAGTGCAGCAGCCTTAGTTGTATCATTATCATCCCAAAGTCTTGGCTTAACCATCTCGATATACCAGTCGCAGAACTCATCCCACAGGAAGTCGTGAATCTTATCTGCAGCAACACCGAGTTCGAACTTCTCCATGTTGTCTGTTACATCTCTTACAAGCTGGTTAGCCTTAGCAACTATCCACTTATCTGCCATAGTCAGGTCATCAAGTGTTACAGCATTTATAGCCTCATCAGTGATACCCGCTTCCTTAGCAGAATCCATATTCATCATGATAAATCTAGAAGCATTCCATATCTTATTAGCAAAGTTACGGCTTGCTGTAAGTCTATCCCAGATAAATCTCATATCATTTCCAGGAGCATTTCCTGTGATAAGCATGAATCTCAGAGCATCCGCTCCATACTGGTCGATAATCTCCAGTGGATCGATACCATTTCCAAGAGACTTACTCATCTTACGTCCCTGCTCATCTCTTACAAGTCCATGGAAGAGAACTGTATGGAATGGAACCTTATCTGTCTGCTCAAGTGATGAGAAGATCATTCTGATAACCCAGAAGAAAATGATATCGTAACCAGTTACGAGCACATCTGTTGGGAAGAAATACTTGAAGTCCTCTGACTCTGTATCTGGCCAGCCAACTGTTGAGAATGGCCAGAGAGCTGATGAGAACCATGTATCAAGTGTATCTTCATCTCTCTTCAGGTTCTTGCTCTGACACTTTGGACAGCAGCATGGCTCATCCATCTCTACGATAGTCTCACCACAGTCCTGACAATACCATGCAGGTATTCTATGTCCCCACCAGAGCTGTCTAGATATACACCAGTCGCGCATATTGTCAATCCAGTTGTAGTAAATCTTATTCATTCTCTCAGGAACAAGCTTTACTTCACCAGTTTCAACAACCTTACGAGCACGAGCAGCCATATCGCTCATCTTTACGAACCACTGTGGCTTTACAAGTGGCTCAACTGTAGTTCCACATCTATCATGTGTACCTACCATATGAGTATGAGGAACTGTCTTTACAAGAAGTCCCTGCTTCTCAAGATCCTCAAGAACTGCCTTTCTTGCCTCATATCTCTCCATGCCATGATAACGAGTACCAGGGCAATTGATGGTAGCATCATCATTCATTATATTAATCTCTTCAAGGTTATGTCTCTTACCAACCTCAAAGTCGTTAGGGTCATGAGCAGGTGTAATCTTAACACATCCTGTTCCGAACTCCTTATCTACATATGAATCAGCAACAACTGGAATCTCTCTATTAACAAGCGGAAGAAGAAGAGTCTTTCCAACGATGTCTGCATATCTCTCATCCTCTGGATTAACAGCAACAGCCGTATCACCAAGAAGAGTCTCTGGACGAGTTGTAGCTATCTCAACAAATCTGCCCTCTTCGCCAACTACTGGATAATTGATATGCCAGAAATGACCTTCCTGCTCCTCGTGAATAACCTCAGCGTCAGAGATAGATGTCTGACAAACTGGGCACCAGTTAACTATACGAGAACCTTTATATATCCAGCCCTTATCATAGAGCTTCTTAAATACTGTATTAACTGCCTTGTTGTTACCTTCATCCATGGTGAAGCGCTCACGGTCCCAGTCCGCAGAAGAACCAAGTCTCTTCAGCTGGTTTACGATACGTCCGCCATATTCTTCACGCCACTCCCAGGCTTTCTTCAGGAAGCCTTCTCTTCCAAGATCTTCCTTATCTATTCCCTGCTCCTTAAGAGCTGCGATAATCTTAACCTCTGTAGCGATAGCTGCATGGTCGGTTCCTGGCTGCCACAGTGCATTATAGCCCTGCATTCTCTTCATACGAATAAGGATATCCTGCATAGTATTATCCAGTGCATGTCCCATATGAAGCTGTCCAGTAATATTTGGAGGTGGCATAACGATTGTAAATGGCTTCTTGCTGCGATCAACTTCTGCATGGAAGTAACCATTATCAACCCACTTCCTATATAATCTGCCCTCTATCTGTTCAGGGCTGTAATTCTTCTCGAGTTCCTTACTCATGTTATATCATTTCCTCCATTTATATAGATTAAGCCTATGTAGTACTTACATAAAGCTATACTTTTAAGTTGAGGCTCCCTATTATACCACAATTATCAAGACTTATGTATCCAATATCTCACTTTGTTTTATCTTGTATTTAGCGGCATACATTTATATAGCCTGCTCACGGAAGTCATCCTTAAGCTCGCTCAGGATAATATCCATTCTCTTATCATAGTCGGTCATATCCTTATTCATCTTATTATATGCCGCACGCTGAAGCATCGCAAATATGGTCATCTCACGAACATCATCCTTAGACTCGCCAATCTCAGTCATAATCTCTTCAAGATACTCATCTGGAAGTCCCATATTACGTATCTCGTTACGAAGTGATGAGGTATCACCCGTAATAGCTACAATATAAAAGTAGCTCTTCAGCGAATCTGGATTATCATTCAGCTCATAAGCTCTCATAAAGAAGTTCTTGGCTTCCTCAAGATCCATATTATTTGCTGCAGCAACTGCACGATTATGATATATATTTCCGAGGAAGACTGGATCAGTCTTCTCATCTGTCACCTGTATGATGTCATCATAAAATGTAGCAGCCTTGATGTACCTTCTATAAGCGAGGTAACCATCCGCCTTAAGCTTCGCCTTCTGAAGCTTATCCAGCTTGCGGTACTTATGCCAAGCCTCTGTATAATCCTTAATCTCTTCAACAGTGTAGTAATTACCTGCGCTGAGAATCTCTATCAGGATATCCTGTGCATAAGCAGTCTTGTTAGTAAGACCCACTAGCTTATCTGCAAGCTCTTCCATACCGAGCTCTGTTCTGATCCACTCAAAGAGCTTATCAGAAAGTGCAGACTTACTTATAAGTACTGTATTGTTATAAATATAGAAGCAAAGCTCCTCATATGTATATATCTCAACCTTTGTATTGAGAAATGTAAAAGGAGTCTCTGCAATCTTCGAAGTACATAGAATTAACTGTGCCATTAGATAGTAAACTCCTTTCGATATATTTTGTTAGTAGTCGGATACAACTTTCCGAAACCAAGATCACGTACTATGACCGCTCCCTCACTAGGACTATCAAACTCGACCTCAAGGCTGACCTTTGTTGTCTTGTTAGGTCTCTTAGGAAGTCCGTGGATCCTTACTGTCTCACGCTTCTCTTCTCCAGTTCTATGATCCTTGTAGACCAGAGTTATCACATCTGTATCGTCCAGGATGACATTTATCTTGCCGTGAGTGTTATACCACTGCTTTCCACCATTTATAATAGGAACAAATGTATCCTGCTCATCTCCTAGAGATATTCCAATATCTGAGAGAACATTTTCCTTTGTCTCCACAAAGAACTCATCATAGAAACCACGGTACTCACCGCCGACTGCACGGTAGCACGCACCCTTAGTGTATATATTCTGTCCTACGAAGACTCGTCTTCCCTGGCAGAGTACATTTGTTGACTTCTTCATCCACTTGTTAGAGAAGCCGACTCCTGTCAGGAATACTGCTGAGATATAAGCCTTCTTACCTTCATACTCAGCTATCTTCGCGAAATCCATATCCATCTGATATGTATCATTTCCGAACTTAGAAAGTGACATCTGCTGAGTATAATCCTCATGGATAACATTTATCACCTTAGGTTCTTTATTTCTGCCTATATCTATACGGTAGTAGTTCAGACCATCAGCACTGTAGTCATATAGAGCCACGCTGTTGTTCCAGAGCTCCGTTGGCTGGTTAAATATGTAATAGAGTCCACTGTCCAGATGGGAGGTGATCTCTATACAGTCCTTGTCGATATCCATTTCCTGATACAGATTACTTAGAAGTCCAAATATCTCTGGATCATAGGTCTCTACTGAGATAACAAGCTTCTTAATCTCTGCCGCCTCGTAACGATATAGGAAAGAATCAATGTGAAGCTTCACCATCATCATGAAGAGTTCCTGATAAGAGTACTCTCTACCAGCGATTTCCAGCTTTCCATCATTTCTAATATTTTCGAATATGCCATCGACGACCGTTCCATTTTCGTTGAAACGTGCCTCGGATGCTTCGCCGCCAACATACCAGTGCTCAGTGTCAGTACTGTAGAAAAGGATGTTAGGCATAAGATACGTATCCTTGTTATTCAATTGGCTGACTGACTCAGGCTCACGCTTGATGTCATTATAGAAGGATAACTGTGTGAAGTCCGAACAGAGATCCATTCCTATGTAGAAAACATCTGCCATATCTACTTACCTTTCTAATGAGTCACTTCTTACGTCGGACGTAAATGCTGACTCATTTTCGTTATAGTATCTTCAGAGTTTCTTCGAAGAGGTGAACGGTATTGATGTAAACATCCAGATCCTCGAGTAATTCTTTGTCTTTACGCATTTCCTGCTTAACAAGCATCGAGTTGATTCTCTCGAAACGGCTAAGGCTCTTGCCAGAGAAGGACCTCTTCTTCAGAACCTCACTCTCAACAATCTTTGCATTTCCGTTAGGATCATCCTCTATAGAGTATACAAGTCGTTCACCGTGGAATACGACAAACTCCAGAACATATACACCGCTTACAACCTCTTCCAGTCTGCGGCGCTCAGTCTTCTGCTTGTTTCTTGTACCAGTATCAAAGCTGTACTTAACGTATACCTGACGCTGTCTATCAGACTTATAGATAAGATAAGTCTTAAGGAATATATCCTGTGGAAGTCTGATAAATGATGCGAAGTTCTTGAAGAACGGAAGTATCTTACCAGCATCTACGAACTTCTCTACATTGTCTACTATCCAGTTTCTCTGAAGATCTGTAAATCTCTCCAGCTTACTAAAGTACAGCAGCAGTGACATTATAGATATCTCATCGTCGATGTTGCCCTTCACAACTTCCTGGAACAGTGCATCGAAGATAAAGCTTGGCACCTGATCATCTCGTACGAGATAGTTATGTGCCGACAGTCTTACGAAGGCCTTTACGACGAGGCCTCTACTTCTGCCACTATAATATGTAAGAAATACATCATATATATATTCAATATATGTATCTGAGAACATCATCTGTGCCAGAGTATTCTCAGCAAGCGGTCCAACATCCGCTACCCTATCCTTAGAAAGTTTGAAGAGATCAGCAAGTTCCTCAATACTTCCCTTAAAGTTAGAGGCAAGGTAACCAAGGATATTAGAGTTAACTGTTCCCGTCTTATACAGGTTGATACAGATAGACATCAGGTCCTCGTTAAGGAATCCCTCTGAGTCAGTAACACCGTAGTCAGCCAGACGATAAAGCTCGTTAACATCCAACTCGTTAAATCCGTAAAGCTTAACTGCCTGGAACGCCTTATCGAACATATTCATATCGATAAGATAAGTAATAACTGTTCTCGCATTTGCATGTGACAGATATTCTATATCCAGCCTGCTCAGATACTTTATAAGTACATCTGTATCCAGATTCTCATGATAATACTCTATGATATTAAGGCAAGCCTGCTGCTTGTAATCATAAGATATTTCATCACACTGGATAATCTCTCTAGCAGCATTTACTTCCTTAGCATTCTTATATGTGAACTGTCCTATACTCTCATAGTTAAAGAGCAGGACTCTATAATCTCTTGGACTATACTCGCGGCAGATTGGCATATAAGCCTTCTCATCAACGATTCTCTCGAAATGATATGGTATAGAACCTGCATAGCGGTTACCATTCTTATCCTCGAAAATGATTGATGCATTATCAGACAGAATCTCGACGTAGGCTTCGCCATTTACAAGTGGGATTCTCTGAACTGCCTGCAGCTCTTCGTGGCTTACGATGACAGCTGCCACATTCTTGTTATTACAAACTATCTTACGACGGAAAATGATATTAATGAGTTTTCCTGCATAAAGTGAGCTTACATTCTCTGGCTCCAGGAACTCATCATATATAACCGTCAGATCATCATTAACCTTACCACGGATGATCATGTTCTCCATAAAATCTTCCATAGTTGGAGCATACTCATGATAAATCTTCATATGCTCTGACTTGTTGAAGATAACATTTGCATATAGATATGCCAGCTCATCCTCAGTAAGTGTATTCTTGTAATTAAGATACATCAGAACCGAAGTAGGAATCAGGTCGTACTTATCACGATTCATACTTCTTATATAGCACTCATTTAGTCCGATAAACTTGAGACTCTTCAGTACCGCAGCCTTATAAAATCTGTGATACTTATGATCCAGCATGTTCGCGGAAATGAGCATGGAACAGATACTCGAAAGCACCTCCAGGTTCTCATTTTCTCTACGAGTCAGCTTCTCGGCAGCATCTGCACGAATCGCAGCATCTATCTTGCTATCAGCCGAGCTCATATCAAGTGAATCATCTACAGACTTGTCACCAAGTTCGTCATCGTCATCGAGAGCATCTTCGTCATCATCGTCAGACTCATCTTCGTCATCGTACGAATAATCTGAAGGCCCGCCATTTACGAAGAAGTCTTCTATGTCATCATCTTCTTCATCCATAGAAGCATCGAAACGGACACTGCCAAGCTCCGAATCTCCATACTTTCCAAACTCAAATGACATATCCTCAAGGGACTCGTCATCATACTCATGTATAGAAGTAAGATGTGACTTTGTCATATTGACAGGCATTGAGTCATAGAGCTCACTATCCTCTACGCCTCTCTCTTCAAGCACCTTACGACGTTCAGCCCTAAGTTCCATCTCATTCTTGTCATAGATTTCCTTCAAGACATCGAATATCTGCTTATTGAACTCTTTATTCTTACCTGCAAGCTTAACAAACTCTAGAAGTACCTCATCAGAGATAAACTTATGACGAAGACCCCATTTGATAGAAATGATTTCAAGCTCAGAAAGCTTCTTAAGCATCATAGGGTTAGAATTAAAGAGATTACACATCTCGAAGTAGATGATTGGGCTGTTCTCGCCCTCATCAAACATCTGAGACAGTTCTCGGTAAAGTGCCGACTTATCTTCATTATATGTTGCGTCCACAAAAAGGAGCAGCCAGAAGTAGAACATCTTTGGCTCCTGTGTGCGGTAGTTTCTTCTTATAAGATGAGCAGTCTTCTCAGTAAACTCATCATCCTTCAGCATCATCGCCCTTAGATAGTTGTAGTAGCATAGCTGCATTTTGCCCATGCTCTCCTTATCTACGTCGGCCTCGATACGAAGGAACTCCTGCTCGACCTTTGAATATTCGCCCGACAGGATGTTCATATGCATTATCGCAAGACGGTACATATCCTCCTCAGGCTCCAGCTCATTCAGAATCTGAAGAGCCTCGAGATTCTTGGAAATGTACTCATCCAGAGACATACGATCCATACGGAAATCCAGATATGTTCTGGTCAGCATAGTTCTGTTTCTCTTATAGTCTCTGTTGCGGCGACGAATGTCCTGATTAGGACGTGCAGTCAGAGGCTTAGCAAGATGGATGTCCACCTCAATCCTCTGATAGATATTTTCTATAATAAGCTTACCTGAGTTCTCGCCCTCTGGAACATGCTCAGGTGATATAAATACCTTAAGGGAGCAGATATTTCCATTGAAATCCTTTGCAGATATAGTCTTCTTCGAAGGTATGATAAACTCCGAATCACTGCGGATTTCCGAAAATGTATAACCCCAGGTATTCTTTGATATGTCTATATTGATACTCTCCGTCTCCGTAGGCATAGCAATATCAATCTTCGCCTTAGGTACAGAAAGTGTTACAGTTCTCTTCTTAGATACAAGAACGAGGAACTCCTCCATAGCCTGATTAACTGAACGGCTCTCGAGAAGGCTCTCGTAGGTCTTCTTAAGGATATTCTCCTTATCGATAAATGTCCTGCGGAAATCATCATTTACGAAGAGACGTGCTGCATCATTCCAGTTTCTTTCTGCAAGGGAGGCAAACTTGAAGAGGTCATCGATTTTCTCATCGTGATGCTTAACGCAAGGCTGAACTATAGAGATATCATAAGGAAGCCTGAACTCTCCACCATCTGTGATAACATTTATATGTCCGCGGAAGTTCTGGCCAGCCTCAAGACAAGTAGCGTCAAAAGAATACTTCACTGTGAAGTTCCTGCTGATAAAGCTATGGTCTTCAAAGCGAAGTACGTATCGGCTATCATAAACCATTCCCTTTATAGGATAGTCGTTCAGGCTTTCTACCTGGAACTGTCCCTCATAGATGGTTCCTGCCTCTATATTAATACTGAACTCATTTTCAGAGATACTTACCAAAGGTCGATCAATCTTAAACTGACCCTTAGCATATTGTTCAACTATTGCCTTCATTGTTAGAAACCCCTTGCAACTTTTATCTCAACTGTTGTAAAATAAATGCTATAAATATCTGTTAAAAATAAACAATAAATCAACTTATTATATCAAAAAAGTTTTTGTTTTAAAAGGAAAAAGTATTATGAATACTTCTCAGCTCAGAATATCTCAGTACGAAACAGTTCTCTTTAATGCAAATCTCAATCCAAAGGGAATTCCGAACACAGTAAGAAATGCAATCAAGGAGAACATCGACACAATCGTCAAGTATCCCGACATATACTATACAAAACTCAAGACTGCGGTTTCATCCTATGTTGATGCACCACTGGATAGTATTATCATGGGAAATGGTTCTACAGACCTGCTGAAGCTTTTTGCAACTCTGATTCATCCAAAGAAGACTATGCTGATCTCTCCTGGACCAAGTGAGTATGCAAATGTGCTCTCCGACCACGATACAGATATCGTATATTTCGACCTTGGCGAAGAGGACGACTTCACGTTGGATATACACAAGCTATCAGCTGCCCTCACAGATGATCTGGACATGCTGATCGTTGCAAATCCTAACAATCCAACATCTAAGAAGATTTCACATGCTGATATGAAGTCTCTCGTTGAAGTCTGCGAAGCAAAAGATATCTTCCTTATCATCGACGAGATGTATATCGAGTTCATCGATAACTATCTGGACTTCACTGCAGTTCCGCTCACTAACGAATATAGCAACATCGCTGTTATCAGAAGTGTATCTAAGTTCTTTGCAGTACCAGGCCTGAGATTCGCCTATGCAGTCATGAATAATCCTGAATATAAAGAGATCATCGACCGCATCACTACTAAGAACAACATTGCTTCTCTCACAGCTATTGCTATCACGGAAATGTTTAAAGACCAGGAATATATCGAAGATTCCCAGTCTATCATTCACACAGAGAGATCTCTTGTATATCTTGCGATGTCAACCAGCAAGACCATCAAGCTTATCAAACCAGACGCAAACTTCATGCTTGTTAAGCTTCTGAAGGATGACATCACTGCTTCCGATGTTGCAGTTCACTGTAATCAGCGAGGAATAATCATCCGTAAATGCGACGACATCCGCGGACTTAGCAATAAGTACATCCGTATCTGCTTCATGAATCCAAAGCAGAACGACCTGATGGTAAACACCATCCTAGAAATTGTTTAGAAATTGTTTAGTATATATGATTGGATATATAATATTTGAATCATTTGAATCATTTGGATAATTTGTTTTTTATATATAATATGATTTGGGATTTGATTTTTATATATAATATGATTTGGGATTTGATTTTTATATATTATTCGAATTATTCGGCTATATCTCCTTTTGTGAAGGCGCAGTCACCCGTTTGTGATCAAAATAGCGTCTTTTTGTAAATTATGTAAACCAAAATCGACTATATGACATTTTTTAACCGAAGAGTCACCCGTATTTTTCAATACTACGGGTGACCATTCAGCTAGCAGATGTCATATAGCCGAGCTTTTATTATAACCAACTTTTATCATAGCCAACTGTAACTATAGCATTATCATCTTCTTTTGACTTTGCATTCTAACACTCAACTTTCTTTTTTTACGAGATATAACAATTCTTTCACATGGATATCTCTACCGCCAAGATTCCTGCAGCCTCTAAATGTGTTGTACTCCTTATCCATCACTCTAACATCGCCAATCTTAGAGAGAAACTCCAACATTTCTTCCTGTGATATATATCCATCGTCGCTAAATGATATAAGAAGATACTTGGAATCTATATTCTCGCACAGATTCTTCATGGTTGTCTTGGCAATATCCTTCTTGTTAAAGTCAGATTTATTCCAACCAACAGGTATTCCAGATACCTTGCTTACCTCTTCTGGTCTCTCATAGTTATTGATAAGATTAAGCATAAAGTAGTTAGAACCATATGGATGCTGATTATACGGTGGATCCATATAAGTTAGATCAGTATGAGGTAGTTTCTGAGCCAGTTGGCTTGCATCCTCCTGATATAACTTTACTTCACACGAAAAGTTACTGAACACAGGTAGCCTAAGCTCGATATCCGATAGTATTCTAGGCAATGCATTTCTACCATCACCGCCATACTGGCCTATTCCAGTTTTTGTATTCTTATAAAATCCTTTAAATACTCCACTGGTGTTATTATGCACCGATGCCTCATATAGAAGCGGTGCAAGAAGAAATGTCTTATATGGTTCCGGCACTTCTTCGATAAGTTGTCTAGCCGTATCTATATACTTAGCATTTCTGGTAGTATAGAATACCCTCTCGCCTTTCTTTATATCCGTATCGTCCTTAGGACTGTACATTTCAGATATAAAACCTATGCGAAGAGGCTCCCTATCAAGACAGTTCTTTACGCCAAGGTAATACTTTCTTAGTGTTTCCATATCTATCTCTTCTTTATTGGCGAGATAGCATCTATTAATAGTCTGGCAGTAATCCTCGAGATCGTTGGTATATAGGGCATTTGCATCCTTTTTGAAATATCTCGATACTATCCCGGAGCCAGAGAAGATATCAACCATATCTAGTTTATCTCTTCCGAGCTCTTCTTTTACTAACTCAACACCCGTCCCAATAAAATCAAGTAGAGCTCGTTTGTTTCCAAGATATGTAATTATTTGTTCTGATAAATAATCAGGATTTTCACCACAGATTACTCCGCTTTTATTTATCATTTCATTCTCCATTTTTGTCTGTCGTACTTTAATAGTATGCCTCATATAACCACCAAAATCAACCTAATGAAAACTACAAAAAAGACAGAGGACCACACGCAAGCCTCTGTCTTTACAATAATATATATTTTATATTTTGTTTTTTTGTATATCTGTTAGCTTATTGTTTTGTATATCTGTTAACTTGTAGCTTTGGCAGATTATTTTAGTAGCCGTATGTATTCGGCATCATCGACTTCAGTAAATCTATGTACCAGTTTACAAGTTGCTGTCCGAAAAGCACCGCCAGTACAAGTCCGATGCAAAGTGAAGGTCCAAATGGCATATGTTCCTTGCCACCTTTCTTCCTTCTAGCTATTAGGACAATTCCGATAGCAGCACCGATGAATAGACCGATAAGAAATCCTGTAAGAACACCCTTCCATCCAAGAAGTACGCCCGCTGCAGCCATCAGTTTGATATCACCGCCACCGAAGGCTCCCTTAACCAGTATCGTTACGATAAGTAGGAAACCACTGACGCAAACCGCACCTATCAATCTGTCAATTATCGATACATCCGACTTCTGAACCCCTATAAGGTTGAGTATCAGAGATATGATACCAAGACCAAGAATGATGAGATTCAGCGAAGGCGGAATCTCCATAGTATCCATATCGATAAATGCTATAACAGTCAGCACTCCAAAGAAGATAAAGTAAATGATAGTTTCAACAGATAGTCCAAAGAAGAAGCCCACTAAAGCACCGAGCACTGCACCGATTATGGCTGTAATAAAGAACCTAGTCTTATACTCAGCCTTTACGTCCGCAAAGCCAATCTTAATCTTTCCTGCTTCTATCTCTTTAGTTTCTTCGAAAGCCTTCTTCTCTGCGTCAGTCATTTTGCCATCAACATCTTCGTCATAATCCTCACGACTACGAACCACGGCAACCATACGCCTGATCACAACATTTAAGAAAATGTACGTTATAAAACCAAATACAGCTAAAACTATTGCTACTACCACTTACATTATCCCCATAATCAAAATCTATATCTACAAGTGTCGACTCATTTTATCCTAATCATTTTGTCCGAATTACTCTTCGTCATCTTTTACGATAGCGATATGAAGCTCGTCGAGCTGTGACTGTTCAACAGCTGATGGAGCGTCCATCATAATATCCTGTGCATTCTTGTTCATAGGGAATGCAATGATTTCACGAATTGACTCCTCGCCAGCAAGAAGCATGATCATTCTATCTACACCAGGAGCGATACCAGCATGTGGAGGTGCTCCATAAGTAAATGCATTGTACATAGCTGGGAACTTAGCCTTAACTTCGTCTTCACCGAGGCGAACCATTTCGAAAGCCTTGACCATGACTTCTGGATCATGATTTCTTACAGCTCCAGATGAAAGCTCGATTCCGTTACATACAAGGTCATACTGATCAGCCATAATGCTGAGCGGATCAACCTCTCCAGCCTGTGCCTTCTCGAGGATATCCTTGCCACCGATTGGCATAGAGAATGGATTGTGACAGAACTCAAGAAGTCCTGACTCCTCTCCTATCTCATACATTGGGAAGTCTACTATCCAGCAGAACTCATATCTTTCTTTATCCATGTGACCTTCGCACTCAGCACCCAGCATCTTAACAGCGACACCAGATATCTTCTGTGCAAGAGTCTTCTTACCAGCACCAACTACTACGAGAGTATTTGGAGCAAGACTAAGCTTCTTAGTTACAGCCTCTACAGTTGCAGGATCAGCATTTACGAACTTAGCGATTCCACCTGCGATAGCACCTGACTCATCAGTCTTGAACCAATAAGCCTTAGCGCCTGCCTGAACTTCAATATCAGCACATATCTTATCTATCTGCTTTCTTGTAAGCTTGCAGTCTGATACAGGAACAGCTTTTACAACATTTCCCTTAAATGGCTCGAATCCGCAAGATTCAAGCTCGTCTGTCACGTCAGTAACTCTGAGATCTATACGAAGGTCTGGCTTATCTGAACCAAACTCATCCATAGCCTGAAGATAAGGGATTCTTGTAAATGGAGCATCTGAAGCGATGTTATACTTACCATACTTTGCGAAGATTGGAGGAAGTACATCCTCGATAATCTCAAATACATCATCCTTAGATGCAAATGCCATTTCCATATCCATCTGATAGAACTCTCCAGGTGAACGGTCACCTCTCGCATCCTCATCCCTGAAGCAAGGAGCAATCTGGAAATATCTATCAAAGCCAGCTGTCATAAGCAGCTGCTTGAACTGCTGTGGAGCCTGTGGCAGAGCGTAGAACTTGCCAGGATGCTTTCTTGCAGGAACAAGATAGTCTCTTGCGCCCTCTGGTGATGATGCAGTAAGAATAGGTGTAGTAATCTCAAGGAAATCATGTGCAATCATCGCACTTCTCAGAGCTGCAACTACGTTACATCTCATTACGATATTGTTCTTAACTTCTGGATTACGAAGATCCAGATAACGATGCTTGAGACGGAATGTCTCATCAGCCTCTCTTGAATGATTTATCTCAAATGGAAGCTCAGCGTGGTAGTTCTTTCCAAGCACTTCGATTGAATCTGGAACGATCTCAATCTCGCCTGTAGGAATCTTGTTATTTACACTACTTCTCTCACGAACTGTACCTGTTATCTTGAGAGTTGACTCCTTATTGATTGGCTTGATGACAGACATCATTTCCTCTGTCTCAACAACCACCTGAGTAGTACCGTAGAAATCACGCATTACAACAAATGCAAGATTTCCACCGACTTCTCTGACATTCTCCATCCATCCGACGATAGTTACCTTCTCACCGACATTCTCTTTTCTTAACTCACCGCAAGTATGCGTTCTTGACTGCATTTTCTTTCCTCCAAATCTATATCAATTTGTTTCATTTCCTATATTATTAGAAGTCGCGATCCGCGAAGAACTCTACAAACTCTGTGTAGCCTTCCTCCTGCATCTTCTCCTTCTGGAACTTCTTATTCTTCTTCATGATAGATACATTTACGATCACGCCCTTATCTCTTTCTTCCTTAGCAAGGGCCATAATCTTCTGCATCTTATCAGCTGGCATATTCTTCTCTATGAGGTATGCCTTTCTTTCACCGGTTCCAGGAACCTGGAAGTTACTCTCAAGAAGAAGCATTACGATTCTCTCAAATCCGATAGAGAAACCAACCGCTGGAGTAGCCTGACCAGTAAACTTACCGATCATCTCATCATAACGGCCGCCGCCACCAACAGATCCGCCGTACTCATCCATAGATATCTCGAAGATAGGACCTGTGTAGTAGGACATTCCACGAACAAGAGTTGGGTCAAAGCTGATGCCAAAGTCAGCAGCCTTAGCTCCCTCAACGCTTGTTATAATAGTAGATAAATTATCTGAAACTTCTGAATCAAGGAAGTCCCCAAGAGTATCCTTGATAGACTTGATATTCTCTATGCTGACCTTAGCCTTCTCATCATTTGAAATCTTTGATGTTACATCATTAGCATCACTTCCAACAAGTTTCTCATAGAGTCCAAGATACTTCTCAACAGTATCAGCTGCATAGCCTTCCTTAAGAAGTTCTTCCTTAACTCCGTCCAGACCAATCTTATCCATCTTGTCAAGGATAATAAATACTGTATCGTAGTCCTCCTCAGCAAATCCGCTGTATGCAGCCATTGCCTTAAGGATTCTTCTATCATTTATTCTAATAGTAAAGTTCTTGAAATCGAGCTTGCCAAGAAGTGTTGTTGTTGCAAGTATAAGCTCTATCTCTGCTATAATTCCAGACTCGCCCAGGATATCGATGTCACACTGCATAAACTGGCGGAAACGACCTCTCTGAGGACGATCTGCACGCCACACATTTCCCATCTGAAGCGCCTTAAATGGGGATGGCAGATCATTTGCATTATTTGAATAGTATCTAGAAAGTGGAAGTGTCAGGTCGTAGCGAAGTCCGCTATCTGTAAGTGAACCAACATTCACTCCTTCCTCACCATCAGCAGCACCGCTCTCTACAAGCTTATTTACTGCAGAAGACAGCTTATCGCCACGCTTCAGCACCTTAAAGATAAGCTTCTCATTTTCTCCACCCTGATTACTAGAGAGATTCTCAATATGCTCCATAGCTGGAGTCTCAACTGAGGTAAAGCCAAATGTCTTATAAGTCTCCTTGATAAGACCGATGGCATAATCCCTTATCTCCATCTCTCTTGGGAGTATATCCTTCATGCCTGTAACAGGCTTCTTCTTCATTGCCATAATTTCCTCCTAATCTATCAAATGAGAATGAGTCACTTTTTACGTCGGACGTAATTGCTGACTCATTTTCATTAAGTAAGCAGACGTGCTGCCACGCCGGCATTCTTTCTTTCTAACATTTCGTCGATACGAGACATATATTCATCAACATTTTTGCAGTTCTCCACGCGGTCAACACGTGTAACCTTACCATTATCTGTAGTGAGCAGTCTCGTAATCGCTCCCGCTCCTGCCGCAAATGTATCAAGACTTTCTTCCATTATAAGGATGTTATATATACATTCAAGCCCAGGCTTCGAATAGCCAACGTTCTCCAGGTTGCCAGCAATATTCTTCTGGCGATAGAGATAGTATGGCTCGAGCCCCGCCTTCTTCGTACGAGCTGCAACTAGAGATAACATTTTATCTGTATCATGATTAATGTCATTCTCGAACTCCTCGAATCTCTCATTCAAATGTGCCGCGCGCTTTATCGCAAGGCTATGAACCGTAAGTGATTCTGGAGCAAGTTCAGCTATCTCATCCAGCGTATATTCCATTTCCGTCAGCGTCTCACCAGGAAGTCCTGCAATAATATCCATATTGATATTCTTGAAACCAATCTTTCTCGCATCTCGCATAGCCTGCTTAATATCCGCAGGTGTGTGAGCACGACCAATCTTCCTGAGCGTATCAGCATTCATTGTCTGAGGATTGATGCTGATTCTGGTAACACCATGCTTTTTCATCATTTCCAGCTTCTCACGAGTGATGCTGTCAGGACGCCCCGCCTCAACAGTAAACTCACGAAGCTTCGATATGTCAAATGTCTCGCGAACGCACTGGATAATGCTTCCCAGCTCAGTCGAATTAAGAGACGTCGGAGTACCACCACCCATGTAAACCGCAACTAGATTACGATTTCTATTCACAAATGCAATATGCTGCAATTCCTGCTTCAAAGTATCGATATATTCGCCTATCCGCCTGTCGTACTCCATGATTGGATACGCCGCAAAGGAACAATAAAGACACTTAGTCGGGCAAAATGGAATATTAATATATAGACAATAATCTGTCAAAGGATTAACAGATTCGATAATAGACTTTTCTTTCAGTGCAACCTCTGTAGCAAGGTTAGCCTTCTCTAGGGTCGCGTCATAGGTATAGTTATAATAATCAACTATCTCCTCCACTGACTTTCCCTTCGCAAGAGCCTGTGTCGCAATCTTCGTTGGGCGCATTCCTGTAAGACTGCCCCAAGGAAGCTCGCGCCTGGTATACTCAGACAGCAGCCTATAAATCGCAAGCTTCAGCTTATTGCGATACCTCTTACGATTCTTATAATCACCATATATATAAGCCGAGAAGATCACGTGCCCCTTCTCTTCCATACGAAGACTCGCATTCTTCTCATCGAAAAGAGCCGTAATCATAAAGCGAAAACGCCCAAAGCGCTCTCTGTCAAATGAAGCAACCTCCGAAGGTGTCGAAATCTTAATCTTCTCACCTAAAAAGAAGGCAGAAATCATCTCCCTCAGGTCATTCTCATATTCAGTATCATTTTGAACAAGAAGTATCATAGCACAGCTCCTCGCATGATTCACTAAACTACTATTATATATACACTTTGTGCTCTTTTCAACTGTAAAAGTACAGAAATGAAGCTATCTCCGATATATAAGAAGCAATCCCAAAATATAAAAAGAAGCGAACCAAAATGATTCGCTCCCACCTCATTCTCATAGTCTCATTCTTTTATGTGTTTCATTCTTTTATGTGTTTCATCTTTTGAATAAAAGCATCTCTATATATATTCAGATACTTATACCCTGGGGACAGATTCTTATCAACCTTATATTCCTGAACCAGCAGATCATCAACCTTAACTCCAAGCATGCGACTTATAACAAATAAATGATCCACAGTCGGAAGCGCGATTCCAGAAAACCACCTATATATCGACTGTGGACAAGCAAGCCCCAGTGCCTTCTGCACATCCACCACGTCATACCCTGCCGCCGCAATCATAGACTTAAGCTTAAGACCCGTGCGACGAACACTGATGGATGAAGATGGAAATGATATATCATTCGTATTCTGATAAAGTGAATCCATAGGCGGACCTCCTCTTGTTTTTTGATTTCACAAACAACAAACTTATACGATTTATACATTGATATTTTAACACTTCAAAAACTATACGTCATTGAATTTATAGTTCAAAAAAAAAGAAGCTCGCTGAATATTTCAGCGAGCCTCATTAATGATTTCTATAAAACCATATATAAACAACTTATTATTGAGAATAGATTAATTTCCGCCTTCTCCTGAATCTTCAGGTGTAGTAGATGAAGCACTTGGTACAGCAACTCCAGTTTCCTTACCACCTATTTTTGTAATATACCAAGCACCATCAACAAATGAACACTCAATCTCCTTAGTATCCTGTGATTTAAATTTCAAACCAGTAAATCCAGCTACTGTATACATACCCTTTGTTGGAGCCGATGCACTATATGTTTCCTTATAAACAATTGTACCACCAGTAACAACTGTAGGGTCAACGATACCCTTAACATAAGCAGCTACAGCAGTATTTGTTAAATCAGTTTTTGGCTCCTGATTCTTAGCATACTGTTCAGTTGCATATCCCTGACAAGCAACAAGAATTGAATGTGCCTCTTCTTCATACTGTCCCTGGCGAGCCTTATCAATGTATCCAAGAAGTGCTGGAACAAGGATTGCAGCAAGGATTGCTAAAATAACTAATACAACAATAAGTTCAACGAGTGTAAAACCTTTATTATTCTTCTTCATAAGCTAAGTCCTCCTTTTTTTACTACTTTCAGTGTAGTGTCTTCTCCTTCGCTACACTGTTCTCTCATGAATAAGTTAATATGATTTTAGCAACAGAAACCCGGTTTTGCAAGCAGTTATGTAAACCGAACGTCCGATTCCACTTTATTGACAATGGTTGACAAATCAAATTGTGCACTATGCATAATTTCACTGTTTTTTTAATTAGTTTCAGTCATTTTAATCAACTTTCAGTCTTTTTTAGTCAGATTATCCATTTACTAATGTAACATTTCTGTAATAATTTACATCAAAAAGTAATTATTTAGTATAAAAATATGCGTTTTTCACATATTTTTCACACAAAGTAATATACTTTTAACTCGATTTTAGCATGATTTCTCACTCAAAAGTATAAAAAAATCTCGATTTGAAAAAATAATCGAGATTTTTTTTACATTTTTATCAGTTTTTTATTAGTCGTAATAAGCTACTTTTACAAGCTCTTCGACCGTAGTAAGTCCCTGCTCAATCAGCTCCATACAGCTCTCTTTCAGAGTGAGCATTCCAAGCTCTTTTCGAGCATATTCCTTGATCTCTTCAGCTGTATTTTCATCCGAAATCATCTTTCGTACAGGCTTATCTATTGGAAGGATTTCATGAATAGAGATTCGTCCACGATAACCTGTTCCATTACATTTCTTACAGCCCACCTTATGCATAACACGAGGAAGTGGACGTCCTACTATTCTTAACTCATCAGCAGTCATCTCGCCCCACTGACCACAGTCTGGGCAGACTTTACGAACAAGACGCTGAGCTATGATACCAACAAGTGAGTTAGCAAGCATATATGACTCTATACCCATATCTATAAGGCGAGTAACTGAAGATGCTGCATCATTTGTATGAAGCGTCGAAAGAACCAAGTGACCCGTAATTGCTGCACGAACGGATATCGATGCAGTCTCAGCATCTCGAGTCTCACCAAGCATGATAATATCTGGATCCTGACGCAGGAGTGCACGAAGTCCTATCTCAAATGTAAGACCTGCAGTATTGTTAACCTGCATCTGATTAAGCTTAGGAAGATTCTTCTCTACAGGATCCTCTATAGTCGATATATTAACCGCCCGCTTCGAAAGCTCCGACAGAATCATATACAGAGTCGTTGACTTACCAGAACCAGTAGGTCCAGTAACATATACGATACCATTTGGCGACTGAAGCATCCGGCTCACTATCTGATAATTACGCTCATTCATACCGAAGGAACCAGCATGATCAATAGTAGCTGCCGATGCAAGAAGTCGAAGAACCGCCTTCTCACCAAATACAGTTGGTATAACAGATACTCTGACATTTATAGGAGTACCTTCAACATTTGTCTTAAAATGACCATCCTGAGGTATACGTCGTTCTGCGATATCAAGATCACCGATAATCTTAACACGCGCTATAAGCGAATTATGGATATTCTTAGGAAGCGTCATGAAATCTACTATTACGCCATCCATTCGCATACGAACTGATGTATGCTTCTCAAAAGGCTCTATATGTATATCAGAAACATTTGAGTTATATGCACGAACTACAAGCGAGTTAAGCAGGTTGATAATAGGTGTATCATCATCCGCATCCTCAACATTTACTTCGATAATATCATCTTCAGCTAGAGTTGACTTAGCCGCCTTATCCGCTGCTTTCTTAGCTGCAACTTCCGAATAATAATACTGTATAGCATTATCAAGTGGTTGTTTCTCCGTCAGCTCTATCATCAGATCTGTACCAGTAACCTGGCGGATATCCTCAAGTCCATAGAAATTAAGTGGATCATTCGTCAGAAGATATAGGATCCCATCCTCTATCTTATAAGCCATCATTCCATACTTCTCTGCAAGAGGTTGAGGTATAGTTTCTACAGCATTTATATCAACTACTAGATCCGTAATGTTGACAACATTATACTGAAGTCTACGTCCCAAGGCCTCAAGCATCTGTTTCTCTGTAATGATATTCATCTCTATAAGAGCACCACCAAGACGAACGCCTTCATGAGTTTTAGAATATTCAAGTGCAGCACTGATATCTTCATCAGTAACATAACCGAACTCCTTAAGGACATCTCCTATTCGTATGTTTTTGTTAGATCTCATTTCCATATGTTGTTCCCCAATTTCAAGTAATATACCTTCATAACGAAGTTTGTATAAGCAAGTAAAAAACTATTTACTCTTCTGTTGTTTCAGCATCTGTCGCTGTAGCAACATCAGATGTATCACACATATAAATCTCAAGACGCACTGTAAGCGATTTACGTGTAACAACTTCTAAGTTAGCGTCAGAGAGCTCATCTGTCGACACACCTTCACTACTTGTTGAAGACTCACTTGAGATAATATTTCCATCTGCATCTCGACGCACAACTTCTCTAAACTCTCCCCATGAATAACCAAGAAGTAGAGCCCTCTTATCAAGATTATTAATCTCTGCTATAAACTGCTCAAGATCATAAACATCACCACCAACAGTGATAGTTACAGGCACTGCATAGATATCTGTATTAGGCTGATATCCGCCCTCTTCACCACCCATAACGTCAGACATTATATCTTCTTCAGTCTTATCGGATGTGGTTTTCTTATCTTCATCTTTCTCACCATCTCCCTCATCCAAAAGAGAATCCATCTCATCCGATGCACTTGATTCATCATCTTCTGAATAATTCGCCATAGCTTCCAGCTGCCATGCATATAGTGAAGAATTCTGATATGCAAGACGAGCTGTAGGGCTAGTCGGCATATTAAAGCTGAGGTCATAGATATTAAGATTATGACCCACCGCCATCTGAGTCATCATTCTATCAACTTCAGAACTTGTCATTACAGGATAGAACTCATCTTTTCTCTCAGCAATCTTTTCTTCATATCCATCAGCCTGAACTTCAATAGAACCCACATTAAGCAATTTCTGTTTATTCAGTTTCTGTGTATCTTCTTCTTTTTCTATCTTCTCAGCTAAAGCAAAATACTGTTTCAACTGAGGACGAATTCCCCAGTAGCCTATAGCAACTATTATAACTCCTATAAACATTCCAACGAGGAGTTTCTTATCGCGTTCTGTCATATTAGTCTTCATACGAACCCCTCCTTAATCTAAATCTCTGCCAACCGACTCAGCAAGCGTACACTGCACATGAATATCATAAAGTCCCGCGCTATCATCATACGTATATCCAGTATGATCAACCTTCATAAAGATCGACTGATTCAGTAGCTGATCAATATATTTATAGATATCATTTACATCATCAGACTTAGCACTAAATGTAACAACTCCCTGCTCAGCATCAAAACTAATAATTTCTATCTTAGCATAGCCACGAGCTGTTTCCTCTATCTTATCTATAACCTCATCATTACATACCGGATATGAATCTATAGTATCAACAACAGTATTAATAGAGTTGTACTTATTTAGGAGAGCATCTCTTCTCTCAACCTGGTAATCATACTCTGCAACACTCATAAGGACTTCCGGTTTCTTGTTATAAGCCTTCACCTCCTGATACTTCGAATCACGCACCAGTCTCATAGTAAGTGTTACGCCAAAAAGTATAAGCATCACTATAAGGGTTGTTATTACTGCTATGATATACTTCTTAGTTGTAGAATCAAGCTTCTTCTCTGAATCATCTTTCAAACTAAAGTTAGTAAGGAAGTTACTCTCTGCACCTTGGTCAAAAAGACCACTGACAGCAAAAAGAGCAGTCTGCGACTCATGAAGTAATCTCGGATCTGATGAAAGTCCTGTGTTAATAAGTTCAGGCGCAGCATCTACACCGTGTTCTCTAACAACCTGGCTATACGCATTTAGATTATTTTTATCTGTTCCTGCAACAAAGATTCTCTCAACAGTAGACTGAATCTTTTCAGTATTCATAAACTGCTCCAGCTGATTCAGCGAACGCGCAAGATCATCGAGGTACTCCGCCGTTCCAGGTTCATTGAAGCAACGAACTGAATTGTAGTATCTAAAGAGTCCATCAACAAAGAGAACATTTGACACAAGGTTACCATTTATAACCTGAAGAATGAACGTCTTAGAACTTCTAGTAAGTGTCTGCTGAGCGTATCCTATAATACTACCTTCACCAGATATAATTCCCTTAAGAGTAATTCCCATATTGGCAAAGATATACATAAACTCTCTTAGCTGTTCCTTCGGTGCCATTTCAGAATATAGGTGTCTAAGCTTAGTTTTTCTGTCAACACCAATAGCTGTATAAGCCAATGTATTCTCTTCATCTTCACGCTGCATATCAGCAAACTCTCTCATAATAAACTTGAGAGTTTTCTTCTTGTTCATATTAGGAACTTCAAGATTTTTGCCCGCAATCTTATTGCTGTTAACTACCAAATATACATCTTTCTTAGGAAGATTGTTAGCCTGCCAGAAGTTCTTGATATGCGCACCTAAAGAATCTGCATCCATAACAATACCATTTATGATGCTACCCTCTGGTGCCATGGTTGTATAGACATTCTTAAGAACACCTTTCTTACCTCTGGTACCGACCGCTATCTGCACTATTTGGTTTGAGAAATAAACACTTACGCTCATATATTCTTTCCTTTTACTTCGACTGTTCCGCAATCGATTGATAAGAGCCATAGATTGGCTGAATTACCGCAATCATAATAAATCCAACTATTGTAGCCATAACAACGATCATTATAGGTTCAACCATCGCTACAAGCTTTTCTATCGCTATCTCACTGTCATAATCCATCTGATCCGCTATAGATACAAGCATCTGATCGAGTGCACCAGTTTCCTCACCTACAGCCACAGATGAAGGCAGTTTCTTCACAAAGCCATCTATACCAGCAATACCTTCAGATAATGATTTACCAGCTCTAATCTCGGCAATCATATCATCAAACTGACTTTCAATATATGTATTTCCAATAGTGGTCTTTGCAATCTGAAGACAAGTTACTATAGGAATACCTGCACTATACATACTAGCAAGTGTACGAGAAAATCTAGCTGTATAGATAATCTTTCTAAGGCCGCCTATCTTAGGCATATGAATCTCCATTTTATCTACAAAGAGTTTTACTGGAGGCATAGACATAAGAACCTTGAATACCATAAACAAGATTACGCCAGCAAATATGAGAATATACCACTTTGTCGCCACAAAATCACTTATGGCCATCAGTAGTTTTGTAGTAGGTGGAAGTGTATCCATTTGAGAGAATAGTCCGTCAAACTGAGGGAGTACAAAACCCATCAGAACTATGACTACTATTACGATAAGCACACCCAGTATCTTAGGGTATGTAGTAGAACTCTTGATTTTCTGCTGCAGGCGATACTCCTTACTATAGTACTCAGCCATATTACCAGCAGTCTGATCCATATTTCCGCCTGACTCAGCGGATCTGATCATATTAACAAAAAGCGCAGGGAAAACACCACCCTGTTCATCTAGTGCATCAGAAAGCGTCATACCTGAACGAACCTGCTTAAGGACATCCGCATATATCTTTCGCTCGCCTTCCTTAATCGATTCATCTTCAGCTATAATTCTGAGTGCCCTAACCAGCGTAACACCCGCTCCTAAAAGCTTTGACAGATTACGCGCGAAATCAGCAATCCTGTCATACTTTAACTTCTTATGAACAGTCCTGCTTTTCTCGATTTCTTTTGCTTCCATAAGAAGCATTCCATCGGCTTTCAGCTTACTATGTAATTCATCTTCAGTGTTGGCTTTCAGCTCTCCCGATACAATCTTTCCATCGGAGTTCTGAGCCCTGTACCTGTAGCTAACCGCCATACTATATTCTCCACTCCCACAATTTTTAAAAACAAAATACCATCTTTTATTTTAAAGGTTTCCGTGATTTATGTCAACTTTTTGAGCAATGTTTAAGCAAATCATCAGACCCTTTTCTTCGCCTTATCATATGCAATATATGCTGCCACCGTCACTACTCCACTTATAAGAAATGCAACTAATGCCCATACATTAATTCCCAAAACCAATGTACATATTACCGCCGACACTCCACCTATCGATTCAACTATCGTATATCGAGCCGATATGGGTTCACCGCAATACCTACATTTGCCTTTAAGACTCACCCAGGAAATAATCGGTATCAAATCATTTGGCGCTAGCGAATGACCGCAACTTGTACACATTGACTTTCCGAGAGAAAATTGAATATGTCTCGGAAGTCTATATATCACAACATTAAGAAACGAGAATATACTCGCTCCAATAGCAAAAAATATCAGTTCTATAAGTGTTCTTGCAAATATTATAGCTATCTCAAGCATTATATATTCAGTACTCATCTATCATTACCGCCCATTTATTCCGCTATAACATCCGACTCATCAAAATGATATACATTCAGGATGAAATTAACATCCCAAGTAATATTCTCTCCGTCCTTCGAAAAGTAAACAACATAACTTCCCTGACGATAAGTCATACCAGTAAGTTCATGTGCCTTGGTATCATACGACGTAATGCTATAAGAACCTTTCGTCTCAGCGTACTGTTCAACCTTAGTCTTTACGCCATCTTCTAATCCATTTTTCTTTGAAGGATTATATATACTCTTACCCGCTGCATACATCTCAATATCAGCCGAGCGAAGCGACATCCTTACATTCTTCGCATTTCTAAGAGCCGAATCCGCATCGATACGAATCTTATTGACGATAAAAATAGTTATTCCCACAAAGAGAATTAAAGCAACAATTAAAAGTATTTTTAGCACCCCTGCTATTGTTATGCGTGATCTATCTAGTCCCATACCTTCTCATCCCCATTCATTTAAAAGTGTAAGTTAACAATCCATAATTATGGATTTGTATTTGAACCCCCCCATTCATAGTCATCCGGAACATTATACATCTTAACAAATCTGTACGTATAATAGTCATTATAGTTAGGATGATTAATATGAAGCAATATGACCATTACATTCGATGGATAGCTGCTATCAGCTGCAGTCAACCCATAATTCGCCAACGAAAAATCTTTATCGCCGCTCTGTACATTAGACATATCATTAGCAGGAATTATTATCAGATCCTTAACTGCATATCCATTATATACACTTTCATCAAAATACCAGTCAGTTTTATTCCTGTCTTTAGTATCATCCTTATCATTTATTGCATAATAATGTATCCTGATACCTTCTTTTTCAGGATCAAAGTTAATGCTAACATGTGTATCCGTCTTATCATAGAGTTCTAGCGCTTTAACAGGTATTGTCGAATCCAAACCATTTTCTTTATAGAATACATCAGTACCATTTGAATACTCCGCATTTATAAACGCAGGATTCATAACGCCACACTTATCAAATGTTTCTGCACCATCTATCTCAGAAGCTATCTTTTCAAGGATAATATCAGATACCTCTCTACCATTAATCTCACCTTTTGTGTTGTAATAAAGCATTGTAATATGTGCAATAAAAGCAGCTGAGGCTGCAAGGAAGATTCCAAGCAGCAAAAAACAAACTATCATTTCTAAAATAGTAGTTCCACGATTATTATTTGTTATTTTCTTAAGTTTTCGAACAAATCTTTTATTCATATAATTTTATATTCCTAGTAAAATTCATTTAACAAATATTTTTACTCAGCATAACGAAACTTGAGCACATTAGGTGTAGCTAAACCTTCAGAATCTATTAGTGGATCAACACTACTATAGCTTGTTGCATCCAGATGCGGAAATGTAATCTGATTTTTCACATTATCAGCCTCATCCCCAGAAGGTGCCCCAAAGGCCTTTTCCACGTCAGTCTTTTCCTCATCTAGCACTATAACAAATGCAGCCGTATTGCTATTTGCAGGATTAGGATCATCAACTCCATAATAATCTACAATCTTAACATTCTCCATAGCTCCATCTATTCTACTTCCAGAATCATCATATTCCTTCTTATATAGTTGCTCATTAAAGGAGCTACGAACATTTGCGGTATCTGACGCCTTCATTCGTAAGTCCGAACTAAAAACAACCATCTTATAAAGCAGACCAAGAACAATCATAAGAACCGCAAAAGCAACTATGGTCTCTATCATAGTACTTCCATCATTTTTTATAATTCTTCTCTTATTAAAACTATTATAATAAAAATATTTAGTTTTAAACAATCTAATATTCGTCATATACTCTAACCCATTCCCATTTCTTGTCAGTATTTACTTGATTATTCAATGGATCAACAGAATTATGTATCGGTCCCGCATCTTTCATTATGCCATCAATATACAGCTGATTATTTAAATCTACTGTTCCTGATGTATAACTACTTTCTGTCAATTTATAAACATTCGTAACTGTGTAGGACTGACTTGCTGCTTCACTCGTAATATCAACATACAACAGGGTGTCACTCATCCCCCTTGAAGAAAGTTGATCAAATGTTACACCTTCTGGAAGTTCCCAATACATACAGATCTTTATATTTCCTGGAAAACCATCCATTCTATCAGTACTTCCATCCAATTTCTTAGGATTGTATTTTAAATTATAATATCTAAACGCATGCGCTTTATCATGTCCAGGAGTACTTGCATCATAATAAGGCCAATTATCCTGTCCCACATTAAACCTAGCGTATTGATAAAGATGGCTCTTCTGAGCTGCATTAACGTCCTGCATCTCTGCATCTAACGCAACACTTAGCGTATTAGTTGCCTCAGCACACTTCATACTAGAGATATTCTTGTTCTGCGATGCATATAGCGTATACGCAAGTAGAACAAGCATAAATGTAAACACGATAAGAATCATCATAACTACAACAGCCACTATTAACGCAGCGCCTGAATTCTTCAAGCTATTTAATTTTCTAGATTCTTTAAGTCTCATCTACGCTATATCCTACTTCCTATCTTCAATGATTATTCAGAAAAATTATTTTTTATAAATTCACTATATGCCTTATCCACATCAGTCCACATAACAACTCTCATGCATTCATCCGAAAATTGACTTACGTCATTTAAATATCCTGTATCCGAATCATCTAAAGGATTATATGTCAATTTATTCATAGGCGTTGCATGTTCGCCCAATAACAACGCATATGGCGAAGCAGTTTCTTGATCCACTACCAACTTTTGAATCTGAATATTATTATTCTTTATAACACCAATAGCTTCACCTAGATTTGCAGCGCCATCGATTGGAGAACCATCTGAATCAAATTGTTCCGGCAAAGGCATACTACTTCCAGATTCTGGAATCTGTTCATCATTGTAATTCCACAAGAATGCTCTAACACCCACCTTGCTATCTGTTATACTATAGCCATTCTTAATAGCAAACTGAATAGAAATAATCCTAGAAGGATCAAATTCTGGATCTTTATATAAATTGTCTGCACCTTGAAGAGAATCCATATTCATTTTTGAAAATGCGCTAGAATCACTATTTTGTTGAATACTAACATTATACTGCGATGCACATAATTTATGATCATTGCCCGCAACATCTCTAGAAGTAATTACAACATCCATAGCAAACTTAAGATTTGGTGCTGAATTATTAGTACTTTTACAATATTTTGAAACATTTGCATATAATTCCTCTATATAATTATATGCCTTAGTATCCCCCGTCTGCTCATTCCAATTCGGGGTCTTTGCTTTCAGGTTTGCATATGTAGCTACCGCATAAGCGAAGCATCCATTTTGACCATAGGAACCAGTATAATCATTTTCCGAAAAGGTGCTATAAAACGCATTCTTTAAATCTAACGGATAATCCCTCTTATTGGTTTGATTGTTATACTCATCATACGCAATATCATAAAATGATCTTGTTATATCTGCATTTCCATCCCAATAAGTAAGTTGTGTATTCTTAAACTCATCAATTACCGTTGGATCATTTGCATATTTATAATATCTATTGAAATCAGTAACTTTATAATTATCCCAAACGATTCCAAAATCATCAATATCCGCAAATGCCGTCTGAAGACCATCCTTCGATACAGGATTTATTGTAAACATCAACTTTTTATTATCTGATGCGATATTCCAATAGCTTGCATCATTATGAATATCAACACTATTGTAATCATTAGCACTTATGCTTAATACCATATTACTAATATCATTTACGCCAACCTCATCACCAAATCCGTGAATAAAATAATTACCTTCAGGAACAACAGTATGATTCCAATTGGAATATATTGGATCACAATAACTCTGGAACGCGCGGAATCCTTCACCTTCAGATATATTCTCACCAGGATCTGCTGGCATTGCGCTATTTCTTCCAATGTAGAAGTTCGCAAGCATAGAGCCTCCCTCTATGATACTTCCAAAATGATTACCCGAATTGGTTGCATCAAGGCAATACTTGATTGCGTTAGCATCTGTAGCTGTAATTCCATTTTTAAGCTTAGTTCCATAATTTCTGCAGTTAATTATATTGCCTAAACCATTTGTACTATAGACAATTCCTGCGGCCAGATCAGATGAAAGGCCTGTTTCTGCAGTACTATCATCTTTATTTACTCTTAGAATTCCTGTATTAACACACTCGCTAATATTTAAGGTAGACGAATTATATACATCGTATACTATACCCGCTGCACCTGTATACGTTGGTGAAGCTGTATTATATGCATTAAGTTCTCCATGGTTAATACATCCTATAATCTTGCTAGTACCATCTATCGTTCCAGCAATACCGCCAACATATTTTCCAGAAAGATTAGCAGTATTTGAACAATATGCAATAGTAGCCGGTTTCTCATCACTATTCTTAGCAGTACCATTTATTCCAGCAAATGCACCTACACCACCGTTAGGATTATTAAATACAGTATTATTTATGCAATATTTTCTTGTCCCATCTGAAGCAACAGTTTCATCGCCTTTTATTTTTCCTGCATTAACTTCTGCGAGTCCACCAATGTATGAAGTTTCTGCTGGAGCAACGTATCCTTCTGACACTGAATTAGAGCAATGTTCAACAATCATACCAGTCGGAATCCTACCAACAACTCCGCCAAGATACGATAAATTAATCCCATTAGTAATATCATCATAATCATCCGCTGTAATATATCGAGCCGTACTTACAGGAATCATATTATTATAATTTTTCACTATCAATATATCTTTTTCCGGAACGTATCCAAGAAGACCACCTGCAAAAACCCCTGCTGTCACACTTGAACCTTCGCCCAATCTAAGTGTCGAACAATTCCAAGTAACATCACCAGGTTCCTGACGACCATCATACGTATAATGGAATAAATTATTCCTACCACCGTCTGTTTCATATAAATCTTCTACGAGAATTCGTTTTGCTATAGCAATATAATCATTATTCTCATTAATCTTTCTGTCTGTAGCCACAAAGCCATCCAGATACTTATCAAAGCTATAAGGATCTAGTGAAGATGCAAAAGGATCTGATATTTTTTTACCATCAATTAAATTATCGCCTTGTTCATTGTTGTAATCAATATATGCACCTACCACGCCACCAGCAAAAGCAGCAGCACTAACATCAACATCTCCAGAAACGACATTAAAGTTCTGAGAATTATTAAACATCTTTTCTAAATCACTAATTGTTGAGTAATTTCGAAGTATAATCGCGCCTATATAACCACCTGCAAAGAGTCGCGAATTAACTTCCACACCATTTATCTCGCCATTTAAAAGCGGATAACTTGCCGCCCAACCAAATGTTGATCCTGCAATTCCACCAGTAAATGCAATCCCATCAACCTTTACTTTATTCCCTTCACTAACATTTATCGAAAATGAAGTTCTTGTTTTATTAGCATCTTTATTTCCTGCTATACGACCTGCAAATCCTCCAACCGAATATCTTCCAACAACAGTATAAGCATCCGTTATCTTACGTACACTTCTATTTTTTTCATTATTATTGCCAGCACCAACCGAATTATTAAATGGATTTTCAGGTGTTCTTC
>CACWGK010000010.1 GCA_902760415.1 uncultured Lachnospiraceae bacterium
AAAAATGTAATATATCCCTTTTTCACAAGCTTCTGGCACCATCTCTTGTTATCACTTAGGAAACCACCATCTATACTTGAAATATTCATTTGCAGGAGTGTTCCCCTATCAATGATTTCTTCAATTCTATCCAAATGATTTTCTAGTGATATATATCTCTCCACGTGTGCAATTATAGGCCAGTATCTAGCTTGAGTCAACTCATCGATACTGTGGAGAATCTCCGAAAACGGGGTTCTGATGTTATACTCTACAAGTACATACTTTGTATTATTCATAGTATGAATCTCACCTGCACGAAGCTTCGTTACCACTCCATCCTCATAGAGAATCTCATTTCCAAGATAAAGGTTAAGCCCCTCATACTTGCCCGATTTTCGCACTTCTTCTTTTAGAGAATCAAATCGAGAGTCCAACTCATCATATGTATAACTATTTCTACCAAGAATATAATGAGGTGTTAAAATGATATTCCTAACTCCTTCGTTATAAGCTATGGATAACATATCGAGTGACATTTCCATGTTCTTCGAGCCATCATCCACGCCTGGCAGCATATGAGAATGTATATCAAAAAGAACCATCTATTTGTCCCACCTCATATAATCAATTACTTGTAGACTAACTCATAAAAAAAGTTAAAAGCTGCCGAGTGTTTCCCACCCGGCAGCTTATTATCACTTTATCTTAGTTGCCTAAGTTTTATTCATTTACCACGTGGGCTTATTACTTCTCCTTCTTCTCAACTGAAGCAGCACCACTCTTTGTAAGTGAGTTAACCCAAGCCTCGCCTGTAAGGTCACCGTCTAATACAAGAGTTGATCCCTTTATCTCTGCTGTGTATGAAACACCATTAGCCTTAAATGAAAGCTTTGTGCCATTTGCAGAAAGATCTGAGAATGTTACTCCACCACAACGTACAGAACCAGCATATGAACCAACACCATTTGTGTTAACAGCCTTTACAAGATCAGCAAGACCTGAATCAAATGATACTTCAACAGTAGCTGTTTCGCTACCCTCAAGTCCATCGATAACTTCAGCGATAGTCTTATCAGAGCCTACAATAACAATCTTACCGCCTTCGTTCTTTACTGTATATTCCTTGTTGCCATACTTAACAGCCTTTGTTGTTCCATCTGTAGTGTAGTTAGCAAGAAGCTTTTCAAGATCAGCTCCCTTACCACCTGCAGCAAATGTGAACTTAGCTGTAGCATCTACATTTGGAGTAAATACCGTATTGTAGCTCTTCTCTGTATCATTGTTATTATCCTGATCCTGATTGTCCTGATTGTCCTGATCAGCCTTATCTGGAACCTGCTCTACAAGATAACCTGCATCATCAAATGTATACTCAACACCGTCAATCTTAACAGTTGTGCTCTTCTCATAGTATCCTGAAGAATCCATGTAGTACCAACCTACACTATCCTTATACCACTGAGCCTGTGGCTGATATGTCCAGTACTGATCTGCACTAATCCAGTAACCATCAACCCACTCACTCTGAGCATACTTTCCATAATCCCATACATAGTACCAGCCACCATTTGTCCAGCACCAACCCTTGCACTCAGCATAGCCTGCTGCGTTGAACCAATACTTTGTACCATCTATCCATTGATCCTGGCTTGATGGATACCAACCTGATGAATCAATGTAGTACCAAGCCTTAGAATCCTTCTTCCAAGAAGCTGTATTCTTATATGTCCAATAGCCATCTGAGCTAAGCCAATATCCATCAACCCACTCACTATAAGCATAAGAACCATCAGCATTCTTATACCACCAGCCACCGTCACCATTTACCCACTCACCACCAGCTGCCTTAGCTGCTGTTGATGGAGCAAATGCGCCTGCAGCAACAACTGCTGTAGCAAGTAAACCACAAATAAACTTCTTTTTCATCGCAATTTCCCCTTCTCTCATTTTAATTCCACTTATAACAAATCAAGATAATTAATTATACTAATTAGGATCATTCGTATAACAAAGTGGTTTTACAAAAATTGTACCAAAATATGATATCACTTTTATATATTTTTTACAATAATTATATCATTTACAAAATCATATAAATGTAAAGGATTGTCATAATAGGCAACCATTTATACCTAATTGCCAAGATAAGCAATCATTATGCAACTACTAAGTTTCCATCCTTTACATCTATCTTAACGTTATCACCCATTGTAAGTGAATTGCTAAGTATAGCTCTTGCCACGAGAGTTTCTACATTTTTCTGAAGGAATCTCTTGAGAGGTCTTGCACCATATACAGGATCGTAACCACAGTCGATTATATAGTCGCGCGCAGATGGAGTAAGTTCAATAGATATTTCCTTATCTTCTATTCTCTTATTAAGGTCTGCCATAAGCAGTTCAATAATTCCAGCGATATTATCCTTTGTAAGAGGCTTGAACATAATTATCTCATCCAGACGATTCAAAAACTCAGGTCTGAAATGAAGCTTCAGCATATCATTTACCTGCTTTTCTGCATCTTCCTTTATACTGCCATCCTCATCTATTCCATCCAGAAGGAACTCTGAACCTATATTAGAGGTCATTATAAGAATTGTATTCTTGAAGTCTACAAGATTACCCTTAGAATCTGTAATACGTCCATCATCCAGAATCTGTAACATTATATTGAATACATCAGGATGGGCCTTCTCAACCTCATCGAAGAGGACAACCGAGTATGGGCTTCGTCTTACCGCATCAGTAAGCTGTCCGCCTTCATCGTATCCGACATATCCAGGAGGCGCTCCGATAAGACGTGACACACTATGTTTCTCCATATATTCACTCATATCGATTCGAATGATATTATTCTCATTATCAAAAAGTGCCTCAGCCAGTGTCTTGGCAAGTTCAGTCTTACCAACACCTGTAGGTCCAAGGAAAAGAAATGAACCAATTGGCTTTGTAGGATCCTTAATACCAGCCTTTGATCTGATGATTGCTTCACTAACAAGCGATACAGCATTGTCCTGTCCAACCACTCTCTTATGAAGCTCATCTGCAAGATGAAGAGTCTTATTACGTTCAGATTCTGAAAGCTTTGATACTGGGATACCTGTCCACTTCGAAATAATCTTAGCTATCTCTTCATCAGTAACATTTTCATGAAGAAGCTGTCTCTCCTTCACAGTGGAGCTATTCTCCAAAGCTTCAAGCTCCTTCTCAAGTTCTGGGATAGTTCCATACTGAAGCTTAGCAGCCTGAGCATAGTCGCTCCTTCTCTGAGCTATCTCCAGATCATCCTTAGCACTCTCTATCTCCTCACGAATCTTCTTAACACGTTCAACTTCAGCTTTTTCATTTTCCCAGGTTGCCTTCATGGAGCTAGCCTTATCTTTAAGTTCAGCAAGCTCGCTTTCAATACTGGCAAGACGTTCCTGCGACAAATGATCATCCTCATTTTTAAGAGCCGTAACTTCTATCTCGAGCTGCATGATCTTACGATTTATCTCATCCACCTCAGCTGGCATAGAGTTAAGCTCTGTCTTGATCATCGCACATGCTTCGTCCACAAGGTCGATGGCCTTATCAGGAAGGAATCTATCTGTAATATATCTGTTAGAAAGTGTAGCCGCCGCAACTAAAGCGCCATCACTTATCTTAACTCCGTGGAATACTTCATAACGATTCTTGATACCTCTTAGTATAGAAATGGTATCTTCAACGGTAGGTTCACTAATAGTAACCGGCTGGAATCTACGCTCCAGAGCCTTATCCTTCTCAATATACTTTCTATACTCATCTACAGTTGTAGCACCTATACAATGAAGCTCACCACGAGCCAGCATAGGCTTAAGCATATTTCCAGCATCCAGACTGCCATCAGTTTTTCCAGCACCAACTATAGTATGAAGTTCATCGATAAAGAGAATAATCTGACCATCAGACTTCTTAACCTCATCAAGTACAGACTTCAGTCTTTCCTCAAATTCACCGCGGTACTTTGCACCAGCGATAAGTGAGCCCATATCCAGAGCAAAGATTTCTTTATCTCTTAGAGAGTCAGGAACATCGCCCTTTACTATTCTCTGCGCAAGTCCCTCGATAGCCGCAGTCTTACCTACACCAGGATCACCTATAAGCACAGGATTATTCTTAGTCTTACGAGATAGGATACGTACTATATTTCTTATCTCAGCATCTCGTCCAATGACTGGGTCCAGCTTTTGTTCTCTAGCTCTTTGAACCAGGTTGTATCCAAACTTTTCAAGAGCATCATATGTATCCTCAGGATTATCAGACTCAACCTTCTTCGAACCTCTAACATCAGAAAGAGCCTTTAGAAAATCATTTTTCTTGATACCAAACTTTCCAAATAGCGCCTTAGTTTCCTTTGAAGCTTTATCCAGAAGAGCTATAAAAAGATGTTCAACAGAGATATAGTCATCCCCCATCTTCTTTGCCTCAGTCTCAGCAGATAGCAGAACACGACTCATTTCCTGTCCCATATATATATCTTCCGAGGAACCACTAACCTGAGGTCTTGCCTTCACAAGGTTATATGCCTCATCAACAAATGCTGATGTCGCAATCCCCATCTTATCCAGTAGCTTCTTAATCAAACTGTCATCTATAGTAAGAAGGGCATACAGCAAATGTTCAGAAGTAACTTCTTGATTATTCATTTCCATTGCAAGTCTCTGGGACTCTTCCACAGCTTCAATGGATTTTCTTGTTAACTTATCCGCATTCATAATCTCACTCCTTTCATACGAAAATCACATCTTAATGATGTTATTAGCACTCTCACTTGGTGAGTGCTAATCTATATCTAGCTATGTTATACCACCACGTAGCACACCTGTCAAGATGCGAATTGAGGGAATAATCCAATGCGTATACGTAAAAATAGCTGACCCTTTCGATTTCATCATTTTTGATAAAAACGAAGAGGTCAGCAAATTATATTAGTTATACATCTGTCATATAGTTATTCGATTAAGTTCTTTGTGCCTTCATCTCAACCTTCATATTATACATACGTTCATCCGCTTCTTTCACCTTTTCATTTGACTTATCCTGTGACGGATCATATACCGCACAGCCATAGGCTATACTCATTTCGATTTCATAATCATTTGACCGATTGAAGTCTTTGATCATATCGCCAAGATGTGCAAGGCTTTCTTTAAAATGTTCACTGTCCGGTGAATACGGGGTCATGACGAAAAACTCATCGCCGCCCATTCTGAATACTGACTCCTTATCATCAAAAGCTTTCGAAAGGTACTCTGCCAAATGAGTGATATAGACATCTCCAAAGTTATGGCCCATCTCATCATTTACCTTCTTCAGATAATTCATATCTATCATCACAAAGGTGGTATTCGAGCTTGATTCCTCTGCTTTCTTCAGATTCAGATTAAAGGCTTTACGATTGAGGAGACCTGTAAGTCCATCCTTATAAGCAAGCTCCTCCATGATTTCAGCATACTTGCCTCTTTTACTCATTTCCGTGATCATATAGAACTCATATAATCCGCAGAAGAATGTGAAGACATAAAGGAATATCTTATACCTGGATATGGATATAAAATCATATGGATTGTTCATATATGTTCCTATATCTACCGCTCCCATGACAAGCGCCACTGAAAAGACACCTATGGTAATAGCTGTAAAGGAACGTCTAATAGTCTTCTGGATAAGACCCATCACTGTATAGAAGATGAATAAAATGATTCCAAGAATAATGATCAAATGAGAAATCCATAAAAGCTGATGATAGTCTTTGTATCCAAAAGTTGTCGATATAATAGAGCCTATTATTTTTATAGCCGAAATAATCGCTATAACTACCGTGAGTCTCGACTTCTTATGTCCAGTAATATATGCAGCAAAAAGAACTCCCGGGTAGCTCATGAGATCGATGGCAATATATCCTATAAAATGAATAACAGTTGGAGCGCATGTGATGATAGCGAATGCCGGCGTATTTGATACGACCCATAGAGATGAAGCCATAGCAAATGTACCAAAACTAAGTATCTCATACTTATTATCTCCAAAGTACTTACCGACTATACCTATTACTGATAGAGTAAAACCGAATATGAAAATGATACAGCCAATCAGAAACTCTATCATGCTGTCCTGAAGTTCATTTATTATAAAATGATTATTCTTATCAAGATGCATTTCATGGATATATCCAGTCTTTCCAGGATATGCATTTTCTACGATCATCTTGATATCTACTTCACCTTCAACGTCAGGCATCGTAATGGTATGAGGATATATTCCATATGCCTTTCCCATATATCTAGGAACATCCGGACGAAAATCATATACCTTACTTCCATCCACATAAACAGAGAAGAATATATTTTTAGTATAGAAACATAGAGTCTTGGAATTGATTATCTTCCCATCCACAACACGGTGAATATAGGTAACATCCTCTTCCAATTCCAGATTTTCAAAATCAACCTTTTCTCCATCCCAGAAGCTCCAATTATCTTCAAATGGAATAATGCTTGTATCTTCATATAGAACATTTCTCCACATGATAGATATGAGGATAAGTGTAAGCATGATGAAAAATGCTGCCATACACCAAATCGTTCTGAAGTCTTTTAAAGTTTTTCTAACATTATAATCTTGCATATACTAGATAAGCTTTGTTCCGCAATTTGAACAGAACTTTGCGCCTGCTGTTGGAGTTCCGCACTCTGGACAGAACTTAGGTCCTACTGCACCTTCTGCTGGCGCTGCTCCACCTACAGGTGCCGCCTGTGTAGGTGTCTGCTGCTGAGTCTGGCCCATACCCATTCCCATGCCGTTCATCATCTGACCAGCAATCGATGCGCCCATCATCATCTCTGCCATATTTCCCATAGTAGAGTTGCCGCCCTGCAGCTTGCCGTCAGCCATAGCATCTACCATAGTCATCTGAGTATATTTACCTACATCACCAACCATAGACTGAGCTGCAGCCTGGTTGATCTTCTGCTGAATCTCTTCTGGATAGTTGAAGTTATTGATACTAAATCCTGTTACAGAGATACCATCCTTGCTGATCTCCATATCAAGATCTTCCTGGATACCCTTTGAGATATCAAATGAACTTGCCTGAAGGTTAAACATATCCTTACCTTCCTTGGCAATCCACTTCATAAGAAGCTGATCAAGGATAGTTATGATACGTCCCTTTACATCCTCAATTGAGTATGACTGCTTAACACCAGCAACCTTATCTATGAGAGTCATGTAATCTGATACCTTTACGTTAGCAGTACCATTTGCACGTACTGGCATTCCACCTGGAAGTCCTGGAGCCTGAAGCATGATAGGTCCCTTAGTACCCCACTTGATCATGAACTCCTTTGTATTAATGAAGAGAACCTCAGCTCTCATTCCTGAATTAAATCCAAACTTAAATCCTTTAAGGGTTGAAAGAAATGGAATAATCTGTGACTCAATATCATAATCGCCTTCATCCTGGAATACACCTTCAACCTTACCCTGGCTAAGGAATATTGCATCCTGTCCTGGACGGATAATGAGACGTGAACCCTTCTTAATCTCTCTATTGGTCCATTTCCAGAAGATGAGATCATCATCAAACTCTTCCCACTCAACTACATTAGCAAATTGATTTTGTAAAATACCCATACTTACCTCCATTTAGTTTAAATATCACTGTCATACTTTTCAGTAAGACTTTCAAGTTCTCTATCTGTAGCAGCACTTGGTCCTGCCTCAAGTTCAGCCATAGCATTTGCCTTGTCTAGAGCATAGTTCGCTCTCTCACTCATCTGACTAAACATTTCATCAGAGTTGGCCGCTCCGGCTTTCTTAGCCATCTTATTAAGCTGTTCCTGCTGAGATGCTGCTGATAAAGTTCCCTTTATCTCACTGAGCTTTGCTTCAAGCGTTGATATATCTCCGCCTAACTTCTCATTCAAAGCAGCGAGCTTATCCATATCTTCCTTCGCCTGCGCAAGCTTCTGAGCAAGTACTGTACCATCTTCTCTAACCTTCTCAAGCTTTCTCTCGAAGGTTCTGGCATCAGAGGTACTCTTAGCTTCTCGGGCACGCCCCAGATATCTTTCAAGCTTTGCCTGCTCGTCTTCATTTTCATCCACAGCACGCTGTGCACGGTTATACTCCATCTTGAGCGCTTCCGTCTCAGCCTTAACCTGACCAAGGTCACGTCTAAGCTGACCTAGATACTTCTCAACCGTCTGCTCAGGATGTTTATCTTCTCGATTAAATATGGCATGTATATTTGAGGCCATAATATCTTTGAATCTACCTAAAATCCCCATTCTTTATTCCCCTCATAATATCATTCTATATAGAGAATAGTTCTCGTCACTGCTTAGACCACATATAGCAAAAAGCCTGGGTTCTCGCAGCAAATCGTTCAGTTTTAAGGAGTCTACGCACCTCGTCCTTAGTATACCACGCAGCCTCTATCTCTTCAAACGAAGAATCACTTCTTTGGATTTCTCCATCGCACTTACCAACTACGCATACATTCATTTCATTTGAGAATCCTACAGCGCTGTAGCTTAGCCCAATTATGTCATCGATTGAAATGAGTTCTAACCCAGTTTCTTCTCTAAGCTCTCTAGCTGCTGCCGTCTCGGCATCTTCCCCCGGATCGATAAGTCCTGCCGGAAAGTTGATTACCCACATACCTGCAGCCATACGAAACTCTTTATTAAGCAGTATTCGCTCGCCATCAGGACTTGTCATTATCAGAACAACTGCATCAGCCTTATCACCGTGAAGCTGTTCGAAGGTTTCTATATTATTCTTACGACTGATGATCTCATAATTCTTATCCTGACCATCTTCAGTTTTATACTGTACATCGTAACGGGTGATATATGCTCCTTCTTCACCCTTTTTAATACCTACATATTTCATATATCATTTCCTGGATATTGTTACTATATTATGTCTTACTACATTAAAGAAGTGCATTTACGGAGTTACGATACTCCTTTGGTGTAACTTTCTTGACCTTCTTAAATACACTTATAAAGTAACTATGTGATGAGAATGATAGGTCTGTAGCAATCTCAATACTGGACTTATCTGTATAACTAAGGAGCCAGCAAGCTTCTTCAACCTTTTCATTTCGAATATATTCGCTAACGGTACATTTCATCTCTTTCTTGAAAAGCTTTGAAAGATATGTCTCATTTAATGCAACTACATCAGCAAGCTCAGATACCGTAATGTTCTCGTGGATATGAGCTCTTATATAATTTACGCAATCTTTGATCTGCTTTGAGGTTGCATTTCTTGTAGCATTTTCACGCATATATATAGTGTACTCTTCAATCATATCATATTGAAGATTAACTACCGAATCAACACTGGAACATGAATCGCACTTCTTGATATATGCGTCGCTTAGCTTATATGCATAATCTTCTGGCATGCCACGTCTAATACAAATACGAGTAAGAACTGCGGTCATAGCGACCATATGATATATTGCATTTCTCAGTGGATTATCTGATAACACGCCTCGCTCAACAGCATTAGGCTTAGAATCCATCGCAATACTTTGTTTAACCTTCTCAAGCTTTCCATCCGCTATAAGATCATATAATGACATTTCCTGAGCAAATGAAGGATGCTTTACCTCACTTTCTCTCTCCGAAAAAAGAATCTCTGTAACATCTTTTTTAATGTCTGCCATAGTTCACCCCATTATTTCCCTTATCTTTTTTGTACTATTTTAGCGATTCATCAGTGTTTTTTCCTTTATCAAATACTAAATCAGTATTTTGATACAATTTGCAATATTTTTGTAGACTTTAAGTTTAAAAGTGATATACTTGATTTATCAAAAGACATAACAAATGCCCCCTGTTTAAGAAGATAAAATCTTCTTAAATCATATAAATACTTTTAACCTTCACTAATGGTAAAAGGATGGATTCGCAAGAATCTGTCCTTTTATCTTTTTGCACTACATTCTTCGATTATACAGTAGTTTTGCCAATTCCTCAAGATTTTTATCAAGGACTCACAACATCTCTTATCAAAAATCTGTCATTTCCCAGTATTATCTTATAAGGTAATAGTAAATGTTATAACTGGCTTCTTGTAATTAACCGCAATTCGCCCCTTAAACATCCTTACAAGACTCTCGGCCATAGAAAGACCGATACCATACCCCTGTTTCTCGCTATTATGTGACTTATCCTCACGATAGAATCTGTCAAAGAAGCGCTTATAATCTACCCCTTCTCCGGCTGCATAATCATTTGACACAGTAAATATAGCTGACTTACCCTTCTTTGTAAGACCAACTTCAACCTTACCGCCTTCATCACAATATTTCACCGCATTATCCAGCAGAATATTTACAAGTTCACGAAGCCCCTTCTGATCTGCCATAACATGAATATCTTCATCGATATGAGTATCTAGCTGAATCTCATTAGTTTCAGCGATTGATCTAAATGAGGTTATAACGCTACTCACTTCAGCAGACATATCTACATCCGTCAGTACAATGTCCTGACGCTCTTCAAGACGAGAGAGGACAACCAGCTGAGAGATAAGCTCGGACATACGATTCACCTGTTTCACCGTACTCTCAGTCCACTCCGACTTCCCATCCATCATTTCTATAACTTCTGTATTAGCTGAGATTACTGCAAGGGGAGTCTTAAGTTCATGACTCGCATTTGTGATAAACTGCCTCTGTGCTTCTGCATTTTTCACATAAGGATATACAACCTTTCTCGCAAATATAGAAACCATCAGCATAACCGTCAGCGCACCTAGGGTTCCTATATATATAGAAAATCTCTTTAAATAATTTATCGTGGATATATTTCTTGTGCAGTCCATTATAGTGAGTCTGGTCAGATCACCCGCATCTGTCTTAAGAAATGCATAATACAGACTGTCATATACGAAAATACCTCTCATAACTTCACGACTTGTAGCATACTTTATAAAGTCATTAATCTCAGAGCCTTCAATCGCTGCTATATGTTCATCATTAAAATCTATCACATTTCCGGATTTATCTACCATTACAGTGATATATCTTGTCTCATACTTAGTCTCAGGAGTAATATTCTTGTTCTGCATTTTCTCTATATCTTCAGTCTGAGAAACATCATCACTATTCTTTGATATAAAGTCCAGTCGAGTAAATATATCCGACACAATACTTCGGTAAGTTATAAGATTAACCGAGCCAAGCACGATAAAAAGCACTACCACCGTAGATAGCGTCGAAATACCTATAAACTTAAGTCTTAACTTTCTATACATACTCACCTCAAAATAATCAGCATTTTTACGATCTAGCGAATGGACTGAAGAATAAATGAACCGTCTTTATCACCATTTATCTCAACATCCGCCACTATGGATTTAAGCTTATTTCTTAGATACGATATATAAATCCAAACTACATCGAGTCCTTCCGTTGCATCCTTCCAAACGTGAGAATATATCTCTTCCGTTGTAAAGCTCTTGTTGGGATTCATCATTAGGAACTCCATAAGATTTGCTTCCATACCAGCAAGTCGAACTGAGTTCTCTGAGATTAGTTCCTGACCAGATACATCTAATGTCACGGAGCCAAATGAGAGCTGCTTTGGCTTATACTCTCCACTTCTTCTAGTAAGACTTCTGATACGAGCAAGTAGCTCGGCCATAACAAATGGCTTAGTCAGATAATCATCTGCACCTGCATCAAGCCCTGTTACCTTGTCATCCATTTCAGCTTTTGCAGTAAGGAAGATAACTGGAGTCGTATCTCCCGAATCTCTCATGACCTTAAGCGCTGTAACGCCGTCCATCTTAGGCATCATAATATCCAGTACCATACAATCAAAAGCACCTGACTTTGCTGCTTCGACTGCAGCTTCTCCATCATAAACTGCAGTTACCTTATAACCTTTATGTTCTAGGACTGCCACCAAAGCTCGGGACAGATCCTTCTCATCTTCAGCTAATAATATATTCATAAATATCCTTTCTCTAAAAATCCATAAGCCTATGAATTAATTAGCTCACGAATAGTCTGCATCGATAGATCACAAGACGCCAGCTCATCTGCAACGCGCTTTAATTCACCAACCAGAAGTTCCTGATTGGGAATATCCTTCTTATATTTCATACGGTGTTCCAGCGCAGCCCAGGTATCCATGGCTATCGTCCTAATCTGCAGTTCTACATAGAATGTACCTGGAGTATTCCCCATCACATCAGATTCAGAAGTATGCACGCCTAGTATCATATGATAGCTTCTGTAGCCATTTGGCTTAGCATGACGAATATAGTCCTTTTCTTCGATGATCTCGCAGTCATCAAAAGAACGAATATATTCAACTATATTGAATACATCATCTACAAATGAACAGATCACCCTGATTCCTATAGCATCAGTAAGCTTCGAAAGAGCCGACTCCGCAGTCTCTGGAAGCCCCTTTCTTCTACATTTTTCACGCATGCTTTCGTCTGTCTTAATTCTTGCAAGTATGTATTCGTAAGCATTTTCATTTGTCTCGGATTTAACTCTCTCCTGATAAGCAAAGAGTCGTCCTTCAATATCTTCCATAATCCGCTGAAGTGTACCTTCGTACTCTCCATATATACTCATATTATTCTAATCTCCATAATCATCAATTTATATACATACATATCTTAGCTACTATTATAGCACTATCTATGCTCTATATGATTATAACCGAATATACACAAAATGTCATGGAACCTTAACTAAAAAATGAGTCACCTTTACGTCGGACGTAAAAAGTGACTCATTTTTGATAATAGAGTATAAATCTTAATTTTCTTCTGGCATCATATCGTGATATATCTTCTTCAGTGTGTCGTTGAACATCTTGAACTCTTCTTCAGATAGTTCCTTCTTCAGTCTTTCTTCTACTATATCCAGATACTTTTCATTTATATTATAGTATCTATAAAACTTCTCAGTGACATCAAGATAAAACTCACGCTTATCTGTATCAGACTGAACCTTTTCCACATAACCCTTCTTAATAAGCGAATTAACTTTATACGTCGCATTTGGAGAAGATATGCCTATGAAGTTGGCAAACTCCTGAATCGTAGGCTTATTAAGACTATGGATTATCTCAACGCAGTATACTTCTGTAGTCGTCAGTGACAACTCACGCGAATTAATCCTGTGGAAAACATCTCTATAATAATGAATTCTAAACTTGGAATAAACTGCCGACAGTGGATTTTTCTCAAGTATTTCATCAGAAGTAAGTCCCACTCTCTTATCTGGACTTTTATTCATCTAATCAACCACCTTAATATTTCTATCTATTACTTTGCATCGCCTATAGCAAAGGATATCTCAGCCTGACAGGCAACCTTGCCATCAACCTTAGCGACACCCTTGCCAAATCCAAGAGGTCCTCTTCTCTCTGTAATCTCACAACGAAGTTCAAGTACATCACCCGGCTTAACCTGCTTACGGAATCTAGCATTCTTGATTCCACCGAAAAATGCTATCTTACCCTTGAACTCCTCTGAAGAAAGGATAGCAACAGCTCCACACTGTGCAAGTGCCTCTACGATAAGAACTCCAGGCATTACATGCTCTTCTGGGAAATGTCCCTGGAAAAATGATTCATTTACGGAAACACATTTAATACCTTCTGCCCACTGACCTGGTTCAAAGTCTGTGATCTTATCTACAAGCTGCATAGGATATCTATGTGGAATTATCTCTCTAATCTGATTTGAATTTAGTTCCATTTGATTATTCTCCTTTTCAAATTCTTAATTAGTCTTCAAACTTCTTGAAAAGAACAGCTGCATTATGACCACCAAAACCAAGTGAATTAGAAAGCGCATACTTGATGTCTGCCTCACGACCTTCGTTAGGTACGATATCAAGATCACACTCAGGATCTGGAGTCTTATAGTTGATTGTAGCTGGTACAAATCCATCCTTAAGTGCCATGGTGGTAAAGATAGCTTCTATAGCAGCTGCAGCACCCATAAGGTGTCCTGTCATAGACTTTGTTGAGCTGACCATAAGCTTATAAGCATAATCACCAAACACTGCCTTGATAGCCTTAGTCTCACCAGCATCATTTAAATGAGTTGATGTACCATGTGCATTGATGTAATTTACGTCTGTTGCTTCAATACCTGCATCCTCGATTGCCATCTTCATGCAACCTGCAGCACCTGCACCTGTTGGATCTGGTGCAGTGATATGATAAGCATCACAGCTAGCACCGTAACCTACTATCTCGCCGTAGATCTTAGCTCCACGAGCCTTAGCATGCTCAAGTTCTTCTAGGATAAGGATTCCAGCACCTTCACCCATAACAAATCCGCCTCTCTCAGCGTCAAATGGGATAGATGCACGGTTAGGATCTGTAGAAGTACTGAGTGCCTGCATTACAGTAAATCCACCAACACCCATTTCACAGATACAGCCTTCAGCACCTCCTGTGATCATTACATCCTGATATCCATCACGAATCTTGTGGAAAGATTCACCGATTGCATTGTTACCACTTGCACATGCTGTTACGATACATTCGCACACGCCCTTGAAGCCTGTGTCGATTGCAATCTCACCTGCACACATATTGGAAATAGACATAGGAATATAGAATGGAGAGATTCTCTCATAACCCTTTGTATATCCTCTAATAGTCTGATCTGAGATGGTAATAAGTCCACCGATACCTGATGAAACAATAGTTCCACATCTAAATGGATCTTCCTTCTCGATATCTATACCACTGTCCTTAATTGCTTCTCTAGCAGCAATCATACCGAACTGCGTATAACGGTCCATCTTACGTGCTTCCTTCTTATCAAGGAAGTTTGCAGGATCATAGTCCTTAACCTCTCCAGAAACCTTAACCTTAAAGTTTGTTGTGTCGATCTGCTTTGTAAAGTCGATACCACAAACGCCCTTCTTAACATTCTCCCAAGCTTCCTCGAGATTATGTCCAACTGGGTTAATAGTTCCAATTCCTGTTATAACAACACGTCTCATAAATTATCTCCTAATTGTTTTTTATCTGTGTATAATAATCCTCATATGGAATTCCTTTTTGAAGACTATTTTCGTACATCTTTTTTCTTTCCCATACTCCGAGCACATATATTAGTGCAGTCAGCGACCAAACCAAAGTAAAAAGTATAGCCGGAATGATTCCAGTAAATCTCGTAAAGCATAAACTGAGTACCAGACCAAGTCCTATTGCAATTAGGTAAATGCTTTTTGTAAGAGTATACTCATCTTCTGTAACTATATACTTTTTATTTAGACCAATTAATCTAAGCAAAATCATTGGTACAATGGTTGCAACAGTTTCAAGAACCATAAATATAAACAAAAGTATCACAAGAACTATCATGATAGCTCCATTTGTCGCCCATCCTAATAGACGAACTCCCCAAGTAACATCACTTCCATCAAGATATACATTATCGATATCAGATACATCAACCATGTTACTTGAAAGGCTATTAGTTGATCCTCCACCTTGGGAGATTTCATACGAAAAACCAACGCCCCAATAAAGACACCATATAAGGACTGAGACAAATATAATCAGTCTGATTTTCCCTGCTTTATCTAAGTTCTTAAAACTATCGATCATAAGTTCACCTCTAGCAGCTCATATCCGCCCTCGAGCATAGCTCTTCGTGGATGAGCTTAAAAACGATTCACCGAATCGTTTTTTTAACAGCTCATCCCTCCAGCACATTCGATAACCTGACCGGTTACGTATTCTGCTTCGTCTGAAGCGAGGAAGCATACAACCTTTGCAACGTCCTCTGGCTGTCCTGGTCTTCCAAGTGCGATATTCTTAACCATCTCTGCCTTAAGCTCATCTGGAAGAACCTTTGTCATATCTGTCTCAATAAATCCTGGTGCAACTGCATTTACAGTAATACCACGACTTCCAAGTTCCTTAGCAAGTGATTTTGTCATTCCGATAACACCAGCCTTACTTGCTGAATAATTAACCTGACCTGCGTTTCCATATATACCAACAACAGAACTAATGTTGACGATACGTCCATAACGAGCCTTCATCATAGGACGAGTAGCAGCCTTCATCATGTTGTAAGTACCCTTAAGGTTTGTTGCGATAACAAGATCGAACTCTTCTTCCTTCATTCTCATAATGAGATTATCTCTTGTAACACCTGCGTTATTTACCAAGATATCTACCTTGCCAAATACTTCAGCTGCCTGCTTAAAGAGATTCTCACAATCTTCTGGAACAGTAACATTTGCAGCAAATGCAGCAGCCTTAACGCCCTGCTCCTCAATAAGCTTTACTGTTTCTTCAGCTGCTTCGTTGATAGCGATATCGCAGATAACAACATTTGCACCTTCAGAAGCAAGCTTTACACTGATTGCTCTTCCGATTCCACGAGCACCACCAGTAACGATGGCTGTCTTTCCTTCTAACATCTTGCTCATTATTCTTTCTCCTCGTTTCATATATTATTCAGAGTTAAACCAGAAATTATGTTAACCAATTATCTCTAGCAATTTTTCTATATCTTCAACCGTTTCCACTCCATAAACAGGGATATCTGGAGTTGTTTTCTGTACAAACTTTGAAAGAGTCTTTCCCGGTCCAATCTCGACAAATGCATCTACACCAAGTTCAACCATAGCACGAATGCTATCATCAAAATATACAGATTTCTGTACCTGCTGTTCAAGAAGAGCAGGAATAGTTTCATCTTCCTTCTTCTCACGACCGATGCAGTTGAAGATAACTGGGAACTTCATATCTCCAAAGTTTTCACTCTGGAACCTCTCAGCAAGTGCATCACCTGCAGGCTTCATAAGTGACGTATGGAATGGACCACTTACTTTAACAGGAAGACATCTCTTTGCTCCCATTTCTTTAAGAACTTCTGCTGCCATATCTACAGCTTCAGCATCACCTGAAACTGTAATCTGTCCAGGACAGTTGAAGTTAGCTGGTTCTGCTATGATACTTTTTCCAGCTGCTTCAAGCTCAGCTTTTACCTTTTCGCATCCAGCAAATATTGTCTCTTTATCAAGTCCAAGAACTGCGATCATCTTACATTCTCTTCCAGAAACTGCAGTCTGCATAGCATTTCCTCTGAACTGAACAAGAGGGATAACCTGCTGTTCTGTGAATACGCCAGTTGCATAAAGTGCTGAATATTCACCGAGTGAAAGTCCAGCTGCACATACTGGCTCGATTCCAAGATTCTTTAATACCTTAGTCATGCCAACCGCAAATGCGACCATACATGGCTGTGTATATTTTGTCTCATTCAGTGTCTCTGCTGGTCCTTCGAAGCATACCTTCTTAAGATCAAAATCAACACCCTGTACATTATCAAAAGTCTCTTTAAACTCAGGATACTTCTCATAAAGGTCAAGTCCCATGCCTACCTTCTGAGAACCCTGTCCTGCGTAAATAAATCCAAGTTTCATAATCTATTCCTCACATCTTTTACCTAGTGCTTACCGCTTGGTAAATTATTTTCCAAGAATCTTCATACCATCGTTATAAATATCAGCTATGATATCAGCTACTGGGCGAACCTCCTTAAGCTGACCACAAACCTGACCTGCCATAACTGAACCTGTCTTCATATCTCCATCAGTAACAGCACGGCGAAGTCCACCAAGAGTAATCTGCTCAAGCTCTTCGCGAGATGCAGCTTCTGACTCAAGCTTCAGATACTCACGAGCCATCTGATTCTTTATGATACGAACAGGTGCATTAAGTGAACGACCTGTTACTGTTGTACTATTATCTTTTGATTTGATAAGCTCCTGCTTGTAGTTGTCGTGTACTGGACACTCCTCACTTACAAGGAGACAAGTACCGATCTGAACACCCTGTGCACCAAGGCACATAGCTGCTGCAAACTGTCTTCCATCTGCTATACCACCAGCTGCAATAACAGGAATATCTACACAGTCTACTATCTGTGGAACAAGAGCCATAGTTGTCATATCGCCAACGTGTCCGCCACTCTCACCGCCTTCAGCGATTACGGCGTCAGCACCCTGCTTCTCAACTCGACGAGCAAGTGCGCTGCTTGCGATAACTGGGATTACGATTGCTCCCATTTCTTTCCACTTTTCCATATATTTTCCAGGAGTACCTGCACCTGTTGTGATGATCTTAATCTTCTCCTTAACAAGAAGATCTGCGATATTATCAACATCAGGATTGAGGAGCATAAGATTTACACCAAATGGCTTATCTGTTGCCTTTCTAGCATCATAGATTTCCTGCTCTATACGAGCTGCATCATATCCACCTGATCCGATAAGTCCAAGTCCACCTGCATTTGAAACTGCTGCAGCGAACTTACCAAGTGCAATATTAGCCATTCCACCCTGGATGATAGGATATTTTGTTCCAAGTAATTCGTTAATCATATTTCTTTCCTTTTTAACCTAATACATAACTATCAATGTGACGGAACTTCTCATAACGATCCTTTGCAATATCAGAACCGCTCTTACCTTTGAAACGACGAAGCTCGTGTACAAGCATTTCATCGATATCACGATACACAACGCTTGGATTATGATGTGCACCGCATAAAGGCTCATTTATTATTCCTTCTATTACTCCGAAATGAAGCAGATCCTGTGCTGTAAGCTTCATAAGCTTGCAAGCTTCATCTGCCTTTGAAGAATCCTTCCACAGAATAGATGCAAATCCTTCTGGTGAAAGAACTGAGTAAACCGCATTTTCCAGCATATATACTGAGTTTGCTACACCGATGGCAAGTGCTCCACCACTGGAACCCTCTCCTGTGACGATTGCGATTACTGGAACTTTCAGAGCACTCATTTCTGCAAGGTTTCTTGATATAGCCTGGCTCTGTCCATGAGCTTCTGCATCGAGTCCAGGATACGCGCCTGGTGTATCTATAAATGTTATAATCGGACGTCCGAACTTTTCAGCCTGCTTCATAAGACGAAGTGCCTTACGATAGCCTTCTGGTTCAGGCATGCCGAAGTTATATTCCATATTTTCCTGAAGATCACGTCCTTTACGATGACCGAGTACAGTTACTGGAACGCCATGAAATGAAGCGATTCCGCCGTATATACTCTTATCTTCTTTGTTCAGTATGTCGCCACGCTGCTCAAAGAAATCATCAAAGAGTGCTTCTATATAATCATCAACCTTTGGACGACGAATATGTCTTGCCAGGAATACTTTATCAGCTGGAGTAAGATCAGCTGCCTCAGTAGCTGTCTTATCATACTCAGCATGAAGGTCGCTAAGAAGTTCTACCTGTTCCATATTGTCGTTGATAGCAGCTATCTGATCTTCAAGCTCAGTTAGCTTCTTATCTATATCTCTTATCGTAGCCATGACTTCCTCCTCTTCTCGTGGAGTCTTAGAATATGTGCAAGGCTGTCACGCATTTCAAGTCGAGATACTATGCCATCTACAAATCCATGTTCCTCCAGGTATTCTGCCCTCTGGAAGCCCTTTGGCAGTTTCTGACCAATGGTCTGCTCTATAACTCTAGGACCTGCGAAGCCGATCAGTGCGCCCGGCTCTGCTATAGTAATATCCGCCAGCGTAGCAAAGCTGGCACTAACACCACCAGTAGTAGGATGTGTCAGTACGGATACATAAAGTCCACCATTTTCGCTAAATCTTTTTACTGCAGCTGAAGTCTTAGCCATCTGCATAAGAGAAAGTATTCCCTCCTGCATTCTGGCACCACCACTAGCAGTAAATATAATGACAGGAAGTTCACGCTTTTCAGCTACTTCGAATGTCTTTGTTATCATTTCACCGACAGCAACGCCCATGCTGCCCATCAGGAATTCAGGCGCCATAACAGCTACGATTGCCTTATAACCTTCTATCTCACAAATGCCAGAGAGAACACCCTCATCCAGCCCTGTCTTAGTCTTAAGTCCCGATATCTTCTCTTCATAATCTGGATAATCCAGTGGATTGTTAAATGGTATCGTAAACCTAATCTTTCGAAATGTACCAGGATCCGCAAGACCAGCCATACGTCTTCTTGCTGAAATCTTTGCGTGCTTGCCACATTCAGGACAAACATAGAGATTTTTCTTTACTGTACTTAGAGGAAGGGTAACATTGCAATCGGAGCAGGTAAATACCTGCTCCGACTCATTATCATCATCTAATTCCTCGTTTACAGACTCGACTAATTCGACATTTCCCTTCTCGATATCAGTCTCTTCTCTCTTGGTAGCTGTATCAAGATGCGTCCCCTGACTATGCTTACCAAAAAGTTTCATAATAATGCCTCCGAACGAGTAGTTATTTATTTGTGTGCTTCTACGTAATCAACAAGATCCTGAACTGTCTTGATGTTTGGAAGATCCTCATCAGCTATAGCAACACCGATAGCATCCTCGATAGCCATACCAAGCTCTACTGCATCAAGTGAATCAGCTCCAAGATCATCTGTAAGAGAAGCCTCAAGAGTAATCTTCTCCTCATCTACACTAAGTGTCTCTGCGATAACTGCTTTAATTTCATCAAACATTTCTTTCGTTCTCCTTTTTTTCGAATGATTAACTCGTCGACCAAGTCGACAATATGGTTAAAATATTTTATTTAAATTTTTTTAACCTTTTTCATTATATCTCTTATACAATAAAAGTCAATAAAATTATTTAAAATATTTTAAGTAAATTATGAGTCACTTTGCACGTCCGACGTAACTGCTGACTCAAAAATGAGTCACCCTTTACGTCGGACGTAAAAAGTGACTCATTTTATATTTGGGTTTATTCGTTCCAGTCTTTGGACTTTATCTCTGAACGTCTTATCTTGCCGCTTGATGTCTTAGGCAGGCTGTCCACGAAGTCTATGAACTTCGGACGCTTATAAGATGCCAGATTGGTTTTCAGATACTTCATGGTATCCTTTTTTAACTTATCTGTTGCTGTATAACCCTTTGTAAGAACGATAGATGCTTTGATTGCTTGTCCTCTTACTTTATCCGGAACACTTGTGACAGCACATTCCAGAACATAAGGAAGCTTCATAATCTCATTTTCTATCTCAAAAGGTCCTACTCTATATCCTGCAGATTTTATAATGTCATCTACACGACCTACATACCACAGATATCCATCCGCATCCTTAAATGCTGTATCTCCAGTATGGTAATAACCATCATGCATAACTCCTGTAGTCTTCTCTTCATCCTTATAGTAACCAAGGAAAAGTCCTGTAGGTTTCTTATCTGATATTCTGATGCATACCTCACCAGTTTCGTTCACTCCAACTTCTCTGTCACCATCTCTCAGAAGCACAACATCATACTGAGGACTTGGCTTGCCCATAGAACCCGGTCTCGGAACACTGCCTCTCAGGTTTGCAATAGTAAGAGTAGTCTCCGTCTGACCAAAGCCTTCCATAATCTTAAGACCTGTGGCCTTATAGAACTTCTCATATACTTCAGGATTCAAAGCTTCGCCAGCGGTCGATACATTTTTCAGACTCGATAGATCAAACTTCTTCATATCAACATGAACAAGCATTCTGAAAACCGTTGGTGGTGCACAGAAAGATGTCATATGATATCTTTCCATCATTGCAAGAATCTCTTTTGCGAAAAACTCGTCATAATCATATGTAAAGATAGGAGCCTCTGCCAGCCACTGACCATAAATCTTGCCCCAGAGAGCCTTGCCCCATCCTGTATCACTTATTGTGAAATGAAGACCATCGCTATCAACCTGGTGCCAATACTTCGCAGTTACATAATGACCAAGTGGATACTTATGACTATGAGCTGCCATCTTAGGATACGAAGTAGTTCCTGATGTAAAGAACATAAGAGCTGTGTCATCACCACCAGCTGATTCGCTAGTTCTCTTGAAGGTAGCTGAGAAGAATCTGATATCACGGTTATAATTGGACCAGCCCTCTCTTGTACCATTTACGATAATCTTAGTTTTAAGTCCCAGATAATTCTTGGCAGCCTTCTCAACTTCAGAAGCAACCTCTCCATCCGCTGTACACACTACTGCATTTATACCTCCAGCCTTGAAGCGATATTCAAAATCCTTCTTGGTAAGGAGAAATGAACATGGCACCGCTATAGCGCCTATCTTATGAAGTGCTACCAATGTAAACCAGAACTGATAATGTCTCTTCATGATAAGGAGGACTCTGTCGCCCTTTCTCACGCCAAGATAGCGAAGATAATTTGCAGTCTTATTAGAATATGTCATCATATCCTTAAATGTGATCCTACGCTCCTTACCTTCTTTTGAAACATGAAGCATAGCTGTCTTATTAGGACACTTTTCAGCAAGAACATCCACAACATCGAAACCAAAGTTGAAGTTCTCATCGTCATGAAAATCTATTGCTTGCAGCACACCTGATTCATCTTCACATACAGATATATACTTTCCAGCAACACCTGGTGCAGGAACCATCTGTCCCTTAGCCTCGATATTTTCTGAAATAGACGCATCTTTTTTTGTTATGTCTTTATTAGGCATTTATATTCCTCTTTAGTAGTCTACAATACTTATAATCTATAAATAATCGCACACGTAGTTTTGAAAACTACGTGTAGTTTCTTCGGTAATTATATAATCACTAATACTATAAATCAAGTTAATTCTATATATTAATATAATAAAAACGTCATCTGAATAATATCAGATGACGCATTATAATCCTATTATCAAATACTTATATTCTTATATATTAATTTACGCATTTATATATCTAAATATTTATATCAAGTTCGATTGGACAGTGATCTGAGCCATATATCTCATTATGAATCTTAGAATCAACAATATTATCACGAAGTGACTCCGAAACCACAAAGTAGTCAATACGCCATCCAGCATTTCTCTCACGAGAGTTGAAGCGGTATGACCACCAGGAATATGCTTCCGTAAGATCAGGATATTTATATCTAAATGTATCGATAAATCCTGCTTCAAGAAGAGTTCCAAACTTCTCTCTCTCCTGATCAGTAAATCCAGGATTCTGATGATTAGAAGCCGGGTTCTTAAGGTCGATATCCAGATGAGCTACATTTAGATCGCCGCACATTATAACCGGCTTATCTTTCGCTTTCTCAGAAAGAAAGTTTCTGAAGTCGTCCTCCCACTCCATGCGGTAATCAAGTCTCTTTAATTCATTTTGAGAATTAGGAACATAGACAGTTATAAAGTAGTAGTCACCCATATCCAGAGTTATAAGTCGTCCCTCATGATCATGCTTCTCGATTCCCATACCATAGGTAACCTGTACAGGCTCCTGCTTTGTAAATACAGCAGTTCCGGAATATCCCTTCTTCTCGGCATAGTTCCAATACTGATGATACCCAGGAAGATCCAGCACATGCTGTCCCTCCTGCATCTTACTCTCCTGAATCGCGAATATATCCGCATCCAGCGCTGCAAAGCTATCATCAAAGCCCTTCTTCGAACAGGCTCTTATTCCATTTACATTCCAAGACACTAGTTTCATATAATTCTCCTACACACGTGGCTTTGGATTCGGTTGCTTAGCAACACCAACCATTCCTGCAGCCATCATAAGAATCATGCCAAAAGGCACAGATGCAGCAGCAAAGTCAACTAAGTAATAAAGCTTCGTAAGCTTGAGAAGCTCACCGATTCCAAAAAAGATTAATGGATTAAAAAGAATACATATTCTAGATACTCGCATGAGTCCATTCCATAGAAAATGCATATATGCAACAGACATTCCAACTATACTTACGATAAGGTATGCAAAAAGTGGAATCGCGATATAGTAAAACATTCCTTCTGTTGTAGAAATGATATCAGCACCCATAAGGTTAGTAGCAAAAAGCAACTTATATACAAGTGCCATCATAATATATCCTGATTGTATAAAAAGATATGCTATGCAGTAAGCTATAGCACCAACCTCAAACAGACTACCCATCTGTCTGTTAAGGACTCCTCTTTTTCTTCTCATATATCTGAATAACTTTATATAGTCTCTGAGTCCAACATAATTGAGTGCTATACCGAGACCCGATAGTATGAGGGATATCTCGAATCTCATAAATGGCATCTTAGGCCAGTTGCTCTGAATGTAACCATTTCGAACGTTACCCTCACCATATGCGCCACTGAGCCAACACGCCACCATACATATAGCCGCGCCTATCATGCCAATAAGCATATTCCTCATTACTTTATTTTTGTTCTTCATCCCCAGTTTCCTTATTTTCTTCTTTGGTTTTGCTTAGAGCGTAGCGCCATCTGATAACCCCAGCGCTAATTATTATAACATAACCTATAATACTTAGTATATCGGGAATTTCACCGAATATCCAGATACCCCAGATTGCCGCAAAGATAACCTGAGCATAGTCATATACCGATATCTCCTTTGCAGGAGCAAATGAATAAGCCGCTGTGATATTAACCTGACCACCGGTCGCCCCCAGACCTGCAAGAAGCATGAATATCAGCTGTTTTGTTGTCATAGGCTGGAAGTTTATTATGAAAAATGGAAGCGTCACGAGGCACGAGAATAAAGAAAAGCACATAACCACTACCATTCCTCTCTCTCCACTGTTGGTAGCTTTCCTAAGAAATGTATACGCCGTTCCTGCACCAAATCCACTGAAAAGTCCAACAAGAGCAGGGATACTCGTAATTCCAAGTCCCGGCTTTACGATAAATACAACGCCAACAAATGCCATAATAACCAGAAGCCACTCTACAACATTAGGCTTCTCCTTTAGTATAAATACTGACATGATGATAGCGAAGAAAGGCGACATCTTGTTCAGCATATTTGAATCAGCAAGTCCAAGTCTATCTATAGCCCAGAAGTTTGCTATAAGTCCAGCAGTACCGAACATACATCTAAAAAGTACACTTGGAAAGCTCTTCTTATTAATCTTAAACTTTTCCTCGCTTTTTGCCAGAAGAAAAATTGCCAGGAAAAGAGCAACAAGATTTCTGAAGAAGGCCTTCTCCATAGTCGGAAGGTCCCCAGCAAGCTTAAGAAACATAGTCATAAGTGAAAATGAAAATGCAGCCAGAATGATATGTATGATTCCCCATATCATTCCGCTTCTTCTAGGTTTACTTGCTACAGATTCAGATGTAACTTCTTTAGTTGTTGTAGTTTCTTCAGATTTCATTTCTAATTAGTTCCTAAATGTAATATCAACAGAAAACCGGAGCACTTACGCCCCGGTCTGATTCTTAATAGTATAGTGGAGAGATTAATCTAATCGCATTCTCCAGCTTATAATCATTATTAGTTGTAAAAGTTACAAGAACTATAAGTCCTTCTTTTTTTATAGCAAACTGAGTTCTTCGTCCTACATTTGACTGCTCATCCGGAACGTCCAGAACCTCATACTTATCTCCAAGAAATGTTACTGTTCGAACCTTTAGATCCTCGTACTTTCCAGCAGCCATTTTCAGGTATTCTTTGGCAGAATAATCGGGCATATTATATTCTGTCGGATTAACGTAGGATACTATGATGGATGATCCCGAATCCTTATGATATGCTATGGCAGCATATGTAGTACCTTCATCATAAGGAGATGAATAACCATACCACAGATTATTTACATAGTCAGCAGTTGCATCTATGGCTGTAGCCACTTCAGCTGCATCATAGAACTCCCAACCTTCTTCATCGAGAGATATCTTAAACTCAGCCAGCGTATTATAGTAGACTTTATCAGTACGCGCACCCATGATTGGAGCATCCGTAAGGGTTGCAGCAAGATTCTTTGACTTATCAGCATCAGTTGATGTTGCATCAGTAAAGCTTGCTATCATAAGTGCCTCAGTAAGACTGGCTGACTCTTCTTCAGCCTCAGTCTCTGTTGCTTCACTGCTGGAGCCATTCGAAAAAGAAGGCGAAGAATATGCCTCCTCTTCCTTTTTACCACAGCCTGAAAGCGCTGATAAAATAAGTATCGCAACAAGTATTGCAGATATCTTCTTAGACATAATTAATTTTCTTTCTTCTTGCCAATCTTCTTAGAACTCTTCTCTTCCTCTGCATCTTCCTTTACAGCTTCCTCAGGCTTCTCAACCTCAGCGATAGCCTTCTTATGCATAGGAATACGACAGTTCTTGTTATTACCAAACTCAACAATTACTGTATCATCATCCATACCGATGACTGTTCCATAGAAGCCACTTGTTGTCATGATTGTATCACCTGGCTTAATGGAGCTCATAAGTTCTTCCTGTTCTTTACGCTGCTTCTTAGAAGGCTTGATAAACAGGAAATAAACAATAAGAAGAAGGAATGCAACATATCCAATCATAAAGATAGCGCCGCTACCGCCACCAACTGCTGCACCTTCTGAAAGTATCATGTGTGTGTTCATAATAATTCTCCTCGTATTTTTTTCATTTTGATATAATAGCGTAATTATCTATATTATGCAAGGGGTGTTTCTTCTTTATAGGCCTCTTACGCATTCAAGCTTATGAGCCTTGTAAGCTGCCCAATTGTGGTTTTCTATAGCCTCACGAATCTCTTCCATCATATTGTTATAGAAATATAAATTATGGATTACGCAGAATCTAAGTCCCAGCATCTCATCTCTCTTTAAGAGATGACGAATATAGGCGCGACTGTAACGCTTACATACAGGACAGTCACAGGTTTCATCTATTGGTCTATCGTCAAGCTCGTACTGCTGATTCTTTAGATTCATTTTTCCATGATTTGTATAAACCTGTCCATGGCGACCATTACGCGAAGGATATACACAGTCGAAGAAATCTACACCACGGTCAACCGCTTCAAGAATATTCTCAGGAGTTCCAACGCCCATAAGATATGTTGGCTTCTCAAGTGGAAGATGTGGAACAGTAACATCGAGTATATGATACATTTCCTCATGTGACTCTCCTACCGCAAGTCCACCTATTGAATATCCAGGTAGATCTAGCTCAGCGATTCGCTTCGCATTATCTATACGAATATCATCTATAACTCCGCCCTGGTTGATTCCGAAAAGCATCTGCTCTCTATTGATAGTTGTGTCCATAGCATTTAGCTCTTCCATGCGCTTCTTGCATCTGAGCAGCCATCTCTCGGTTCTGGCAACCGACCTCTCTATATAGCTTCTCTCAGCCTTTGCTGGAGGACACTCATCGAAGGCCATAGCTATAGTTGATGCCAGCGCAGACTGGATATTCATACTCTCTTCAGGACCCATGAATATCTTGCGGCCATCAATATGGGAGCTAAATGTAACGCCTTCCTCTTTTATATTACGAAGCTTCGCCAGTGAGAATACCTGAAAGCCTCCCGAATCAGTAAGAATAGGCCGGCTCCACGTTGTAAACTTGTGAAGCCCGCCCATCTTATACACTGTCTCTTCTCCGGGTCTAACGTGCATATGATATGTGTTGCACAGCATAACCTCGGTTTTTATTTGCTCTAAATCAGCAGCTGACACAGCACCCTTAATAGCTGCAGCTGTCGCTACATTCATAAACATAGGAGTTCTTATAACTCCATGCACAGTTTCAAAATCTGCTCTTTTTGCTCTACCATCTCTGGCAATGAGTTTATACATAAATCTTCCTGCTACATAACAGAAGTTAGAAAGTTAACTGAAGAGTTGTCTCTTGATAAACTCCCATATCATCTGTTCTGTAGACTACCATTTCTACAGTATCACCTGAAGAATGCTTACGTACCTTCTTCTCCAGATCATCATAAGTATAAACTTCCTCACCATCAATTTCAACAATTATATCGCCCACGTGAACGTCCGACTTTTCTGCGATTGAGCCACTATCGATATTCTTTACGTATATACCCATAGGGAATCCATATATAAGTGAATACTGTCTACCAATATCTACTGGTTCTATTCCAAGAGATGCAGCTTCCGTCTGAGTACCGGCTGCGATATCATTTATTATGCTCATAGCTTCGTTGATAGGAATAGAGAATCCCATGCCTTCTACAGTACTATCAACATACTTTACAGAGTTTACACCGATTACCTCGCCCTTTGAATTAATGAGGGCGCCACCACTGTTACCAGGATTGATGGCTGCATCTGTCTGAATATACTGTCCGTCACTTCCTGATATAGCTCTATTAAGAGCACTTATATAGCCAACTGTAACTGACTGGCCATAACCAAGTGCATTTCCGATTGCGATAGATGGTTCACCTACACGAAGGCTGTCGCTGTCGCCGATACTTGCAACTGTAATCGCATTCTTTGTTGAATCCTTCATATCTGAAAGAGGAACCAGCACAAGCGCTATATCAGCATCTTCATCATAACCCTTAACGGATGCATTAACTACTTCGCCGTCGTTAAAACCAACCTTTATCTCATCAGCATTTTCTATAACATGATAATTTGTAGCTACATAAAGTGAATCATCATTCTGACCCACTATTATTCCTGATCCAGCACCTGATGTAGGCTGTGAATATACCTGGAAATAAGACTGTACCGTCTGAGTTCCTGTTGTAGTAATGGATACTATAGATGGCTGTGTCTTCTCGACTATATCAGCAACGTCATAATCAAGTGTTACTGTAGCACCCGAGGACTGAGTTGTTTCCTGAACATTTATAGCCTGATTGCTTCCTGACTCTTCTGCAGAATCATCTGTAGTAGCATCCTCTTCTTTCTCAGAATCTGCAACCTCAGACTTTGCCTCCTCTGCTTCCTGCTTTGCGGCAGCCGCTTCTTCTGCAGCCTTCTTAGCCTCCTTATCACTCTTTTCTTTAAAAGCTCTCTCCAGCTCATCCTCTGTCTCGCTCTGTTCTATCACAGCGTCATTCTTTGGAAAAGCTCTGCCACCAGCAGCATTTATTCCAAATATCGTACCACCTGCAACTGCGCCAAAGACGAGAGCACATACCGCTGTCTTACCGACCTTTACACCAAAGCTGTCCTTCTTTGTCTTATTCTTACTATCCTTATCGTTCTTATTCTTATCATTTCTATTATTATTCATTCCACCACTACCGCTTGTCTGATAGGGTGCCTGAGATGAATAACCATGGGGTTTCGAATTATCCATCTCAGGACTTTGTGGGGAAAGAAAGTTAGAGTCTCTATATATTAAATTATTACCACCATTTCCGGTTCCAAAATCATTTGACATATTAACACTTCCCTTCTTATCTGCTTTAATCTTTTAGTCATAAGTGAAACTATGGTGTATACTTTAAAACTGATTTGATTATAAGTTTTAAGGGGATAATAATCTCACATTCTCTTGTAACAAAATTGTCAAAAAATCGTCAACACTATATGAAGCTTTTGTGATATACTCAAACCTGCACTAGCTAGTAATAATGCGAGGAAACCACTATGTTTAAAGTCTGGGGTAAGATAATAAAAGAAAATCATCTAGAAAGGGACACCACTGTTGAGATTCCAAATGAATCTTCTGAGGAGAAAATGTCCCGTACAAAGAAAGTATATAAAGCATTAGAAATAATATGTCACGAGTTTGATCTCGCAGTTCCAGTATGGCTTGAATCCAACCAGAGAGAATTCATAAAGCACGCGAGAACCAGATTCCGCGATGTTAACTTTATGGAAGAAATCGAGTTTGATTATCTCGACTTTCAGGTTATAGACGAGGATCATCCTTGGGAATAATCCGCAAATGAAGATTATAATATAGACAATTAAATCATCTTAGTATCAAGAAGCTTAGCAACTGACCTAGCCGCTGTTTTCTCATTTATCTGATCTATCAGAGTAGCAGCAGACTTCTCTGGAACTATAAGCCTGATAGTTACTTTATCAGAATATGCAACATCACATGTTGTCCCATCTGTATTATCTATTAGATATTTCACTTTATCAAAATCAGCATAATCCAGGGTGATGTCATATATACAGGAAAGACATATAGTCTTCTTTCCTGCCGCATTCACCGCTTCTTGAGCAGCCTGCGTATACGCACGAACAAGTCCACCGGTTCCAAGCAGTACTCCACCAAAATATCTAACAACTACAACAACTATATTGCTGATACCTGAGTTGGTAATAACATCCAGCATAGGCTTTCCAGCTGTACCACCTGGTTCTCCATCATCAGAAAACTTCAGTGCAGGATTTGACTCTCCTACACTGTAGGCATAGCATACATGTCTCGCACTGTAGTGTTCCTTTCTTATAGCTGCAACTATTGCTCTAGCCTCTTCTTCTGATTCAACATTTGCAGCAGTTCCAAGAAATCTTGATTTTTTAATAACTACCTCTGAGGTTCCTTGTTCAATTATTCTTATTCCCTCTTCCAAGATTATCTCCCGTAATAAACTAAGTGAGTCACCAGGCGAAAGACCGGTGACTCATCTAATTATCATTCATAATTTATTTAAGTATCTTCTTGAGTTCATCCATGAATGTATTCACATCCTTGAACTCTCGATATACAGATGCGAAGCGAACATATGCTACTCCGTCCAAATCTTTGATCTTATCCATCACTATCTCACCTATAGTACTTGTCTCAACCTCTCGTGATTCAAGATTATAGATTGCCGATTCAATCTCATTTACACAAGCTTCTATTCTCTCCATAGGAACTGGACGCTTGTGACAGCTTCTGATAAGACCCTTAACTATCTTCTCTCTATTATATGGTTCTCTAGACTTATCCTTCTTAATTACCATAAGAGGAGTAGCCTCAACCTTTTCAAATGTAGTAAATCTCTTCCCACATACATCACACTGACGGCGACGTCTGATGGCTGTATTATCATCAGCCGGTCTAGAATCAATAACCCTTGTGTCCTCATCTCCGCAAAATGGACATTTCATACCTTCTTACCTCACATTCAACAAAATGTATATGTTATAAGAGATTATCTCTCTTATAACACACTATATATAGTATCATAAAATGAAAATGAGTCAAGAAGTTATATACTTACGCCGCCAGTTTTATCGACTTATGCTCTCTTAACTAGTCCAACTAAAACTTCTGTAATTCCTCTGTGCTTCTTTTCTACTGGTACAGGTTCTGGTGCACGAACTGCCTCTGGTGCTGGTGCGGTGTATGTTTTAGCTTCAACCTTAAGTTCCTTCTGAACTTCAGGTTCTGCCACCTGCTCGATACCAAGATCTTCCAGAGTTTCTTCTGACTTCTTAACCACTGGGATCTCACGACCTGTAGGTAGTTCCTCCTCACTAATACCTATCATCACATCAATATCCATCTCATCGTACATACATTTACCTCCCTAAAATTTTATAAAAAAACATCAGAATCAACCTCGCGGCCAACTCTGATGTATCAAACATTTTAAGTGCAACTGGCTGCCATGTTAAAGGCCCTAATAGCTTTGCGTCGCCGGTTTTCACCGGTTTTGCCTACATATTAAGTTACTAAAATTATATTAGATGCAGCAAGTACCGTCAATCGGAAATACCTGCAAATAATATCAAAAAAATGACTAAATATTTTCACCATTAGCCTCTATAACATCACGATACCAGAAAGCTGAATCCTTAATGACGCGTGTCTGATCACGGTAATCTACATGAATAAGACCAAATCTCTTATCATAGCCCATGCCCCACTCAAAATTATCCATAGCTGACCAGTAGAAATAGCCCATTATAGGAATGCCCTCATCTGCAGCACGCTTATATTCTCTTAGATAACGCTGTATGTAATCCACTCTCTGTGGATCATGGACCCTTCCATCCAGGGATACAACATCATTTATAGAAGCACCATTTTCAGTAATGAGCATCGGAAGTCCATATCTCTTATAGATAAACTTAGGCGACCAATACATTACACGTGGATCTACCACCCAGTCCATAGATGTTCGAGGAATACCCTGATATTCATTATCCATATATCCTCGTTCTACCATATTAGCCGAACTGTAATATATATTCATTCCATAGAAATCCAGTGGCTGTGAGATAAGCTCCATGTCGCCAGGGGCAGGAACCACCATATCATCGCCAAATACTTTATAGGCATCCTCTGGATACTTTCCAAGAATAATCGGATCAGAATAGATAGCAAGTGAGAAGAACATATCGTTCATCGAAAAACTCTCCTCATAAGCCGCATCTACATCCACCTGTGAATCCGACTTAGGTATACGAACAGGTCCGATAGGAGCTATACCAATAATAGGTTTAGTCTTAGCATTTTCACGAATATACTTAACCGACCTGCCATGCGCCAGACAGTAATTATGAATCATTATGAGCAGTGTTCGATTATCGTACTTAAGAAATGGAGCATGACCCCCAAGCCAGAAACCATTTCCTATAAAACACTGTGGCTCATTAAATGTTATCCAGTAGTTTACTCTATCAGAAAGTGCATCCACTACAGCCTTCGTATATTTCTCAAACCATATAGGAAAGTCTGGGTTAGCATATGCGCCCCTTAGATACAGATCATATGGAAGATCCCAATGAAATAGCGTAACAACAGGTGTAATTCCCGCTGCAAGTAGTTCATCTACCAGATTGCTATAGAACTCTATTCCCTTAGGATTTATCTCTCCCTCGCCAGTAGGAATAATCCTTGGCCAGCTAATAGAAAATCTGTAGTACTTTATTCCAAGCTCTTTAAATAGCTTAATATCTTCCTTATATCTATGGTAGTGATCACAAGCCACGCGTCCATCCTCATGATGACGCACCACTCCATCCATAGAAGTTGTAACATCCCATATGCTCAGTCCCTTACCATCTTCGTTATAAGCCCCTTCAATCTGGTAAGAAGCTGTAGCTGCTCCCCACATAAAATCTTTAGAAAACCCCATCTAAGTAAGCCTCCTTCTAAACAAAATAACACATACACCTAGTGCCGCTCATCCTCATTTTCATACAGCTCACAAAATCTTGCAGAAAATGAAGGCGCTTCATTTCCGAGCCTAAGATGCGTTATATCGCCAACTCTAAGTGTTCTAAATGTAGCTATCCCCTTCTCCCTCTCTTCAGTCACCACCTCAGTAACTGATGTCGGAGCAAATGCACCGAACTGCCATATAACAAATGGAGATGTATTCCATAGATAAGACAGAAGCAGCGATGATAGTCCAAAGTGACAGAAAAAAGCAATAGTCTTATCATTACTTTCTCTCACCTTAAATGCCATGCCAGACCTTTCATATCCATAAGACGCGAGAAGTTTCTCAAACTCTCCCACCACATTATCATAGAGGGGTATCATGTTCGTTGCCTTAATGAGTTCACAGTCTCTCCACTGATTTCTATCAAATAGTTCCGGATGGTTCATATAATAAGAGGGAAGTATATCCCAAACTATATGCTTGTTATACTCCCCTGTTACTTCACTTCGGATTAGTTCATTTGCATAGGCCCGTCTTACATCTTCCGATATATTCGGATCTGCCTCAGCAGGAAACTCCATAAGCCAGTCTAGGGTCTTCGGTGTAATACCTAGAGCCTTACAGCTATAAGCCGCTGTATCTCTGGCCCTTCCAAGAGGAGACTCATATACTTCGTCTATATGAAAATCGCTGATAATATCAGACAGAAGCTTCGCTTCTCTATGTCCCTTAGGAGTCAGCGTATCATTCTCATAATCAGGATCGCCATGCCTTATAAACAATAATCTCATATATTCATTTTCCTTAGTATTGATACCGATGATATTGCCGGATTTGTCCAATCAAGAAGAAGTAAATCCGACTAGCTATCGGTACTAATAACTTATCACATTTTTGACATTTTGTCATTCTTAAATCTGTGGTTATATTCTATTACTGAAGTTCTTCCCACTCCGTGTAAAGCTCTTCAAGTTTAGTCTCAGCCTCTTCCTTCTTTGTCGATAGTTCAAGCAGAAGACCTACATTCGTTCCATTTGCAGGATCACTAAGCTGAGTATCTATATCCGTTATCTCAGCTTCAAGTTTTTCTATCTGAGATTCGACTCTCTTCAGAGCCTTCTCTTTCTTTCTAAGTTCAGCTGAAGAAGCTTTCTGCTCCTCATACTCGAGACGTGCTGATGACTTTCCCGAGTCCTGAACTGTGGGGCCAGATGCTGACGCAGCCGTTCCTGCGGAAGCAGACATAGAAGCACTTAGTTCTGGATTACTACTAACTAAGTCTCCATGCTGTACAAGGAATATGTCATCCTTTTTTTCTTCGTAATAATCATAATTACCAATATAGTTAGTCAGAACCTTCTCACGTAACTCAAGTATTCTAGTTGCCGTACGATTAATAAAGTATCTGTCATGACTTACATATAATACAGTTCCTGTATAATCACGAAGTGCATCCTCTAAGATTTCCTTCGAAGGAATATCCAGATGGTTCGTAGGCTCATCAAGAATTAAGAAGTTGGCGGGTGACAGCATAAGCTTTGCAAGTGAGAGACGGCCTCTCTCTCCACCAGATAAATCACCAATTTTCTTAAAGACATCCTCTCCTGTAAAAAGAAATGCTGCAAGTACATTTCGAATACGAGTATTATTCATATCCGGAAATGAATCTGACATTTCTTCAAAGATAGTCTTACTTGTATCAAGATCATGATGTTCCTGATCAAAGTAGCCTACACGAACCTTGGCTCCAAAAGTTACATTTCCAGCATCCTTTGCAAGCTTTCTTGCGATTATCTTAAGTATAGTAGTCTTACCAGTACCATTTCCACCGATAAGAGCTACGTGTTCTCCACGCTTAATATCTATTCCAATACCCTCAAAGAGTGTATTAGTTCCAAAAGATTTCGCCAGATTTTCTACAAATAGAACATCCTCACCCGATTCACAAACCGGCTCCAGCTTGAGACGCATGTCGGCCTGTACTTCTGTAGGTTTATCTAGTCTATCGATTTTATCTAGCTTCTTCTCCCTACTCTCAGCACGCTTAATAGACTTCTCACGATTAAACTGCTTCAGCTTTGTGATAACAGCCTCCTCATGGGCTATCTGAGCCTGTTGCTTCAGGTAAGCATTCATCTCAGCCTGACGACGCTTTGACTTCTCCTCACTGTAATAGGAGTAGCTGCCATTATATACAGAAGAAACACCCTGATCTATCTCAACTATCTTATTAGTAATCTTATCTATAAAATATCTATCATGACTTACTACGATTACCGCCCCCGGATAGGAGGAAAGGTATCCTTCAAGCCACTGAATAGATGACATATCAAGATGGTTTGTAGGCTCATCGAGGATTATAATATCCGGATGACTAAGAAGAAGTCGACCTAGTGCAACTCTCATCTTCTGTCCTCCAGACAGAGTAGCTATAGGTCTATCATAATCTTCCTTAGTAAATCCAAGTCCTGCGATAACACCTGTAATCTCACTCTCGTAGGCGTAACCATTTTCTCTATCATACTGAGTTGAGAGGCGATTATATGCCTCAAGGATCGGAGTAAGTTCCTCTTCAGTCTTTCCCTCCATCTCCTGTTCAAGCTGTCTTATACGCGCTTCCATATCCAGGATATACTTTTTTGCTTCCTGCATCGCACCGTATATAGTGTTATCCAGCTCAGTATCCTGAGTCTGAGAGAGGTAACCTATACGAACATCTCTGGCTATAACTACATTTCCAGAGTCAGCCTCCTCTTCTCCCAGAATAACGCGAAGAAGTGTGGTCTTGCCAGCACCATTAATGCCGATGAGGCCACACTTATCATTTTTTTCTATATGAAAGTTTACATTTCGAAGAACTGGCACATCACCAAAGCTCTTACTAATATTTTGGCAAGCAAGTATCATATCTATCTCACCTTATTTAATGTTTAGTAGGATTATCTCTAAAACTGTTATTGCTATAGTTAACACAGCAAAAAGGATCATACCAACATTTATAAATGGAATATATTTTCCTTCTTTTATAGGAAGAGGCGAATTACTATCATCCACTTTGATTTTCTTATGATTAATGATCCACAGAACAAGTCCTGCAATCCAAAGTCCGATTATCAGTAAACCATATCCAAGAAGTCCCAGAAAAGCAGGATTAGTATAAAGCTCAAATACCTGTTTTTGTACCTCAGGATTCATCACATCACCTTCAGAAATAGCGGAAAGTGAATCGAGATCTAGATTTTTAACTATAGCCATCGGAAGTATACCATGAATAAAGTTAAATGTCATATGCAGTATCATAGTATATCTAACACGACCGGATATTGTATAAATATATGCAAAGAGAAATCCTATAATAGTAGCATAGAAGAACTGATGTAGGTTTGTATGGAACAGTCCAAACATAACTCCTGACAGAATGATAGCATAACGCTTATTATACTGACCAAGCTTATCAATAAGCAGCTTTCTATATGCAAGTTCCTCCATGATAGGACCAAGTATTACTGTAAATATAAGACTTGGAAGAAACTCCTGCTTCTGTATCATATCTATAGTAGCATTCTCGATAGTAAGTCCGGTAACATGCTCAATAATAGAAATGAAAATAGTTCCAGCTATATTTGCTGTCATCATAAGAAAGACCAGCATCATATAAAACTGAAGCAGATACTTTGGTTTTATCTGATGGTCTTCAGGCTTTACGCTAGATACTCTAGACGCAGCAAGTAAGCATATAGGAAATCCAATCGCCCATATAGGAGCAAGTCCTAAAATGAATACTACCCAGCTATTATCGAGTATTCTATCATCTACATTTCTAAGTAATATCCTTAGGAGAACTGCAGCGCCCTCCATCGTAAGTCCAAAGAGAAAGAAGCTGAAGCCTACCCAGGAATATTTCTTTTTAATTTCAGAAAAATCCATATATTTTATACCTTATAAAGCAGCCTTAAATGCAGCAAGCAGATCACTATACTCTTCATATGCAGGAAGATCAGGATAATCCTTTCTAATCTGCTCTGTTGATCTGAAGAGGAAACCAGCTTTACTTGCCTGAATCATAGCAAGATCGTTAAAGCTATCACCTGTTGCTATAGTATCAAAACCGCATGACTGAAGAGCCTTCACTGTTGTAAGCTTAGACTTCTCACATCTCATTTTGAAACCAGTAATCTTTCCATCTGGAGCAACCTCAAGTGTGTTGCAGAAAAGAGTTGGCATTCCAAGCTTTACCATAAGTGGCTTAGCAAACTGCTCAAATGTATCACTTATGATAATAGTCTGTGTTACGCTTCTAAGCTCATCTAAGAATTCCTTTGCGCCTGGAAGTGGATCAATCTTTGCGATAGTCTCCTGTATTTCCTTAAGACCAAGTCCGTGCTCTTCAAGGATACCAAGTCTCCAGTTCATCAGCTTATCATAGTCTGGTTCATCTCTTGTTGTTCTCTTAAGCTCTGGTATTCCACTAGCCTCAGCAAAAGCTATCCATATCTCTGGTACAAGAACTCCTTCAAGATCCAGACATGCAACATTCATTCCCATTATCAATTCCTCCATATCTAATATAAATCAAACCCTATATATAGTTTATTTTCCCAAGTAATCATTAACAATACGGGATTATACCAAAAATCCCCATATTATTAAAGTATAAAGTGACAGTGACAGCAACAAAAAACAGCCGGTAATGTATACCAGCTGTCACTTGTAGTTTTATCTATATTATCTTTACTAGTTCGGCAGCGACGCTCTTCATGTGGTCATCGATTATTCCGAAGTCCATTTCTTTATAGCTCCATGCAGCTCTGCCTATACCGTATTTATCAAATACTGAGCAGATCATCTTATACCACTTTAGGCTATCTTCTGCAGTAGCAAGATTTATAACGCCATACTCGCCGCAGTAGAGTGCTACATTTCTCTCCTCAGCAACACTGACTGCTTCTGCCACCATATTTTCAAAGTACTCTATCCCGATATTTGCTGACTGGTCATATACTGACATGTCCACTGCAAATCTATCAAGATTCTTTGTTATATATTCCTGATAATGTTGATAGGTATCTTCGAATGGCATTCTGAAGGATGTATCCATCTCTGGTATCCAGCTTGCTCCTTGATGTGTAAATATCAGTGGCTCATAACAATGGAAGTTATAAATGATATTTTCATCATAAGGCATCGAAAGGTCCTTAAGTGCTTCTATGGCGTTATTATAATATCCGCCAAGAAGGATTTTGATATCTGGTGCATATTTTCTTATTCTCTTGATGCACTCGGTCGATATCTGATTCCATTTCTCGCAGTATTCCTTATCTGTTACCTCATTTAGCATCTCAAATGCTACTCTATCTGAATACTTTCCATATCTTGATGCAAGTTCTTCCCAAAGCTTATAGAATCTTTCCTGATATGCTTCTACTTCGAAGAAACCGAACTCTTCTTCTCCATCATCGAAGCTGAAACCATATGTCTTATGTAGGTCCAGTACCATATTAAGGCCGTACTTGCCAGCCCATTCTATAACCTTATCTATATAGGCAAATCCTGACTCGATATATCTTCCCTCAGCATCTTCTACCAGATCATAATCAATAGGTACTCTTATATGATCAAGTCCCCAATCGCTGATACGCTTTATATCTTCTTCAGTGATAAAGTTATCATAACGTTCTTTAGTATGATCGCACTGAGAGAGCCAACCTCCCAGGTTAATTCCGTGCATATATCCTTCAAATCTTTTCATAATATATACCTCATTTAATAAGCATTTACGCCATTTGTTAATCTATCTTCTCAAGTCTGACATTTCTTATATGGATAGTTGCCTTTGACCCCTGATTACCCATGTTGAACTCAACTCGGCCCTTATCGTCACTTTCTTCTTCCATATCGAACTCAAACTCGAAGGTCTTCCAATCTGTTGTTAAATCCACTGATGTGTCTGGGAAGTATCTGATCCAGTTTGCTGTAGGTGCTGTTACCGCAGCCTTCATCTGTCTCTCTTCCTCTGCATAGGCTTCAAAGGAATACTTATATTTGCAGCCCTGCTCCATAGGCATCTCAGGCTGTACTAACTGAATAGAGTACTCTTCTGAGCCAAAGTCTTCAGTAGAAATGATGATTTCTCCGTCCTTAATCTCAGCCCCGCCTTTTCCTCCATTTAACTCCAGGAACTTCCAGTCAACATCATCTGTAAGATCTTCTACCTCTGCAAAGTCTGAGTTATGAATGAAGTTACCAGTCTCATCGGCTTCTCTCATTTCCAGAACCTTTTCTGGCTTCTCTACATTTTCATCATAACTATCTTTCTGATAGATACGAACATAGTCAACATACATTGCGCCTTTTTCATCAAATGGAGTTGTCTCATCTGGATTTCCTGGCCAATCGCCGCCAACTGCAACGTTAAGTATTACGTGGAATGGCTGATCAAATGGTGCAGGATATTTCTTCTCTGCTCCACCCGGCCACTTAGAGAACCAGTCGCTGGTCTCGTAATACTGCTCACCATCTACGTACCATTTGATGATACCTGGTTCATAATCAACTGCAAAGACATGATACTCATCTGCAAAGTTTCCACTGGCGAGAGTATATGTTCCCTGATTCTGATTATGAGGCTCGCCGTAATGAATAGTTCCATAGTTAGTATTTGTACTATCTCCTAGAACTTCTGCGATATCTATCTCACCGCACTTTGGCCACTGACCATAGTAATCCTCATCCTGAGGCATCATCCAAAATGCAGGAAGATAGCCCTTTCCCTGAGGAAACTTGATACGTGCCTCAAAGCGTCCATACTTTACATCATGCTTATTCTGAGTATTTACACGGCCAGAAGCATAGGATACATTTCCGTCCTCATCCTCAAACTTCTTTGGCTGTATAACCAGCTCACCATTTTTGACAAATGAATACTCATCCGTTGGGATATACTCCTGAAGCTCATTGTTAACCCATCCAACCTGATGTTCTTCGCGGTTCCAATCTGCTTCATTTAGTTCTGTTCCATTAAACTCATCATGCCACACAAGAGAAAAGCCCTCAGGAACTTCAATCTCATCATCTGATACATCAGTTGCACTTGTATCTACAGCTTCAGCTGATGTATTAGTTGCTTCAGTTGTAGCATCCGCTGACTCTTCAGTCTTACCACAACCAGATGCAGACATAAGCATCATAGCTGCAAGTGACATAGCCATAAGTCTCTTCTTAGAAAAGAATCCGTTCTTAATCATTTTTACCCTCCTATGATCTTACGTTCTTCTTTATAAGCTCATAGTATCTTTTGAAGTAAAAATGATATATCGTTTTGATGACTATTATATCGTAATGATTACCTATTCTTTATAAATGAACTACTTAATCTTTCGATAGATTACTTGTAAATAAGTTATCATTCTTATATTCCAGAGGTGTTGTTCCCACCTCTTTCTTAAATACCTCAGTGAAGTAGCTCTGACTTGGAAATGCGAGAATAGATGCTATCTCTGAAGGGGTAAACTCTGAATATATCAGCATATTCTTAGCTGTATCCACCTTCTTTGCTCGAATATATCTGCTGACTGAAACCCCCATTTCCTTCTTGAATATACGAGATAGATACGAAGGGTTCAGGTTTACATAATTCGATAGTTCTTTTATGGTTATTCTTGTATGAAGATGATCATATATGTAATCCACCGCTTTTGCTACCGGCATCGACTTAATCGTCTTCTTACGAATGCTTTTCATTTTCTTCGTATAGTCCAGACTCATAGCATTATGAAGCTCTGTAATCTCAGACTTCGTCTTAGCTCTATCTGCCTTCTGGATATAGAAGTCACTCAGACTATAAGAATCCGAGAGGTCCATACCACCCTCTATACAGTACCTTGCCAACATGGCAGCTGTTATAGCAAAATGATACTTAAGATTCTGCACAGGATCCTGGGACAGAACACCTAGTCCCTTCTTCTCATCAAGATTCTCCTGGCATAGCTTCTTGACCTTATCCACATCGCCACTTTTTACAGCACTGTAGAAATCAAACTCTGGCTGGTAAGCAGCTCTGATAAAGTCATCCTCTCTCTGCAAATATTCATGATATATCAGCTCTTTTTCAAGTGACATTATATCTTGTCGAGGGCGTCACGAATAGTCGACACCGTCGTAATCTCCATTCCCAGTTTTTCAAGATCTTTATTGTAATTAGACTTCGGAATAATCGCCTTACTAAATCCAAGTTTAGCCGCTTCCTTAAGTCGCTGTGATATATTACGGACTCCTCTTACTTCGCCTGCAAGTCCTGTCTCTCCGATGATCACCATCTTGCTATCAATCGGCTTATCTCTAAATGAAGACGCTATAGCCGAGATTATTCCAAGATCAGTCGATGGATCATTTATCTTAAGACCGCCAGCTACATTTACATAGCAGTCGCATCCAGATAGGCTGATACCACCTCTTTTTTCAAGCACTGCTGTAAGAAGATTCACTCTATTATAATCTATTCCTACACTAGTTCTTCTCGGCATACTGAAACTAGAATCTGTACAAAGAGCCTGTATCTCTATCAGCATAGCTCTTGTTCCTTCTATGATACATACAACCGAAGAACCAGAAGACTTCTCTGGTCGTCCATTTAAGAAGAACTCTGATGGATTGATAACTTCTTCAAGTCCTCCATCTGTCATATTAAAGACCCCAATTTCGTTGGTAGAACCAAATCTATTCTTGTTAGCTCTAAGAAGACGGAAGCCGCCGCTCTCATCCCCCTCAAAGTATAGAACTGAATCCACCATATGTTCCAACGTTCTTGGTCCTGCAACTGTTCCTTCCTTCGTTACGTGACCGACTATAAATACAGCAACATTACTATGCTTTGCTATCTGGAGCATACGTGCTGTAACCTCCCTAACCTGAGAGATTGTTCCAGGCGCCGCTTCAACATTTGAAGCCTCTATAGTTTGGATAGAATCTATAACTACAACCTCTGCTTCAAGACTATCTATCTGAGACTCTATGTTGTCCATATCATTATCACTCAGAAGCATCAGTCGTTCTTCCATAACTGTGCCTTCCGTAATACCAAGTCTTACCGCTCTGGACTTTATCTGTGATACAGATTCCTCGCCAGATACATATAGTACCTTGTTATCATCCTCTACGAGATTGCGACACATTTCCAGAAGAAGCGTCGACTTTCCTATACCTGGATCACCACCTACAAGAACCAGCGAACCTTTCACTATGCCTCCACCTAGAACTCGGTCCAGTTCTGAAATCCTGGTGCTTATTCTTGTTTCTTCTGATGAAGATACATTTTTTATACTTGTAGCTTTCGGCCTATCTGCAACCGATACTGTCTTATTACTTCTTGTCTTTGTAACCTTTTCTTCTACAAATGAGTTCCAAGCTTTACAAGATGGGCACTGTCCCATCCACCTGCTGAACTCATTTCCGCATTCCTTGCAATAATATATCTGTTTATCCTTTGCCATTTCCCCTCCAACTGGTTTTAGTAAAGATAAAGAAAAAGTGTGTCACTCGTTAAGTACCCGTGACACACTTTATATTCTTAGTTTTTCTCTACGAAGACATCTACTTTGTCATTATCTTCAAGCTCCACACTCAGGCTAAGCTTGCCTCCAAGGTTTGTCTTCATCTTTCCAACATAAACCTCATCAACATGCACCTTATATTCTGTTTCAGGTTCAAGTTCAAGTGTTACCTGAGCATCGCTCTCTCCTTCTACACTGAACATCACCTTTTCTCCATTTGTTCTAAACTCGTGCACTGTTGTTCCTGGAACTGACTCATATACGAACATTCCGTTCTTCTCTAGCTTTGTAATCTCGTTAAACGTCTTAATCTTATATGTATCTCCGTTATATTCGAAACCATCTTTCTTTGTCTTAGATGTAAGTTCATGATTACCAAAACTTATTGAACCATTCTCTTCTTCGCGAATCAGTTCATCAATAACTGCCATAATATGTACCTCCTGAAATTATATAGTAATCAACTATTATTGAAGTTTTTTAAGTTAACTGTACGTATCTTTATAATAACAAAAATACTTTTTATTTTCTACACATTCTTTTTTCTTTTAGCTGATTTTTTAGATGACACTTTCTCATCCATTGGGGCCTTGGTCTTTACGTTAAATATAATCTCTTTTTCAGCTCCACCTGAGACCGTCATACTCACTGTATCGCCCCTACTTATCTCCCCCGATAGGAGCTTTTCTGCCAGTGGATCCTCGATATACTGCTGCATAGCTCGGCGAAGTGGTCTAGCACCAAACTTCTTATCATAGCCCTTCTCAAATATGAATCTCTTAAGCTTCATACCGTAAGAAAGCTTCAACTCAGCAGTCTCGGCAACTCGTGACTTAAGTTCCTTCAGCATAAGATCAGATATCTCAAGCACCTCTTCTTCATTCAGCGATCTAAAGACTATAATATCATCCAGTCGATTGATGAACTCTGGCTTGAACTGTTCTTTAACGGCATCCATGATTCGAGATTTCATCTCTTCATGGCTTTTATCTGCGCTGTCATCTGTAACAAATCCTATAGATTTAGGATCTATTATCTTATCTGCGCCAAGATTTGAAGTCATGATGATTATAGTATTCTTAAAGTCTACACGTCTGCCCTGGGAATCCGTGATAATACCATCATCAAGAACCTGAAGTAATACGTTATATATATCAGGATGTGCCTTCTCAACCTCATCAAAGAGAATAACGCTGTATGGATTCCTGCGAACCATTTCCGACAGCTGACCACCCTCATCATATCCAACATATCCTGGAGGAGAACCTATCAGCTTAGATACCGCATGCTTCTCCATATATTCAGACATATCAACTCTTATAAGACTCTTCTCATCTCCAAAAAGAGACGCTGCAAGAGCCTTTGAAAGTTCAGTCTTACCAACACCAGTAGGTCCAAGGAAGAGAAATGCCCCAATCGGCCTTTCAGGTGATCTAAGACCAGCTCTGCTTCTTCTAACTGCATTTGCGACAGCAGTTACAGCCTCGTCCTGTCCTACAACTCTTTCATGAAGCTTCTTATCCAGCTCCAGAAGTCTCGACTGCTCTGTAACTGACAGTCTAGCAACTGGAATCTTAGTCCATACAGATACAACTGCAGCTACATCATCTTCAGTAACAACAGGAATATCGCTACTGAGTTCAAGCTTCTTCTCCTGAGTTTCATTTTGAAGCTTTCTGCGAAGTCTGATAACTCTGGCCATATCTCCTGCACTCAGAGAATCATCTATCTCCTGCTTTATCTCTTCGCTGAGATCTGGTTCTATCTTATAGGAAAAGTCCTTCGGAACATTTCCCATCTTTATTCTGGCGCAGGCCTCATCCACAAGATCAATCGCCTTATCTGGGAGGAATCTGTCATTTATATATCTTACCGAATAGGTTACAGCTGCATTTAATGCCTCATCTGAAATGCTTACCATATGGTAATCTTCAAAGCGTTTTCTAAGTCCCTGAAGTATCTCTAAAGTTTCCTTTGTAGTTGGTTCATCAACTGTAACTGGCTGGAATCTTCTCTCAAGCGCAGCATCCTTCTCGATATACTTTCTATACTCTTCAAGTGTTGTCGCACCTATCATGTGTATCTCACCACGAGATAAGGCTGGCTTGAAAATATTGGCAGCATCATGTGTTCCTTCTGAACCACCTGCTCCAATAAGTGTATGAAGTTCATCTATAAATAGTATAATATCAGGATTTTCCTTGAGCTCTTCTATAGTTCTGATAAGTCGCTCTTCGAAATCTCCACGATATCTTGTTCCTGCAAGCATAGCCGCAAGATCCAGACTCATAATTCTCTTATCTCTAAGTTCCCCTGGAACCTGTCCACGAACAATTAGCTGAGCGATTCCTTCAACTATTGCAGTCTTACCAACGCCTGGCTCTCCTACAAGGCATGCATTATTCTTAGTTCTGCGGCCAAGTATCTGCATAACTCTGACTATCTCATCGAATCTGCCAACCACAGGATCAAGAAGTCCATCCTCAGCTTCTTTAGTCATATCTCTGGCAAACTGATCCAGCATTGTCTGCTTAGCTTTTGGCTTCGCCTTAACATTCTTCTGAGGAGCTATATTTTCACGCACATACTTCTTACACTCCTCAGCACTGAGTCCAGTTGCAAGTAGAAGTTCATGGCAGAGAGCATAAGGATTAATCTTATTCTCCTTAAGCAGGTCCATCATAAATGAGTTCTTATCTCTGATTATGCTAATAAGAATATGCTCAGTACCTATCTCATCTACACCAAGTCTTTTTGCATCTTCCATAGCACTTTCAAAAAGTTTCTCGGTTCTGGCAGTATACTCTCCCTTTGGTTTAAAATGTCCAACAGCCACCGACTCTTTCAGAAGTGACTCCGCTATCTTATGGATATCATCGGACTTTATACCATTTTTGAGCATAACACGATATGCCAGACCACTGTGGGATGAATACATCGCAACCACAATGTGTCTGGCATCTATATAGTCATTACTGAGTCTACTGGCGAGACCCTTCGCATTTTCAAGAACGAGTCTCGCCGATTTAGAAAATCTAAGATTATTTTTCATCTATAGCCTTACCTATATCATGTCTCATGTACTTATTCTCAAAGTCAATAAGCTCTGTTGCTTTATAAGCATTTGCTCTAGCTTCTACGAGAGTTGATCCAAGAGCTGTAACGCCTATGACACGACCACCATTTGTTACAACCTTGCCCTCATCATTAAACTTAGTTCCACTGTGGAACACGAAGTAATCATCCTTACCTTCGAAGTTCTCAAGACCCTTAATCTCGAATCCCTTCTTATAAGATACAGGATAACCATCAGATGCAAGCATTACACATACTGCTGCATTATCTTCAAACTGAAGACTTATCTGATCAAGAGTTCCATCTGCACATGCTTCCATAACATCTACGATATCATTCTTAAGACGTGGAATAACAACCTGTGCTTCTGGATCACCAAAACGTGCATTAAACTCAAGAACACGAGGTCCCTTCTCTGTAAGCATAAGTCCACAGAAGAGAACTCCCTTAAACTCACGTCCCTCAGCTGCCATAGCATCTATAGTTCTCTGATATACATTTTCCTCACAGAACTTTGCTACTTCATCTGTATAGAATGGGCTTGGTGAGAATGTTCCCATACCACCTGTATTAAGACCTGTATCTCCATCACCTGCACGCTTATGATCCTGAGCAGATGTCATAGGAAGTATAGTCTTACCATCAGAGAAGCAAAGAACTGAAACCTCACGGCCAGTCATAAACTCTTCGATAACAAGCTTATTACCTGCATCTCCAAACTTCTTATCTATCATTATCTCCTTGATGCCTTCCTTAGCCTCTTCAAGAGTCTG